>JAILQM010000113.1 GCA_024698965.1 Eubacterium sp. | reverse complement strand
TGAAGCATTTCAACTACCGGGCTCTGCTCTTCGAATGAAGGCGGGTCTCTGTGAATACACCACTTCGGAGCATCATCAATCGGATCTCCTCCGTCAACCGGCTCGCCCAAAACATTAAAAAGTCTGCCGAGTGTTTTTTCTCCCACAGGAACCTCTATACCGCTTCCGGTTGCCACAACTTCCATGCCCTTATGAAGGCCGTCGCTTGCTGCAAGCATTATACATCTCACAACTCCGTTACCGGTATGCTGCATAACCTCCATCGTAAGCTCTTTGCCGTCTAAATTAACTTTAAGGGCGTCTTTTATGGCCGGAAGATGTCCTTCTTCGAAGCTCACATCAACTACCGGTCCCATAATCTGGACTATTTTTCCTGTTTCCATTTGCCCTGTCTCCTCTCGCCTTACTTTTTATTCTTAAGTGCTTTCGCACCGCCTATTACTTCCGTAATTTCCTGTGTTATAGTTGCCTGTCTGATATGATTGTATGTCTTGTTAAGTTCTTTAAGCATATCATCGGCACTGTCCGTTGCCGCCTTCATGGCCGTCATTCTGCTGTTTTGCTCACACATATATGACATTGTAAGCGCGCAGTAAATAAATCCCACCATATAGTTTGGCACAAGATTATCTATTACATCCTCCTGGCTCGGATGCATGAAAAATTCTTCCTGATAAATGTAGTCCACGTTTCCGAGCGGCAAAAATTCCGCCTTATGCAAAGGCAGAAGCTTTTCCATAACGGCTTCCGCAGGCTTATTTCCGTCCATGTAAGTAAATATCATATTTACTTCGTCAAATTCACCTTCTTTATACATATCGATCAAAATCGAGGTGATTCGTCTCGCCCTTCCCAAAGAAGGGTCCTGAGCCGTATAGTGAAAATGCACGTCAATAGGGATACCCTTTGTCTCAAAATACTGTCTTCCGACTTCTCCTACAACATAAAGATAGGTCTCTCCCTCTTTTGCCATTTCACTTTCAGCAAGCTTTAAAACGTTGTGGTTATAAGCTCCGGCAAGTCCCTTGTCGGCTGTAACCACAAGATAGGCTCTTCTTTTGCGCCTTACTTCTCCGGGCGCCGGCTCATAATCATCCATATAAACATTGTTAAGCGTTCCGGGTCTCATATGTCTTAAAACTCTGGCTATCGCCGGCTTTAGAGCATAGAAAAACGGTTCGGCCTTTTCAAGCCTCTCTTTCGCACGCCTAAGCTTTGTGGATGAGATCATATACATGGCACTTGTGATTTTGCGAGTATCTTCGATACTGCTTATTCTGTTTTTTATTTCTTTTGCACTTGCCATTTTTTGCCTCTTTCTACACTAAGTAGGAGTATTCTCAGCCTTATACTTATCCGCCATATCCTCAATCTGCTTAATGAGCTCATCATCAAGCGTCTTCTCAGCGTTAATCTTATCAACAATACCTGCGCCGTTTTCCGCGAAGTATTCCAAAAGGCCGTTTTGGAATCCCTTAACATCCTTTTGGCCGCTGAAAGTTCTGTGAGTTGCGCAAACAAGGGTTATTACCTGCTCTGCAAGAGACATAGGCTTTGAAAGCGGCTGCTTTAAAAGCTCCATAAGGCTTCTGCCGTATTCAAGCTGAGCCTTTGTGCCTTCATCAAGGTCTGATGCAAACTGGGTAAAAACTTCCATCTCTCTGTACTGAGCAAGATCGATACGAATACTTCCGGCCGCCTTTTTCATGGCCTTTGTCTGTGCCGCACCACCTACTCTCGATACCGAAAGACCTACATTTACCGCAGGACGCTGTCCCGAGAAGAAAAGGTTCGACTCTAAGAATATCTGTCCGTCGGTAATTGAAATAACGTTTGTCGGAATGTATGCCGATACATCTCCGTCCTGAGTCTCTATAATAGGGAGGGCGGTAATTGAACCGCCTCCGGCTTCTTCTGTTATTCTTGCGGAACGCTCTAAAAGCCTTGAGTGAAGATAGAATACATCACCCGGGTAAGCCTCTCGTCCCGGAGAGCGCTCCAAAAGAAGCGAAATCGCTCTGTATGCCACCGCATGCTTTGAAAGATCGTCATAAATGATTAGCACGTCTTTGCCCTTATACATAAAGTATTCTCCGAGCGCTGTGCCCGAGTAAGGCGCGATGTACTGAAGCGGCGCAGGATCGGATGCCGTAGAAGTAACGACAATCGTATAATCCAAAGCGTCGTGCTTTTTTAACGTACCTACAATCTGAGCCACACTCGATGACTTTTGTCCTATCGCAACATAGATACAGATAACGTCTTTGCCTTTCTGGTTGATAATCGTATCCATGGCAATAGATGTCTTACCGGTCTGTCTGTCACCTATGATGAGCTCTCGCTGTCCCCTGCCTATGGGAAACATCGAGTCTATGGCAAGTATTCCCGTCTCGAGCGGAACATTTACCGACTTTCTGTCCACAATGCCCGGTGCAGGCTCTTCTATAGGTCTGTAGTCCGAACTTTTTATCTCGCCTTTTCCGTCTATCGGAGAGCCGAGAGCATCTATGACTCTGCCCAAAAATCCTTCTCCGACCGGAATTCCGGCTCTTTTTTTCGTCCTCGTAACAACAGTGCCTTCTTTAATTCCGGTGTCGCTTCCGAAAAGAATGCAGCCGATTTCATTTTCTCTTACATCCTGCACCATTCCGCGAACTCCGTTTTCGAAAACGACTATCTCACCGTACATAGCCTCATCAAGGCCGTATATCGTTGCGATACCGTCTCCTACCCAGATAACACTGCCGGTTTCCCTAGAGGACTTATCTATTTCAAAATCTTCAATTTCGCTTTTAATAATGGAAATTATTTCATTTGAGCTTATCTGGCCCATATATCTTCCTCCTTATGACCGCGTTTTTATGTTTTCGTTAATCGCATTAAGCTGACTTAAAACACTTCGGTCAATTCTGTTTCCTTCTGCCTCAATTATAAAGCCACCCAAAAGCTCGGGTTTTTTTACAATATTCAAAATAGCATCCTTTTTGCCAAACTCCTTCTTAAGATACTCTTTTATGCCTTCTTCCTGCTTTTTGTCAGGCTCAGTAACACAGTAAAGAGTCGCACTTATAATGCTCTCCTTCTTAAGAGAATATCTTTTAAGAGCCTCGCTTATCTCCTCTATGCCCTGAATGTCCCTCTTTTCGCAAAGGTACATAAGAGCATTTGTAAGAGTCTTATCGGCTCCGGCTTTTTGTGCCACCTTTTGAATAATGTTTTCTTTTTTCTCAGCGGAAATAACGGGCATTCCCATAATCTCCCGGAGGGCCTTATCCCCTGTAATAACATCCGATATTTCTTTAAAGTCTTCATATCGAATGCCCAAATCATAGAATGCCTCCGCATATTTTTCAGGCATTTTCTTCATTTATTTTTCACCTGCTTCTTGCAAAAATGAATCGTAAAGAGCCTTATTTTGTATTTCCGTATTAGACTCTCCGATTACTTTAACCGCAGCTGCCATTGCAAGAGAAGCAATCTCCTGCTGCATCTGTCTTTTGGCACTTTCAGCCTCAAGCTGCATAGCTTCTTCGGCTTCGCGTTTCATCCTCGCCACATCATTTGCGGTCTCAGACATTTTCTTTGAGTATTCCTCGTTTGCTTTGTCCTTGGATGTCGCAATTATTCTGGCGGCATCTTCTTTGGCCGACGCCATCTGCTCCTCATAGCTCTTTTTAAGCTCTAAGGCCTCAGCTTTGGCAGTATCCGCCTCTTTAAGAGAATTCTCAATGAGCTCCCTTCTTTTCGCCATAACATTTCTCACAGGATTTATGAGAAACTTGCGAAGAAGAAAATACAGTACCAAAAGGTTAATAATTGTAAGCACAAGGTTTATATCGAGTCTAAGCATATCCTCGCCACCTTTCCTTTTGGACTAGTTTCCAAGTAAGATAATAACCAAAAGTCCGATTACGAAACCGTAAATAGCTGTTGCCTCTGCAAGCGCACAACCCAAAAGAAGAATCTTTGTAATCTTAGAATCCGCTTCCGGCTGACGGGCTACTGCATCTGCTGCCTTAGCTGTTGCGATGCCGATACCGATACCTGCTCCGATTCCGGTAAATACTGCGATTGCTGCTCCGATTGCTGTTAATGTTGACATATGTGTTTCCTCCTGTTTAAAAAAAATTATTCAATTGCCTCTTTAATATAAAGTGATGTTAAAAATACAAATACGTAAGCCTGAATGAATCCGTCAAAGAAATCAAAATACAGGCTGAATGGAATCGGTAAAAATACCGGCATAAGATATTTTATAAGTTCCATTACGACAAATGCTCCAAGCACGTTTCCGAAAAGTCGCATGCATAAAGACAAAGGCTTTATTACAAGCTCAAGCACATTTATCGGTGCTATTATCGGAATAGGCTCGGCAAAGCTTTTAAGCCAGCCCTTTGTGCCCTTGGCTTTGATACCCGCGTATTGCACAAGTACAATACTCATCACGGCCAGCGCCACAGTAACATTTAAATCCTTGGTTGGAGACTTCATTCCGAATATACCTATGATATTGGCAAATCCTATGTAGATAATTACCGTCATAAGATAAGGAATATATCTTACCCCTTCTTCTCCGAGCAAGCCTTTAAAAAAGTTTTCGAGCCACTCAAAGCAAACCTCCAAAACAAGCTGCTTTTTACTCGGATTTTCAACTGTTAAATTGCGTCCTAACGGGATTGCGGCTGCGACAAGCACCGCCATGATTATCCATGTCACCACTACCGACTCGGCTATTTCTATTCCTCCGAATATCGGAATAGTAAACACAGTCGCGCAATTAAGCTCTTCCATGATCTTCTCTGCAAAACCGTCCGTAGTAAGTCACTTCCTTTCGTCAAATATAGACT
>JAILQM010000092.1 GCA_024698965.1 Eubacterium sp. | reverse complement strand
ATTCAGGAGAAGAACTAATAGAATGTAAAGAAGAGTATCAGGCTCTTTATCTTGATGTTGATATGCCCGGAGTGGATGGAATAGAGGCGGCAAAGGCATTAAGAAAACGGGGCTGGAATGGAAAAATAATAATGCTTACGGGTAAGGAGGACTGCTATAAAGAAGCATTTAAAATAGGCGCGATTCGATTTGTGAGTAAGCCTGTCTCTGAGAATGAGTTTTTTGAATCCTTAGAACGCCTTAAGGAAGTATTGCCGGGATACGGAGTGATTGACCTTTGCTCAAATGGCATAGAGGTGCCGGTAAAAGTGAGGGATATCAGCTATATAGAGTCTGCCGGGGACTTTATTAAAATACATGTAGGAAAAAAGCAGTTTGAGAAAAACATTTCCTTAAAAGGTATGGCAGATGAACTTGATGAGAGGTTTTTTGTACTAACTCATAAATCGTATATTGTAAATGCGGGCAAAATTGAAAGCTTGGGGCATGATGCGGTAGTGCTTACAGAGGGAATAAAAATACCTCTTTCAAGACGAAGAAGGCAGGAAGTAAAGAAGGCATATATCAGATATGATACCGAAAATTTCTGATCCGGCCGAAGAAAATGACCGTTAATCGAAAAAACCGACCGTTCGTCGGAAAGTTGTTGAAATGTTAAAGAAGCTATGCGTATGGTATAAGCATAGGAAACTTACTAAATTATACAGTAAGCATTAAAAGAGGCTGCCCGGGCAGCCTCTTTTTGTTGGGGCGGCGCTCGCATTCCTTATGGCGTTGTGATAGAATAATGTACATAGATTTTAATGCAGCCTGTGATAATGCAACGGGTGATTTGGGTTTAGGGAGAATAATAATGAGCAACGCAGATAAGTATTTTGAAGGATTTGAAAAGGTAGAGCGTTATGATGCAGCCACCGGAAAAAGAAAAAAAGAATTTATATATACCGGTAACTATTACAGGCTTGATTTAAACGATGCGGAAAGGAAAACGTTTAAGATAAGATGCCTGGTTGCGACAGTAGCATACATTCTTATATTCTTATATGCCTCTGTTTTAGATACAGGCGCAAGTTCTACATTTTATGTTGGAATGATTTGTCTTTTGATGTTGATACCCGGAATGTTTTTGATAGGTGCAGTCTGGGAAACAGTTACCGCCGGTGAATATATGATAGCAAGAAAGTTTAAGGGCGGCATAAAAAGGCTCCATGTGGTTTCTCTTATTATGCTTGTGTTTTCGGCTTGGCAGATAATCGGGGAACTCATATATATCGTTCTCCATCTTAAGAGTATTGAAAATATGACTCTCGAGATAGAATATCTCGTATTTGCGGTGGCAGAAACATTCCTGATGGCTGTTGTATATATACTTTCGGGAAAGGTTGCGGTAGATGAGGTGCCGAATGAGTTTGTGGATGAAAAGACCAGCAAAGCTAAAACTGCGGAAAATGTAAAAGAGGTACTTAAAAAGGAACCTCAGATAGAAGGAGAGTATGCTGAGGCATTAGAAGTGGCCAAAGAGGCTGCGCTTCGCGCCGGGGAACTAATTCTTGAGGTATACGAATCGGACGATTTTGAGGTTGAGACCAAAGATGATGACTCGCCGCTTACAAAAGCAGACAGGCTTGCAAATGATAAGATAGTGGAGATGCTTCGTGAGAAATTCCCGACTTATGCAATTCTTTCCGAAGAAGAAGAGGACAATACGGAAAGGCTTTCAAATCCGTATTGCTTTGTGGTAGACCCGCTTGACGGAACAAAAGAATTTATTAAGAGAAACGGAGAATTTACGGTAAATATTGCTTTGGCCAAAGATCACAAAAGTGTAATGGGAGTTATATATATTCCGGTTACAGATGAGCTCTTTTATGCGGCCGAAGGCCAGGGAGCATTTTACAGAGACAAAGACGGCAATACCAAGAAAATGAAGGTTTCTTCGAGACTTTATTCTTTCAGAGACAGGAAAAATTTCAGAGCAGTTTCGAGTCGCTCTCATGAGTCCGAAGAAATGAAGGCACTTTTTGACAAATACAGTATTGATAATGTGGTAAGAATCGGAAGTTCTATAAAGGGATGCCTTGTGGCAAGAGGGGATGCCGAGGTATATTACCGCTACGGACTTACCAAAGAGTGGGATACGGCAGCTATGCAGTGTATAGTTGAAGAGGCCGGAGGAGTTTTCCGCCAGATGGATGATACGGAAATGAGATATAACAGAGAAAACACTCTTAACGAAAAAGGATTTTACGTATTAAATAAAAAAGAGAACAGATTGATATAAAAAGGGATTGGTGAAGGAGAAAGTATGGAATTAAGAGAGGCGATTGAAAAGAGGTTTAGCTGCAGACGATTTGCGGATAAACCGGTAGAAGAAGAAAAAATTCAGGAAATAATAAGGCTTGCTACATATGCGCCAAACGGGAAAAATACGCAGAAGTGGCATTTTACAATTGTAGAGAGCGAGGAAGGCAAAGAAAAACTAAGGCAGGCGGCGGGAGATCCGCCGGAGGATTTTGGGAAAGAAATGAAGGATGTTCCGGGATACGGCAAGGTAAAACTTAAGTGGCCGTTCCAGGGCGATTTTTGCGGAGCGCCGATTGTCATTATGATTTCGGGAGATCCAAATGTTCCATGGCCGGATATTGGACCGCGACTTGCTGCGGAAAATCTTATGCTTGCGGCAACAGATCTTGGTCTTGCTACGCTTTGGTCTACGCTGTTTACAAAAGATTTATTCAGGGATGAGAAAACTCTTAAGCTTAAAGAGTATTTTTTGCCGGAGGGATATGAGCTTTACGCCACACTCTTTGTGGGCTATCCGGAAAAGCAACCGGCAAAAAGGCCTGAAAGAAAGGGAGATATAATAAGTTGGAGGTAGAGATACTTTCATTTAGACAGTTAGTAAGAAGATGACGATATTAGAAAAATCTAATACCGCCATCTTTTTTTTATATTTCACAAAAACAAATAAGAATGTTAAACAATAAGTATAGAAGTTTAGGTTTCTAAAAATATTAAGTAGGGAGGTTTTATTATTATGAAGAAACTTAAAAAAATGCTTGCAGCTTTATTGTGTGTATGCATGGTATTTTCGCTTGCGGCTTGTGGAGGTACCACAGCAGGAGAAGGAAGCGGAGATGCAGAAGCTGAAGAGACATCTGAAACAGCTACATCAGGAGATACTGTAAAAGTAGGTGTCTTATTACCACTTTCAGGATCTACGGCATACTACGGCGAAGTTCAGCTTAATGGTATTGAATTTTGTGTTGACTATGTTAATGAAAACGGGGGCATTGAAGCTCTTGGAGGAAAGCAGATAGAGCTTGTAGTACAGGATTCTGCATCTGATCCGGAAACAGGTGTGTCGGCATTTGAATATCTTGTTGATGCTGGTGTTAGTGCTGTCGTTGGACCGTATAATTCAACTGTTGCAGCCGCAACGGCTCCACTCGCGATTCAATATGGCATTCCGTATATTATTGTAAATGCTACCGGTGAAAACTTTATGTCTGAAGAGAACAAATATGTATATAGAACAAATACAGGTTCTACAGACGGAGACAATATGTGGAAACTTATAATTGATTATTTGAACAGTGTAAGAGCAGATAATCCAACAGATAAAATTGCTGTTGTTTATGATGAAGGTGACTGGGGAAGTGCAGCTGTAGAATCGTGGCGTTCAAATGCCGAGGAATGGGGATATGAAGTTGTTGTTGACGAGTCTGTTTCAGAAACAACTACCGATATGTCTACTTTAGTAAATAAAATCAAAACAGCAGAGGCTGATATTGTAATTTGCGCATGCTTCTCAGCGGCTACAAATCTTCTGTGTAAAACAATGAGTGATTATCAGTGTGATGCAAAGATTGCAGGCCTTGGAGGAGGAATTGGTGATATCGGATTTATTGAAAACTGTGGAGATTCTGCAGAAAATGTTCTTTATTCTGCACCATGGATTCCTTCTTATGGCGGAGCTTGTGAAGAAGCAGAGGAACTTGCAGCTCAGTTTGCAGAAAAATATGGTTACGAAATGACAATGGAACCATGTTGGGGATGGCTTGGAATGGCAACAATAGTTAATGCATTGGAAGCAGCGGCTAGTGAAGATACCGAAGCTGTAGCAGATGCTCTTTATAATCTTAGTGTCGGAGCAGACGATTGGTCACTTTGGTTCTCAGGTTACGAAGGCGTTGAATTTGCTACGGAAGGACAAACTAGAGATTCTTTTACATCTGATAATCACGAGAGATATAATAATAATAAACTTTTAGGAGAAACGGATGGTATGGTACTTGTTCAGGTACAAAACGGAGAATGGGTAATTGTTTATCCTGAAAGTTACACAGACGGAAACGATTTAATTAATTATTAAAGACTACTTTAAATAAAGACTCTTGCTTTTCATTAGAAAGTGATGAGCAAGGGTCTTTAATTTAAAACGATTAAAAGGAGATAGTTATGACAGCAGGTTTAATAATCCAAACGCTGATAGACGGCCTTCTTATTGGAGGAGTTTACGCAGCTATTGGCCTTGGAATGTCTTTGGCATGGGGTGTAATGGGGGTTGTAAACTGGGCACATGGAGAAATTCTTATGATTTCCCTTTACATATCAATATACCTTACAAAATATGCAGGATTTGATCCATATCTGACGGCGCTTGTTAATATAATAGTTATGGGAGCATTTGGATATGCTATTCAGAAAACAACATTTAATAAGTTGGTAAACAGAGGTAATTCAATTGCGTGGAGAGATATTCTTTTGGTTACTGCAGGAATGAGCATGTTTTTCCAAGCATTGTTTAATATGATTTTTGGTGCTGAGGTAAAATCGGTAAATACAAAGTATAGTGGGACTATTGCAATATCTAATATTATTATTTC
>JAILQM010000085.1 GCA_024698965.1 Eubacterium sp. | reverse complement strand
ACGAACAGCGCTTGCAATAACAACTTTTCTTGACATTGTTCTTCTCCTTTTATCCAATTAATTTTCTAACTTATCTATGCGGCTCCGAAAAGTGTCCGCATTAATAATTTTAACACTCAAAATTACATTATGCAACAAACATTTTAAAAAGAGCGGATGTAAAAAAATGCATAGCATTATCCGAAACGCGATAAGCTTTTATACCAATCTTTTTATATAATAAAATTAATCAAAAACAAAAGGAGACTTGATATGACCAACCAATCAAATGAATTATATTCGAAAGTATGGAACAGCAGCTTCATAAGAATTGTCTGTTATGCGCTTTTATGTCAGTTTACCATGGGTATTACAAATACCGTTTTACCTCTGTATGTCATAAACGGACTCGGAATGTCGGCCGCCCAAAGCGGACTCCTCGGTACATTTTTTACAATAGGTTCAGTCTGCTGCAGATTTTTGGCGGGATATATTACAGACAGGTTCGGCCGAAGAAAAACTCTTATTATCGGTGCCCTAATAGTGGGAATATCACTTTTTGCTCTCGGTTTTTCCACAACAATGGTAATGCTCCTTATATTTAAAGTCATACAGGGAATAGGAAACGCATTAAATTCCACTGCCGCAAATGCAGTTGCTGCAGAAGTTCTTCCCAAAGAGAAAGTCGGTCAGGGACTCGGATACTATTCTCTTCATCAGATGATATGTAATGCGCTTGCCCCTTCACTGTGTCTAATCCTTATGGCAGTCGGCGCCGCTTCCACTCAATCTCAAAACTATCTCTTACCTATGATTGTAGGAGGTTTTATGGGAATATTTGCCGCAGGCATAGCAATGACTCTTAACTACGAAAAAAAACAGACAGCTTTAGGTTTAAATATTAAAAAAGAGACCAAAGCTCTTCATCTAAACGATTTTATAGAAAAGCGTGCTTTCGTTCCGGCACTTATGATGCTCTTTACAGCCTTTGCTTCCGGAGCCGGCACCTATATGATTGTATTTGCAACTCAATACGAATTTAAAACAGTTGGTATTTACTATATTATAACCGCGGTCGTAAGCGTTATAATCCGTTTTACTCTCGGCCCGAAATTTGATTCACTAAAACCGGTCACAGTCTCTGTAGCGGCAATTATTTTAAACATAATTTCATATCTGCTTATGGGAATAACTTTAAGCGAATGGGCTTTTATACTCTCGGCATTTTTACTCGGAGCCTTTAACGCAATGCTTACTCCAACCTTTAATGCCATGGCAATGAAAATGGTTCCGGAAAGCAGATCGGGAGCTGCCGCTTCAACTTACTGGCTCGGATTTGATTTCGGTATGGCTATAGGTATGATAGTATTCGGAGCCATTATCGACATTTCAGGATACTCCGGCGCTTTCCTTACCGCAGCGGGCTTTATGTTTGTTTTCGGCATCTTTGTTTTATTCATGCTAAGAAAAGCCGTGCCGCTTAAAGATATGGTAAATCCCGAAGAATAAATACGCATTATTCTTTTATCCTAACATTTCTTGAAAGGCTGCCCCTATGGGCAGTTTTTCATTTGAACTAAAACAATTCATTGTATATATACAATTTTATATATGTTGATTATGCTTTAACGTTTATGTAGAATAAAAATGAGGATTTATATTAGAAATGGGGGTAGTATAAATGAAACTGGAACAACTGGAGCGTTTTCTGGTTGTAGCTGAATATCTTAACTTTACAACAGCAGCAGAAAAGCTTTATGTCGGCCAATCTACAATCAGCAGACAAATTTCCAACCTTGAAGAAGAGCTTGGGGTTACTCTTCTTATTCGCGGTCCGCGCTCTGTTGAGCTTACCGAAGCCGGCAAGACTCTAAAGCGTGAAGGTAAAAACGTCTTAAAAACAATTGACCAAATGATAGAGAATGTAAAAACCGCAGGAAACGGTTCTACCGGCAACATAAGAATGATATCTGTGCCTGCAATAATTCCTGCGCTTGACGAACTTCACAAATATACTCTTAATAAATTTCCAAATCTACACCTAACATACGGACAACGAAAATACGAGGAAATCCCTGTGCTTTTGGATCGGGCCTCCTGCGATGTCGGAGTAACTTATTCATTCTGGATATCAAACAATAAAGCATATAAATCCATGGATTTATGCGAAGAATATTTTTGTGTTTTATGCAGCAAAAAGCATTGGCTCGCCGCTTACGAAGATAAGGGTGTCTATATAGACCGGCTAAAAGACGAAGAATTCTATTTCGGGCGCCCGGGTCTTCATCTTGTAACTCATCCTTATGATTTTACCAACGATACAGTAGCACATAGCGCGCCTACTCGTTTTACTTCTATAGAGGATATGCTAATGCATCTGAGCGTTTCAAGCGGAATTGCAATACTCCCCTCAACAGTTGCCAAAAGTTTTAACTATAACCTATCGTGTGTACCGCTTTTAGACGAAGAATTAAAGCATCACATTTCCATGATATGGCTTGCCGATAACGACTCTCCTACGCTTAATACATTTTTAAACGTAGTAAAAGAATTTACCGAGAATAAATAATCAAAAGCTTAAGAGGCGACCTTTAAGGCCGCCTCTCTTTTAATGATAGAAGGATTTTATTAGGATTCCTGTTTACTCATCTTTTACTTTACTGTTTCTCTCGTCAAGTTCTTCTCTGATCTTAGCCCACTCTTTTCCTCCCATACTCATCATGAAAAAGAATGTTCCTACTGCCATTGCTATTCCCGGCAATCCCATAAAGCAGAAGTTAAGTACAGGTGCAACATTGGCCCCTTCATTACCGTATCCGCCCGCTGCAAGTACAAATCCGAGAGTTGCTGTTGCAATACCCATAGTTACTTTATTTAAGCTTGAGCCGAATGATGAACCTACGCCTTCCTGACGTACTCCGAATCTCCACTCACCATAATCTATAGCTCTTGTAAGAAGAACGTTTACAGATCCGTTTACACACGAACCAACGCACTGTCTTAAAATCATAAATATAAGGAACGCTCCCCAAACTTTAATTCCGAACGCCCACATTAACAAGCTGAATACCGAACCCAAACCTATGAATAAAACAACTATCTGTTTAGGATCCAGGAACTTAATAAGAGGCAAAATCAAGAACGGCGCTATCATCATAGGTACATTCATAATTGTCATTACGAGACCTATCGGGTTATCACCGCCAAGTCCTGCCGGAACAAGTACATGCTGAATCCAGTATCCCATTGAACCTATTAAAAATCCAAGTGACATTCCGTTAGCAACTCCTCCGAGCTGGAAGAATATCCAATACTTGTTACGGAAAAGATAGCCGTACTGCTCAGCAAGTCCCATACTCTTGTCGGTATGTTTCATAGCTTTACGCTCTTCTTCTATTCTCTCAAGATCCTTGCCCTGACGCTTCTCGGTTACAAGAGCTCCCGCTATTATCAAAAGAACAAGTGTAATACCTGCCATTATCCATGAAAGAAGTCTCCAGCCCTGAAGCGGATTATCCTGATAAATATTTACCACAGGTGTAATAATCCAACCTGTAATTGTTGCCGCAACGTTTGTTCCTTCAGACGCAATCCAAACAAGAATCGTTCTTACTTTAGAGTTATCCGAACATACCGACGGAACTGCAAATGTCGGCAGTCTAACACCTGTAAGTGCTGTACAATAAATATTGTAAATAACAAGCGCCCATATAAGTTTTACGGACTCAGACGAGCTCTCCGGAACCATCCACATAAGAGCAATGGTTACTGCAACCGGTACTGCCATCCAGAAAAACCAATGCTTGATTTTACCCCACTTGGTATGTACTCTGTCTACAATATTACCCATAATAATGTCGGTAATCATATCAACGAATACACCAATCGACATTACTATTCCTATCTTGGCAACACCTACGCCGAGATAGTCTGTGAATACAACGCTTAAATAACTTGCAAACAAACTATATGCCATGCCCTGTATAGCAAACTGTCCCAAAAAGGCCGAAATATAGTTTTTAATACTTGTCGCAGAAAAGACCCTATCACAAGGATGCTCCTGCTTTACCGCACTACTGTTAATATCACTCACTGAAAGCCCCCCTTTCACAACTGAGCTTAAATACTATCCTTTAATAATTCCCAAATAACCTTATATCTGACTTGCTGCCGCAAAGGCGCTTCTTACGTCCTGCTGGATGTCTCCGACTTTCTCGGCATCTCCTACCATATAGAACTCCGGTGCACACGCCGAATATTTAATTGCATTTTCCGTACACGGCTTTACTCCGCCGCAAACAATTACTTCATCAGCGCTCAAAGAATGCTTCTCACCGGTCTCATCCTCATAGACTATGCTGTTTTTTCCCACCATCGTAGTAGTAACTTCGGTGATGCCTTTAATATTGTCAAAATGCTCCCAATACGGTGCCATATACGGAAGCCCCGTTTCATCCTCTCGAATCCAGGCAATCGTTATGCTGTGGAGAGGAGATGCATCCTTGGCAAGTATTTTTTGTCTTGTAAGACAGGTAACATTATGACCATGCTGAGCAAGATAACAAGCTGTTTCTATTCCCGTTTCCGAGCAACCTATCATTATAACGTTCTCCGGAACCGTTTCTTCTTTACCTATTACATCATGACAGGTTCTTAGCGCCGGTGTTCCGTCTTCCTTATACATTCCATCAATATTCGGAAGCGACGCCTTTGATCCGACTGCTGCTATTACGGCATCAAAGCCTTTTTCCGCAATCTCTTCAGGCTCAGGCTCTTTATTTAACCTTATTTCAACTCCGGCTTTTTCCATCTCGCGAATCATCCAAAGCCTGTACTCCTTAAACGGCCATTTAAAATCAAAGTAATCCCCAAAATAAAGCTGACCGCCAAGATAATCGGTTTTCTCGTAAAGCACAACCTCATGGCCTCTTTGAGCCGCAACAATTGCCGCTTCCATTCCGGCAACTCCTCCACCTATAACAGCGACTTTCTTTTTTCGCGTAACAGGTCTAACCATGTTCTTGGTCTTTAATTCCATTCCGAAAGTAGGATTTACCGTACAAACCGAAGTCCATGGAGCTCTTCTTCTTCCGTGACAACGGTTACAATGAAGGCAAGGGCGTATATCTTCCCCTCTTTCTTCTATTATCTTCAAATAGTAATCGTCGTCAGTAAACTGTCCTCTTCCGACGCTAACCAAATCCGTTTTATCTTCTTCAAGCAATTTTTCAAGTTCACCCGGATCCTGGAATCCGCCCGAAACCGCAAGCGGTATCTTTACACCTGCTTCTTTCATCTTCGCAATGTATTCTATACACTTGTGTTCTCCGGGTTTAAAAGTATAGCCTGTAGGATGACAATCCACCATACTCTTTTCACGAATTGTAATTAAATCAACAAGTCCTTCCGCAAGTTTTGCAAATGTAATCGTATCTTCAAGAAAATACCCTTCCTTAAGATTACCCATTCCTCCGTATGGTGCCTCTCCGTTCATCATCACGTGAATAATGAATTTATTCCCGCAGCGTTTCTTTATTCTTTCGCAAAACTCAAGTGTAAACCTGCATCTTTTCTCTACTGTTCCGCCATATTCATCGTCTCTTAAATCCGTTTCGTGTTCGAGCCCCATTACATCGACTCCGACACCGTCAAATCCCCAGTCCTTATACATTGCCACTCTTTCAACGGCTTTATCAATGGCTTCTGCGATTTCTTCTTTCGTAGCCATTTTCCCGGGTGGCATAGGCATAAATCCTTCGGCGCTCTGCATTCTTTTCGGATTACCGCCTCCGACACTTGTGCCTCGCTCAAATTCCGGATGCGCCTGTACTATAACCTTAGAGCCATAGAAGTGAACATCATCTGCCAGCTGACAAAAATAATTATGCACTCCGGGATCGTCAAGATTAAAAGTATAAGAATGTGAAAAATCATGCCATGCAGGCATTTTTCTCACTTCCGGTCTAAATGCATCACAGACGACCACCAGTGAATTGCCTTTTCTAGCAGCTTCTCTGTGAAAATGTATAAACTGCTCGTTAGGCCACTCCTCCGGTCCCTGAATCTGATCGGGTGCACATTTCGGCTGGACAATACGATTCTTAAGAACAATGCCGTTTGGCAAAACAAATGGGGTCAATAATTTCTCGTATCGATGACTCATAAGCATCTCCCTTCCTATATTTTTTTACATGCATGAAATATATTCCTTATGCTTAAATAAATCCTAACACATAAAACTATAGGTCAGTCATCTCCAAAACGGATAATGCTATGCATTTCTTATTGAGAAAAAATGGCCCCTCTTTAAATATTTAATTGTAAAACATTTTGAAAATATAAGATCGTTCTCTAGTAAAATACCTGGTTGCCTATTCTTGTACCGGCCTCCGATGTCCATCCCGAAGCCGAATGGAAGTACAAAAAGCTTACGGTAATGTTTCCGTTCAAGACTTCTTTCGCAGCATTTAAAGAAGACTGCGAATACGTACCGTTTGATAAAACCAGCTCAAACTTTCCGCTTGCAACAGGTGAAAACTGACCGCTCTGGTAAATTACTCCCCTTACCGTATTCGGAAAAGATGAAGAATTCACCCTGTTCATAACAACGCTGCCTACCGCAAGCTGACCTTCGTAGCTTTCTCCTCCGGCCTCACAATATATTATAGCCGCCAAAAGCTTTTCATCTCCGGCTTCCGATACATAATCGGATGTCGCATCATTGGAAGCTTCGGATGCAGCCGCCTCTTCCGCAGCTTTTCTCGCTGCCTCTTCCGCTGCTTTTCGCGCGGCTTCTTCAGCCGCTTTTTGAGCAGCCTCAAGCTTTTCTTTTTCTATCTGCTTTTCCAAGGCTTCTGCCTCAGCCATCTTTTCTTCGAGTTCTTCACTTGACAAGGCAATGCCTTCTTCGGTCTCGTCTATAAGATTGGCCAAAATCACTCTCTTATCTTCGCATTCACTTCTTAAAGTCTCTATTTCTTCTTTATCACTTTTAAGTTCCGATTTTTTATCTTTGAGAGTCTCGCATAAATATGTATAGTTATCAATGAGTTTTTCATCGTATTCTTTTATAGCACCGGCATATTCTATACGAGTCAAAAGAGAACTCACACTCTTCGCCTGAAGAATCTGAGAAAGATAGGATTCTCGTCCGTTTTCGTAGGTATATTTTATTCTGATTTTCATCAGTTCATACTGCTCGTCAATATCAGCCTCTATAACAGCTATCTGCTCCGTCACCTGACTTATTTCCATTTCCTTTGCTGAAATCTGCGCTTCATAATTTGATATGCTTGCAACAATGCCGTCATAATCTTCTCCGTATCCCTCAAGCGCCTCTTTAAGCTTTGCCTGTTCCTTTTTTAATTCATCTATTTTTTCATTGGTGTTTGCAAGCTCACTTTCAGCAGAAGATGCATAAGTTGGGCTGATAACCGATATTATTATAATAAGCCCCAGGAAAATCGCTGTAACACTTTTTAGTCTTTTACCAATACCCGTCATAAAACTCCCTCCACAAAAATATTACCATAGCAGCCCTTTATTTGCTATACTCTAAATATGTTTTTAAGAAAGATATCAAATGAAAAATACCATGAATATAATAATATAACTGACGCGCTTTTTTTAGGTCATCTTCCAAAGAAAAGCCCTTATCTTGTTGCAATCATTGGAGCCGGAGGAAAAACTACCACTCTTTTAAATCTGTCAAAAGAGCTTTCCGTCGCCGGAAAAAAAGTTCTTGCGACAACCACAACTCATATGCAGGCGCCAAAGGAGTGGAATATAATCCTTTCCAATGACGAAAAAGAAATCATTAAAAGGGCCAAAGAAACTCATCTTGTAATTGCCGGAACCCCCGGAGACAGACGCGGAATGAAGCTGATGAGCGAAAACGTTTTTAAAAACGTTCTTCCCAATTTTGATTTTTGCATCTATGAAGCAGACGGCTCAAGGCGTCACCCCATAAAAACTCCGGCCGCATATGAGCCGGTCATACTTCCAAATACCGACCTTTTGATTGTTTGCACAGGTGTCAGTGCCATCGGAGATACCATAGAAAACGCCTGTCACAGGTATGAACTTTCATCTTATCAAAGAGATGAAATTATCACTCCGCAAATTGCGGCAGATATAATAAAAAAGGGGTACGGAAATTATTCCATACCCACTGTATTTTTGTTTAATCAGGCTGACTCTAAAGCCGACACAAAAAATGCAATGCTTGCTGCCGAAAGCTTTGAGTCCGTTATAATATCGTCCTATGAGCTAAGAAGCGGCGCATAAAACATTTTCTAGTTAAGATCGATAATGTCTATATTATCAGGCTTGTCCGAGACTTTAAGGTTCCTGTATGCCGCATGACGCAAGCTTTCGGAAGCCGCTTTTTCTGCTGCGTTTTCCTCGGACTCTTTAATCTGTTTAGAATATCTTCCGAGATTTTGTTTTTCAACAGCACTGTTTACTATACCAAGATCTATTTCATCAAGGAAATCTCCGTCGCTAAGTTCATTGTCACCTTCAAAATCCTCATCATCTTCGTCCCCGGTCTGATCAGACTTTGACTCGGTCTTTGAGGCAGGCTTTGACTCAGTCTTTGTGGCAGGCTTTGCATCAGACTTTGCCGAAGGCTTTTCGTCATTGTCTCCAAATCCGAAGAAATCATCATCATAGCCGGCAGATCGGCCGCTCTTTTTGATAAGAGTAGCTATAAGAATCACCAAAAGAAGAACGCATAAAAATCCGAGCACTGCCGATATCTTCTTAAATATAGGCGAAACGGTTTCTGTAGTTTCCTCCTCTTCTTCGGTTTCCTCAATTGCATACGAGTCTGAAGAAAGCTCCATTCCGGCTGAAGAGATATATGTATTTGTTGACGAATCAAGAATATACCAGCCTTCCAAACCTTCATTTGAAATTGCGTAGATAATATAGTGGTTTGCATCTCCTCCGTCTTCCTGGAATCCTGTAAGAATGCCGTATGTATCTATAGGAAGCTCAACTTCCGTATATCCGTCAAGAGCATCTTCGCCCGAGTCTTTAATTATTATAAAACTCTCATCATCTCCAAGTGTAATATAAGGATAAAATCCCGTATCCGAGCTCTCATCTCTTACAAACCAGCTTGCATTTCCGTCAGCATCAACAAGATGTACAAGATAAATTTCAAGTTGCTCAGAGTATGCGGCATTTACGCTTTCATCATCAAGCATTATTGCCGTGTAAGTAAAGCCCGAAGGCATATCATCAGCGTAGAAATCATTGTCTATGCTGTAGCTTTCTCCGTTAATAAGAATATCTCCGTCTTCCGTAGTTACAACAGAACTGTCAGTAGACTCCTCCGTAGATGAATCAGTCGCAGTCGATACATCCGTTGAGGTAGAAGAATCTGTTGACGAAGAAGTATCTGTAGATGTGGATGCGGAAGTATCCGCTGACGAAGAAGAACTTCCTGTTTGAATAAGCTCCGCAAGTACATATCCGCTGTATCCGTTATAGCTTACCTCATACCATCCGTCTGTAAGCGCACCGATTTCTACAGTTGCTCCGTCCGGAATAGAAGTTACTCTTTCATAGTCCGTTCCCGCTCCCGAACGAAGATTTACCGAAGCACCCGTTCCCGAATAAATTGTTGCAGTATCGGCATAGCAAAGCGTCTCTCCCATACCGCCTAAAATAAGCGCCATAGCTATTGCTGCCGTAAGTATTATTGAACCTGATTTTTTCATACGCACCTCTTTCATAATTATCAAATATTACCGGGAGTCATTTCAGCTAAATATCTTTTAAGAGCGTCCCTCCACTCCGGAAGGCGCTTAAATGCGGCCTCATCAAGACATTTTTTGGAAAGTCTCGAGTTTTTGGGCCTTTTTGCCGGTGTTACGCCGTATTCTTCCGTGGTAACTTTGTTGACCTTGCAGGCTGCACCGATTTCTTCAAAAACAGCCTCCGCAAGCTCTGCCCACGAGCATATTCCTTCATTTGTCACATGATAAATGCCGTATTTTTCGGTAGCTATCATGTCGCAGCAAAGCGCCGCCAAATCCACCGTATAAGTAGGAGAACCTATCTGGTCGCAGACCACGTTTACCTCATCTTTTGTCTCGGAAAGCTTTGCCATTGTTTTTATAAAATTCTTTCCGTTAATCCCAAACACCCATGATATGCGAATAATAAAATACTCATCAAGAGCGGAAATTATCGCATCTTCGCCATAGGATTTTGTAAGACCGTAATAATTCAGCGGTTCTTTTTTGTCGTAAGGCTCATAAAAACGCTCGCCCTCACCGCCGAAAACATAATCGGTCGAAAAATAAACCATCTTGCATCCGGCCTTTTTACAAAGCTCTGCGAGAATTCTTGTCGCCTCGACGTTTACTTTTTCGCATACGCTTCTGTCATCTTCCGCCTTATCCACCGCAGTATACGCCGCGCAGTGCACAAGTACATCCGGGCTGTATGCCTCAAAAACCTCTTTTATCGCATCCTTATCGCATAAATCAAGGTCTTCCCTTGTAAGTGCCTTATATTCGGTTTTTCTTTTCGCAAGCTCTCTTGCCACGTCATAACCAAGCTGTCCGCCCGCGCCTGTAATAAGCACCTTCATTTTTATAACCTACTCCACAGTAACAGACTTTGCAAGGTTTCTCGGATGATCGACATCGTAACCCTTGCCGGCTGAAACAAAATATCCAAACAGCTGAAGCGGAATAATCGCAAGTGTATTTGTAAAATACTTGTTGGTCTCCGGAATATATACCACATAATCCGCAACTTCTTCTATCTTTGTATGACCGAGATTTGTAACAGCCATTACAAAGGCGCCTCTGCTCTTTACTTCTCTTATATTACTGATTGTCTTATCGTAAAGGTCTTCCTGAGTAAGAACGGCATTTACCAAAGTATTCTCCTCAATAAGAGAGATTGTGCCGTGTTTAAGCTCTCCTGCCGCATAAGCTTCCGCATGAATATACGAAATCTCCTTAAGCTTTAAAGCTCCCTCAATTGCTATCGCATAATCAATACCTCTTCCGATAAAGAAAATATCCTTGGCAGCAATGTATCTGTTCGCAAATTTCTGTATTCTTTCTTTATTGTTAAGAACCATCTCAACCTGCTCCGGCAGACGAAGAAGGTCTGATATGAGCTGTTTCTTTTCATCCTCTTTAAGAGTACCCTTTTCTTCGGCAAGTTTTATCGCAAGCATATATAAAATAATAAGCTGTGCGCTGTAAGCCTTGGTTGTGGCAACCGAAATCTCCGGACCTGCCTCTGTATAAATCGTATAGTCGGCTTCTCTTGTCATAGACGATCCTTTGGCATTTACTATTGCAATCGTCTTTGCGCCCTTTGCCTTGGCCTCGCCGATTGCCGCCTTTGTATCGGCCGTCTCTCCCGACTGACTTATAAGAACAACAACGTCGCCCTCTCCCAAAATCGGATTTCTGTATCTGAATTCCGAAGCAAGATCCACATATACAGGTACTCTTGCCATCTTTTCTATAACATATTTGCCGGTAAAGCCTGCGTGATAGGCCGAGCCGCACGCCACAATATGAAGTGATGTGAGCTTTGAAAAATCTATATCCGCATCTTTGAGTTCGTCAAATACTATTTCATTATTTTTAATATGAGGAGTAAAGGTATCTCTTATAACCTTAGGCTGCTCCATCATTTCCTTCATCATGAAGAATTCGTATCCGCCCTTTTCGGCAGCATTCATATCCCACTCTACCCGGTGAAGTTCCTTTTCAATAGGCTCTGCATCAATATTGAAAAATTCGATTTTATCAGTGCCTATTTTTGCGATTTCTTCATTTTGAATATAGTACACGTTTCTTGTGTACTTCAAAATAGCCGGTACATCCGATGCGATAAAGTTTTCTCCCTCACCTTTTCCAATAACAAGAGGAGAGTCCTTTCTTACCGCAAACACATCATCCGGGCAGTCGGTAAAAATAATACCCAAAGCATAAGAGCCTTCAACCCTGTGCATAACCTTGATTATCGCTTCAACAGGATCGCCCTTGTAATAGTAGTCAAGCATATGCGCCAACACCTCTGTATCTGTATCTGATACAAATTTATAGCCGCGCTTTATCATTTTCTCTTTGAGTTTTATATAGTTTTCGATTATGCCGTTATGTACTACGGCAATTGAACGGGATGCGTTAAAATGCGGATGGGCATTCTCAGTAGACGGTACACCGTGAGTTGCCCATCTTGTATGACCTATACCTATCATTCCGGGCATAAGCTCTCCGCCGTGAGTCGTCTCTTCAAGAACTTTAAGACGTCCCGGTGTTTTTTCTATCTTTATGTTTTCTCCGTCAAAAACAGCCATTCCGGCCGAATCATATCCTCTGTATTCAAGCTTTGAAAGCCCGTCAAGAAGAATCGGAGCCGCCTGTTTTTTACCTATATATCCAACTATGCCACACATAGCCCAAGTCCTTCCTTCTAAATTTTTTCATATGACATTGTATCACACTTTTGTTGGTTGTTATATACTATATTTTTTCAAGGTATCCCGACACAAGGCTAAAGCCGTAATTTGTAGCCGATGCCCAGCCCTTGCCGTAAGGATTCTCTTTTATTCCGAGCCACTCAACATATTTTGCACAGCCCTTTGTTACATATGTGTATCTCGGATCAACGCATGTATTTACAAGTGCCTCGTCCGTGGCATAAGCCTTTAGATGCTGAATCTGCGCTCTTATTCCGAGACGAACCGTTTCAAATGAAGCTCCGCTCGCACCGCCGTCAAGAGCTCCGAGGCCCGCAAAGTTATACTGCGAAATATCAACCTGACCTCCGTATTTTAAGAATCCGGTCTCTTTCATGGCCTGAGCAAAAGCAACATCCGCGCGTACTCCTTCCGTAAGAGCCTCTTCAATATAAATCTGAGCAAAATCTTCTATTGTAGGCGCATCCGATGTCGCATAGTAATCCGGATAACTTATCGGAGAATAAGTATTGTAATATGTCACAAAGTCCTCCGCCGTCTTTTCGGATGTACCGAGAATTTCGGTAAGAGGGAAGTCAAAGGTCGACTTCTTTATTCTCGTCTTTGCCGTACCGTCATTATAGGCAGCATAGGTATATGCATAATAGGTACCCGTTCCGGTATGATCTTCTATCGGTATCGTAAGAGTCCAGGTTTCTCCGTCGTCTCCCAAGGTTGCAACATAGGTTGTTATATCGTCTTTGCCGTCTTCTTTACTCCAGACTTTTACGGTGAGTTTCTTAATTGTATAGCCCGTGCCCGCAAAACCTGTGCCGCTGTAGTAAAACTCCGAATATGAACTGTTTGATGTAATGCTTACCGTAGGCGTAGGCTCAGATATGGTAAATGTCGTATCAGCCAGCTTAAGCCGCTTTCCGCTGTTTGAATATACATAGGTTCTTACCTTATATGTACCATAGAACTTTTCAAAGTCGTATATATTCATAAGGGCCGAGTAATTTCCGGAATCATCGGCAGATGTTATCGTATACCACTTAATCTTTGATTTGTCTCCGTACGGCCATACAGCTATTTTAACCTTCTTTGTTCCGAAGGTTATCGCAAGGTTTGATGCGCTTACTGTAGCCTCTCCTCTTGTATCACTTATATCCGTAACTGTATTTTCACCGCTGTTTTCTTCCGTTATCGTAAAGGTTGTCGTTCCGGCCTTTATCTTTTGAGTATTGGTGTAAATGTAGCAGGTTACATTATAGGTTCCGGCGCTCGTAAACTTAGACATTAAGATATTTTTATACCAGTTTCCTTTGGCGGAAAGAGTCGCTGTTCTTGTGGTTCTTTGCGTTGTATCTCCGCTGTATTCCACGCTAAACTTTACATTCTCCGCCCCTGTAATATTAGATGCTATAACCTTTATCTTAGTACCTTTGGCAGATGTTGATACAACTTTGGTCTTAAGTTTCATATTCTCATATGAAAGCTCTGTGGTTGTATCATCCGT
>JAILQM010000013.1 GCA_024698965.1 Eubacterium sp. | reverse complement strand
TACGGGTGTAATAAAAGGACTCGGATTTGATGAGAGCGAGTTTGATAAAAAGATATCCGAACTTTCCGGAGGACAAAAGACGAGAGTTGCTTTGGGAAAGCTTCTTGTCACAAAGCCGGAGCTTTTGCTTTTGGATGAGCCTACGAACCACCTTGATATAGATTCTGTTTCATGGCTTGAAGGATTTCTTAAAAATTACAAAGGAGCTGTAATAATTGTAGCTCATGACAGATATTTTCTTGATAAGGTAGCAGAGAAGATTATAGAACTTGAGCATCATAAGGCTGTTGTATATACGGGAAATTATTCCGATTATGCAGAGAAAAAGAAGATAGTCAGAACTCAGCAGATTAATGCATATTTAAACCAGCAAAGAGAAATCGAGCACCAGCAGCAGGTTATAACAAAACTCAAACAGTTTAACAGGGAAAAATCCATAAAGAGAGCCGAAAGCAGGGAAAAGAAGCTTGATAAAATAGAGGTTTTGGAAAAGCCTACAGAGGAAAATTCCAAGATGAGAATGGAGTTTTCTCCTGCAAAGGAAAGCGGAAAAGATGTGCTTACGGTAGAAAAACTTTCAAAGTCATTCGGAGAAAACCATCTTTTTTCCGGGATTTCTTTTGAAATAAAAAAAGGCGAAAAGGTCGCTCTTATCGGAGGAAACGGAACCGGTAAGACCACGATGCTTAAAATAATCTGCGATATGCTTGAGGCCGATGCGGGAAGCCTTTCTCTCGGCACAAACGTAGAAATAGGTTACTACGATCAGGAACATCAGGGACTTTCTGCCGAAAAGACGCTTTTTGAAGAGCTTTCGGATGAGTATCCGGATCTTAACAATACACAGATAAGAAATACTCTGGCAGCATTTTTGTTTACGGAAGATGATGTGTTTAAAAGAATAGGAGATCTTTCCGGCGGCGAAAAGGGCAGAGTTGCGATGGCTAAGCTTATGCTCGGACATTCCAATTTTCTTATTCTCGACGAGCCCACAAACCATTTGGATATGATTTCCAAGGAGATACTTGAAGACGTTATAAACGAATATACGGGAACTGTGCTTTATGTATCTCATGACAGATATTTCATAAATAAAACTGCGGGAAGAGTGCAGCATTTGTCTCATCACAAGCTGACGAACTATATAGGAAACTATGATTATTATCTTGAAAAGAGAGACATTCTCGAAAAGGAAGATGAAAAAAGCGAGGGGCAAAATAAAGCCGTAAACGAAGGAAAACTTTCGTGGGAAGACAAAAAGAAGCAGCAGGCCGAGCAACGAAAAAAGGACAATGCCGTAAAAAAAGCGGAAGAAGAAATAGATAAGCTTGAAAAAGAGCTTGAGAAAAAAGATGCCGAGCTTGCAAATCCTGAGATTGCGACAAACTCGGCAGAGCTTAACCGCTTAAGCGCAGAAAGAGACGCCATATCCGAGAAACTCGAATACGCCTATGAAAAATGGGAAGAGCTTGCGGATTTATAGTAAACCTAGGCTCTGCTTTGTGGTATAACGGCCGCAGAGCGACCGTTATCGCGTACGGTCGTCAAATGCAAATGAATTTGCATTTTCCTCGTCGTTTCGTGGTATAATATAGGCAGTTTTAAGAACGGAATAAAAGGGAGGGTAAAATGAGAGTAGCTGTTGTTGGCACCGGATATGTCGGACTTGTGACCGGAACTTGTTTTTCGGAAATGGGTAACAGCGTATGGTGCGTAGATGTAGACAAGGAAAAAATCGATAATTTAAAAAAGGGGATAATTCCGATTTACGAGCCGGGACTTACAGAAATGGTCAAAAATAATTTTGAGGTGGGAAGCCTTAACTTTACGACCGATATAAAAGAAGCTCTTGATAACTGCGATGTTTGTTTTATCGCAGTAGGTACTCCTATGGGAGAGGACGGAAGCGCGGATTTACAGTATGTTTTATCCGTTGCAAAAAGTATCGGAAAATACATGTCACACCATATGTATGTGGTTGATAAATCTACGGTCCCGGTCGGAACCGCTAAAAAGGTTAAAGAGACTATTAAAAAAGAGCTCGATGAAAGAGGCAGCTCTTTAAGCTTTGATGTTATTTCGAATCCGGAGTTCTTAAAAGAAGGAAGCGCAATTGCGGATTGCATGAAGCCCGACAGAATAGTAATCGGTGTGGAAAACGAGGACTCGGCCGACAGGATGAGGGCTTTGTATAAACCTTATATGATGAACTCGGAGCATGTGATAATAATGGATATTGCAAGTGCCGAGATGACAAAATATGCAGCAAACTCTATGCTTGCAACAAAGATTTCTTTTATTAACGAAATGTCTAATATTTGCGAAAAGGTTGGAGCCGATATCAATAAGGTG
>JAILQM010000025.1 GCA_024698965.1 Eubacterium sp. | reverse complement strand
TATCGGAAGTAAGAAGTCCGACTTTGCCAAGGAGTCTCTTATAATGATCTATTCTTTTTTCATCAAGTCTGCCATGCAGGTATTCTCTTATTATCCTGTGAATCTGCAAATCCGGATATCTTCTTATAGGACTTGTAAAGTGGCAGTAGTATTTTGCCGCAAGTCCGAAATGCCCAAGGCTTTCCGGCGAATACTTTGCCTGAGACATTGATCTAAGAACAAGTCTAAGCAAAAGCCCTTCTTCTTCCGTGCCCTTTATCTTTTCAGTGAGCTTTTGGTAATCCTTCGGCTCGTGATGTCTCTCATCGATGTAGTATCCGTATTTTGATAAAACATTTTTAAGGAGCGTAAGTTTTTCCTCTGTCGGCTCCTCATGTATTCTATATAAGAAAGGAATGCCCTTCCTGCAAAAATCCTCGGCAACAGTCTCGTTTGCCGCAAGCATAAAGTCCTCTATAAGTCTTGTGGCTCTGTTGGCCTCATGAAGCACGATCTCCTTTGGCGCACCGTTTTCATCAAGCAAAACCTTGCTCTCCGGAAAATCAAAGTCCACCGCTCCTCTTTCATGCCTCTTATCCCTAAGAATCTGTGAAAGATGTGCCATCATATCAAACATTTCAACAAGGTCGCCATATCTTTCTTTATATATAGGAAGTTTCTCGTCTTTTTCTATGATAGAATTGACGGCCGTATAGGTCATTCTCTCATCTACACGAATGACCGTCTCGGCAATCTCGTGGTCTATAATATCGCCGTCTTCCGTAATCTTCATAATGCACGAAAGTGCGAGTCTCTCCTCTCCGGCATTAAGCGAGCAGATGCCGTTTGAAAGCTCGACCGGCAGCATCGGGATAACCCTATCCACAAGGTAGACCGATGTGCCTCTTTCGAGCGCCTCTTTATCAAGAGCCGAGCCCTCCTGGACGTAGTTACTTACATCTGCGATGTGAACACCCAAGGTATAGAGCTTTTTGTCCTCATCAAAAGAAAGCGATACGGCATCGTCAAGGTCTTTGGCATCTTCGCCGTCGATTGTCACCATCTTTACATCCCTTAAATCCATGCGAAAATCTATATCCGCCTGGGATACGGGCTTTGCCACACGCTCTACCTGGAGCTTTATCTTGTCGGACCACTCCATAGGCAGATCGTAAGCCTTGGCGATATATAAGACATCGTTTCCGGCCTCTTCCTCCGGGAATCCCAAGGTCTCAACTATAATGCCCTCGGGCTTTTTCCTGTTAGACGCCGGAGTCGTAATCTCAAACTTTACCATCTCTCCGTCTCTTGCGTCCATCGACTTTTCGATAGGTATGAAAATGTCATAAGGATATTTTCTGTCAGCGCATCTGACAAAGCCGAAGTTTTCGCTTTTGTCGAATGTACCTATATATACCTTTGGCTCAAGTTCTGAGGATGCGCCATCCTTTTTATTGTATAAAAGCTCACGCTTTTTTTCTGCTATCTTCTTATTCTTTTTTGCCTTGGCCTTAAGTCCCTTTTTTACGATGGATATGCCGGCCTTCATTAAATATTCTCTTTTATGTTTTGCTCTTTTTCTTCTGTGATTCATTCTTCTCCGTTCCAAATCAAAATCATACAACCATTCCAATATGATAAAAAAGGCTGCCACTTTAGTGACAGCCAAAAAAATCCATACTAAAAATACTAACCGATAGACGCTATGTTAAGCACAAGTGAAAGTACAAAGAAGATTACTACCATAACCTTTGTAGCCTTTACAAGTCTGCCTTCCATCGAACGTCCTTTAATCTTGCCCCAGTAATTATCTGCTGCGCCGGCGATTGAGCCAAGTCCTGCAGACTTACCTTCCTGCATAAGTATTATTGCTGTGAGTGCCACACTTAATATAATTAAAGCTATAATGCAAGCCATTCTTACTATTTCCATTTTAACTATCTCCTTTTACGTATAATCGCTCTGCGACTAAAATATATTATCACATCAGAAGGTATAAAGCAAGTGTTTTTTACACTACTCTCTTCTCCTTAAAATATCATACTCATCTACTATGGCATCTCCAAGGTCTATGTACAAGACTTCCTTTGGATGCGGGGCGCTCTCTCTTGACTCTCCGTCGAGTGTATATATCCCTTTTACTTCATACTCGCGGTTTGTTCCGTCCGGGCGCATTACCTCTATCACTTCTCCGACACTAAACTTATTTTTCTGAGTAATACGCACCCTGCCTTCCGGCGATACATCCTCGATAAGTCCGAGGTAAGTATACTTCTTTTCGTATGTATTGCTATCATAAATCTGAGTATCTTTGTCAGGTCTGCCAAAGAAAAATCCTGTCGTAAACTTTCTGTAGGTACAAGCCGAAATCTGCTCTTTATACCACTCCATGTTGTTTCTGTAAGTATTCTCGGACTTAAAATAATCATCTATGGCAAGTCTGTAGGTTCTTGCACAGGTTGCAACATAAAGAGCGGTCTTCATTCTGCCCTCAACCTTTAAAGAATCGATGCCCGCACTTACGAGCTCCGGTATGTATTCTATCATACAAAGGTCTTTGGAATTAAAGATGTAGGTGCCTCTCTCATTTTCAAATACCGGCATATACTCTCCCGGTCTTTCTTCTTCTACTATAGAATACTTCCAGCGGCACGGGTGCGTGCATGCTCCCTGATTTGCATCCCTTGATGTCATGAAATTGGAAAGCAGACATCTTCCGGAATAAGAAATACACATAGCGCCGTGCACAAAGGTCTCTATCTCAAGATCTGCCGGAATATTGTCCCTTATTTCTCTAAGCTCTTTTAGCGACAGTTCTCTTGCAGACACCACTCTCTTTGCGCCGAGCGAATGCCAGAAGTTGTAGGTCCCGTAGTTTGTATTGTTGGCCTGAGTAGATACATGAAGCTCGATATCCGGACAGACCTTTTTTGCAATATTAAACATACCCGGATCCGATATAATAAGCGCATCCGGAGCTATACTTTTAAGCTCTGCAAAGTATTCTTCAGCCTCTTTAAGGTCATTATTGTGGGCTAAAATATTGGCGGTCACATATACCTTCTTTCCCTTGGAGTGAGCAAAGGCTATGCCCTCTCTCATGTCATCATAAGAGAAGTTGTCGGCCGCAGCCCTTAGGGAGAATGCTTCTCCGCCAATATATACTGCATCCGCGCCGTAAAGTACAGCGACTTTAAGGGTTTCTAAGTTTGATGCAGGTATGAGTAATTCGGGTTTATTCATAGTATTCCTTTCTGTGGGGGGCATCCGGTAATGTTATAGTCCTGCTCTGCGCCAGACAGCGCGGAGAGCAAAGGTGAGCCTTAGTGCTTCGTTTTGATCGATAGGCAAAAACGCCCGGACGGCGTTTTTAGACGGTATTGGCCCCGGATGGGCCAATCGAGTCGTGCCGGCCATCGGTCATAAACGAAGCCTCTTGGCGACCCGCAGCTCGGAGTCGATGCAAGCAGACAGGTGCTATAACTACCGGATGCGGTGCGATAATGTAATGTTGGGCACCTCTTCCGTCAGCTACGCTGACACCTTCCCCTCAAGGGGAAGGCTATATAACTATGCCATCACGCTGCCCTCAAGGGGAAGGCTGTTTTAGGTGCGACAGCGCGGCGCCATCGCCGACCGGAAGGATGGTGGTGACGAGGCGAGGGTCGTGGGTGAGGGTGAAGAGGTACTCGCGCATGCGCTTGTGGATTGTGCGGTCGCGGCGGCGCACGGCAAACCTTGAGTCTGCAATGTCGCCGTTGTCGAGCACGTTGTCGCTTACAAGAAGGCCGCCACCTTTAAGGAGCCTTAGCACATCCTCAAGATAGTTTATGTACTGCCCTTTAGGGCCGTCCATAAATATAAGGTCATATGTGCCGCCGAGCTCTTTTAGGACTTGCTCGGCATCGCCTGTAATAAACGTCACCCTGTCGCTTACACCGGCCCTTTTAAAGTTTGCTCTCGCAGCTTCAAACCTCGGCTCATAATTCTCTATTGTTGTAAGATGCGAATCCTTATTCCCGTATGAGAGCATAAAGCTTCCGGAAAACCCGACGGCCGTACCGATCTCCAAAATGTTTTCCGGGCGGCGCGACTCTATAATAAATCGAAGGAGGTCTTGCATATCCTTTCGGATAATCGGAACCTCCCCCTTTAATGCTTCTTCTTCAATAAGCTCAAGGATTTCCGAATTGTCAGGAATAAGACTCCGCAAATAGCCCGATATTTTATCACTGACTATCATAAGATTATTCCTCCGTCTCTTCCTCGCTTACTGTTGTAATTGTTTCTATGATTTCTTCGGCTGTCATACCGTTGTTTAGAGTATAAGTGCCTGCAATAAAAGTAGTGCCTTTAGCGGTAAACACCTTAAACTGCACCCTAAATACACTTGCATTTTCTACAACGCCGGCGTTTTCAAGCGCCTTTGCAACCTCTGAAATCGACATCGACGAATCAAGCCTTACCGTAGCTTCTTCCACCAAAGACTCGTTTTCTTCAACAGCTTCCGTGTCAAATATCATATAGCAGAATTTGTAACCGAAAAAACACAAAAGCGCAAAGGTGAGAATCAGCACTAATTTAATTGTAAGTCTTAAAAGAGCTTTCATACTAAATCTCCATAATTATCGGAAGAATCATAGGACTCCTCTTAGTCTTTTTCCACACAAAATTGTTAAGGTCATCCTTAATGGCATTTTTAATCTTGCCCCAGTCTGTCACATGCTTGTCCTGGCATCTCTCAACCGTATCGTAAAGCACTGAGCGAGCCTCGTCCAAAAGGCTCTCCGAGCCTCTTACATATACAAAGCCTCGGCTTACGATGTCCGGTCCTGCAACAACCTGTCCGCTTCCGCTTTCAAGAGTCATTACTACGATAATAATACCGTCTTCCGCAAGATGCTGTCTGTCTCTAAGAACTATATTTCCGACATCTCCTACACCGAGTCCGTCGATATAGATGTTGCCGACCTGTACTTTTCCGGTAACTTCCGCTCCGTCCTCGTCGAGCTCAAGTACATCTCCCGACTGGAGAATGAAAATATCGTCCTTATCCCATCCGAGCTCTCTGCATAAATTGCCGTGAGCCACGAGATGCTTGTACTCT
>JAILQM010000023.1 GCA_024698965.1 Eubacterium sp. | reverse complement strand
GTAAGCGAAATAGAGACGACGATAGAAATCTTCGTCGCCATTTTTAAATTTCTCATCATAGTTCTTCTTATCCTCCTTGATGTATATCAATCCCTGTCAACAATCGCCTGTTACCATACCCCCTTTTCCCTTTAGTACAGTCAGGCCTATTGACGCCTGCATTATAATGTATAATTTAATTTGTGTCAATGCAATTTTGCGAATGACTATTTTGCATTTTTTATCACCAAAAAGCGACCGGAACGAATAATCGTCCCGGCCGCTTTTTGCGTCACCCCAAATTTATGCCATAGCAATATTTCCGATATTGAATGACGACTGCGACATCATTTGATTCATGATGTCATTGTAGTTAGTCTGTGGCTGCTGTTCAATAGTTGCGATCTGCGGAGGAAGTGCACCGCCTTCAGCCTGAGAAGTGATCTCCTCCTGGATTTGAAGTATCTGTGCAAAGTCTCCCGTAGCAACGGATGAAGCAGGTTCTCTGTCAGGCAGCTGTACCTCTTCTGCCGGCTTCTCCTCAGCAATAACAAGCGCAGGATTGCTGCTGGTGTCTTCGTCAATAGCCGAAATCGGGCTTGTGCTCACCGGATTGCCGTATACAGATGAGATGTCATACATTGCAGACAAACCACTGATTCCTGAAATAGCCATATACAGCACCTCCTTCTATAAAAATGCACCTACTACTACACCTCTTATATCGGTCATTTTAATTAAACAGTTAATATTTTACAGCAAAATGTATAACAGATTTACCGATTTCCCTTAAAATAATACTATTGTCTGTGCCTTAATTTTTGTGTATATTGTATATAGTTTTATTTACAGGAGTTTTAATATATGTGGTTAGCAGATAAATGGAAAGACTATGAAGTAATAGATTCATCAAACGGAGAAAAGCTCGAAAGATGGGGAGACTATGTTCTCGTCCGTCCCGATCCGCAGGTAGTATGGGACACACCCAAAAATCTCAAAGGATGGAAAAAGCCAAACGCCCATTATCACAGAAGCAATAAAGGCGGCGGAGACTGGGAGTTTTTTGATTTGCCGGAGCAGTGGCAGATTTCTTACCGCGAGCTTACCTTCAATCTAAAACCTTTTAAGTTTAAGCATACCGGCGTTTTCCCCGAGCAGGCTGTAAACTGGGATTGGTGTGCAGAGAAGATTAAAAATGCAGGCCGCCCGATTAAAGTGTTAAACCTCTTTGCCTATACAGGCGGCGCAACAATATCGGCCGCTGCCGCCGGCGCATCGGTAACTCATGTGGACGCTTCGAAAGGAATGGTTACCTGGGCTAAAGAAAACGCCGCATCAAGCAATCTTTCCGATGCTCCTATAAGATGGCTCGTGGATGACTGCGTTAAGTTTGTCGAAAGAGAAATAAGGCGCGGCAATACCTATGACGCCATAATAATGGACCCACCCTCATACGGACGCGGTCCCAAAGGAGAAATCTGGAAAATAGAAGAGGCACTTCACCCTCTGGTAAAGCTTTGCACGCAGGTTCTTTCGGATAATCCTCTGTTTTTCCTCATAAGCCTTTATACCACAGGCTTTGCACCCGGAGTACTCAGCTATATATTAGGAACAGAAATGAAAAACCGCGGCGGAAAAATCTCATCTGATGAAATCGGACTTCCGGTCACTTCAAACGGTTTGTATCTTCCATGCGGCTCAACCGGAAGATGGGAGGCTTAAACACCATAAGTCCCGTCTGTAAATACTGCATAACGCAATTGCCCCACTTCAATTAAGAAGCGGGGCAATTTTTTGTTTCTTCTATCTTTCTTCTCTAAAGTACGGAAGTCCAAGATGAGCCGGCGGCTGATTCTCACGTTTTTTCTTAATACTTGTAAGCACAAGCACAAACAGAGTTACCACATAAGGAATCATCTTATAGAGTTCCTTGTATTCCATATGATCCATTCCTGTCGGAAGGTAAAGATATAAAATATAAAGTCCGCCAAAAAGAATAGAGGCAGGAATTCCGACATTAGGTCTCCATATTGTAAAGATAACAAGAGCAATGGCAAGCCATCCTCTGTCACCGAATGCATCATTTGACCATACTCCGGATGCATAATCCATTACATAATAAAGTCCGCCCAGACCGGCTATCATACTACCCACACAAGTGGCTACATATTTATACTTTGTAACGTTTATTCCCGCAGCATCGGCAGTGCCCGGATTTTCTCCGACAGCTTTAAGATGAAGTCCGACTCTTGTGCGGTTAAGCACATAAGACGAAAGAAGAGCAATCACAATTGCCACATACGCCAAAAATCCGTAACTTAAGAACAATTTGCCAAACCATCCCAAAGACGATGCTCCCGGAAGACTTCTGCTGAAATAATAGCTTGTTGACGAAAGTGCTATTGACGGAATATCCGTATCAACAAGTTTAATCAAACTTCCTCCGAAAAAGTTACCAAAGCCTACGCCGAAGGTTGTCATGGCAAGACCTGTTACGTTCTGGTTGGCTCTTAAAGTAACCGTCAAAAAGCAGTATATAAGTCCCATCATAAGTGAACCGAAAAGCGAACACAAAAGCGGAATAATTATCGCAAGTACGCCGCTAATATCGCCGCTGTCTGCAAGGGAGTTTTCATAATAAAACGATCCTATTACTCCACTGATTGCACCGACATACATTATTCCCGGAATACCAAGGTTAAGATTTCCGGATTTTTCCGTAAGAGTCTCACCCGTACTTCCCAAAAGAAGCGGAATCGCTTGCTGTATGGCTCTCGGAATAAAAGCAATAAGAAAACTAAACATTATGCCGCCTCCTTTCCTGTGTTTCTGGTTATTTTATATCTGATAAAGAATTCGCTTCCTATAATAAAGAAAAGAATAATTCCTATAAGTATATCGCTATAAGACTCATTAAGTCCAAGGCTTGTCGAAATCTCACTGGCTCCTCTGTCAAAGAATATAATAAGAAGGCTGGTAAGAATCATAAATACAGGATCGAATTTTGCAAGCCATGAAACCATAACCGCCGTAAATCCCTGGCCGCCTACGGCAGAGGTTGAAATCGTATGATTTATTCCGCCGACAAGCAAAAATCCTGCAAGGCCGCAAAGTCCGCCCGAAAGACACATTGTTCTTATAACAACTCTCCTTACATCGATTCCTACATAACGGGCCGTCTGAATACTTTCTCCGACTACGGCTATCTCATATCCGTGTCTTGTATGATTAAGGTATACATACATAAATAATGTAACAAGAAGTGCAACTATAATCACGAGAAGATATTTGTTACCGACCTGCGGAAGCCATCCGGCCATGGAATCCTGATTAATAATACCAACGTTTCCCGAGCCCTTCGGCACCTCCCAAACGATAACAAAATATGCAACTATCTGGGTTGCTATATAATTCATCATAAGTGTCGCAAGTGTCTCATTAGTATCCCAAAGCGATTTAAAAAGCGCAGGAATAAATCCCCATAATGCGCCAAGTAAAAGGCTCGCAACAAGCATTATCAAAATAAGCACTCCCGAAGGAACCTTATCTCCGATATAAATCATACATGCCGCAGAAGCGAGCGCACCCATAAGCACCTGACCTTCTCCGCCGATATTCCAAAATGTCATCTTAAATGCCGGTGTAAGTGCAAGTGAAATCACAAGAAGGATTGACATGTTCTGAAGAGTTATCCAGGATTTTCTTGCCGAGCCGAACGCTCCCCGGAAA
>JAILQM010000003.1 GCA_024698965.1 Eubacterium sp. | reverse complement strand
ACAGACAGAACCGTCCCCTATGCTGAACCCCATTTACTAAGTTTATGTAATAAGGAGTGGATATGAGTTTTACGGCTAAGATTATTAACTTGGCGCTGAAAATATCCGGAATGAAGAAGCTTTATCTTTTGCCTGAAGATGAATTTTTGCGCAAAGTAAAAAAAATGAACGAAAAAAAAGTTTTTTATGTGCCAACTGACAATAAAGCTATATACAAAAAACATAGAATAAAAGGCCGGGAATGTCTTATAGTTCAAAAAGAAAAGAAAAGGGCAAAAAGAGCGGTTCTCTATTTTTTTGGCGGGGGAATGATGGTTGGACCGGACAAAGGATATATAGATGCTATAGTAAAGCTTGCAAAAAAATCCGGGTGCGATATTTGGTATCCAATGTACCCGCTGTGTGTAGATCACTGTATTACAGAGACCTATGAAATGATATATGAGTGCTACAAGGAAATGGTTAAAATATATGGTGGCGGGAATGTTAGCACGTGTGGCTTTTCATCCGGCGGAGCACTTGCTATAGGGGTGGCGGCATATAATAATACAATGCAGGATAAGTTGCCGCAGCCTCATCACATTGTGGCGGTTTCTCCCGGAGAAGTACCTTGGAATGACGAAGAACGAAGTATCATGAAAGAAAATAATTCTAAAGACCCGCTTGTTGATTATGCTTTTATGGAAAAGGTTGAAAAGTTTGAAAAACAAGGACGGGAAGATGTGCCTGAGTTTATGATACATATGTCAAAGGGAGATTTTTCCGGAGTTAATCACATACATTTTGTTTACAGTAAAGATGAGGTGCTTTATGGGGCGAAGCAGAATTTTATAGATAATTGTGAAAAATATCAGGTTAAATATACGATTCGCGAAAGATCGGGAATGTTTCACTGCTATGCTCTTTTTCCATATTTTAAAGAAGCAAAAGAGGATTTTGAGGAAATAGCGAAGATTTTGGCTGAAGTATAAAAAACGGATGGGCATAAACCGTCCTCTATGCTAACAAAGAGAACCGTCCCCTATGCTACAAAGAGAACCGTCCCCTATGCTGAGAGGCCCTATGCCAATGCCCCGCTTTATAAAGAGGAATAAAATGTTAAGCAATGCAAACAGCTTGCACATAAGAGGTGTAAGCATAAACTGGGATAAAATTGATGAGCGCAGTTATCTGCGAGAGATAGAAGCGATAAAAGACCTTGATTGTCTCTCGTTTAATAAGAATATAACGATATTTGTCGGGGAGAACGGCAGTGGGAAGTCGTCGCTGCTGGAGGCCATTGCCGTAAACTACGGATTTAATCCGGAGGGCGGGACCAAGAATTACAACTTTTCGACCTATGATTCTCATTCCGAACTTTGCGATGCCATAACGCTTTCAAAAGGGTTTAAAAAGCCGGGATGGGGTTACTTTCTTAGGGCGGAGAGTTTTTACAATGTTGCAACTGCAGAGGAAGAATACGGCATGCAGTCACTAAATCCGCAGCATTATCATGAGCGCTCTCATGGGGAAAGCTTTTTGCAACTCGTGCATACAAATTTTAAGGGAAACGGAATATATCTTTTGGACGAGCCCGAAGCGGCTCTTTCTCCGCAAAGACAGCTCACACTTCTTTTGGAAATAGTAAACTGCGCAAAAGAGGACTCGCAGTTTATTATTGTTACGCATTCTCCGATTCTGCTGGGAATTCCGGGCGCCGAGCTTTTAAGCTTCGACGACGGAAAAATCCATCCAATCGAATACGAAGACACCGATAGTTATCAGATTACAAAAATGTTTATAGAGAATAAAGAACAGCTCCTAAAAAGACTCATTGATGGCTAAGGGGGAAAACTATGATTATAGCCTTGAAAGTAGCATTTGGGGTGAAATATAATAGAAGAAGATTAGCTAAGCCATAAACCGGTTTACTTTAGGGATTTTATAGACATGAAAGGGGGATCGGGCTTTGATTAATGACGGAATATACGAGCAGCTTGTAAACACAAAATTGCAGAATGAGTTAAATCAGTTAGATCTTTCATCTTACGATATAGATCTTGAAGACCTTGATGTAGATGAGGCTCGCAAGGTTCTTACAATCTATATTTCTTATATTTTGCAAAAAGGTTTGCGTTATGTAAGAGAGGGGGTAAGTTCTTCAAAAGAAGGGGAGGCCCTGGTAAACCAGATTCGCCTTTGCAACAATATCATTGAAGAAATTGCCAAGGCGGCGGATGAGAACGATTTTAGAGAGTTAAAGATTCTCGAAAAAGGAGAAGTCTTAAGGTCTTTATATAAAAAGATAAACACCGCAAGAGCAATATCTAATCAAAAGGTCGTAAGACCTGAAACTTCGCTTTTGGAAAGCACGCTTTTTACAGGAGCAAAACAAGAGCCCACAATGCTTTCCGAAATAAAAAAGGAAATAGTAAGTTCTGATTCGGTGGATCTTTTAATCTCGTTTATTAAGTGGAGTGCCGTTGTAAAAATCATAAATGATTTAAAAGAATTTACATCGCGTGAAGGTACGCGCCTGAGAGTTATAGCAACAACTTATATGAAGGCGACTGATTATAAGGCTATTGTAGAACTGGCCAAGCTTCCCAATACTGAAGTTAAGATAAACTATGAAACAAATCAGTTACGAATGCATGCCAAGTCATATATTTTTAAGAGAAATACCGGATTTTCCACGGTTTATATAGGCTCGTCGAATCTTTCAAATCCTGCACTTACAGAGGGGCTTGAGTGGAACGTTAAGGTTACGGAGCAGGAGTCTTTTGATATTGTTAAAAAATGTGAGGTAACTTTTGAGAGTTATTGGAACAACCCTTCGTTTGAAACCTTTGATTATAACGACGAAAGCTGCAAGGATAAGCTGAGCAGTGAGCTTGCAAAAATCACAAATTTTGAAACGGCCAAAATGCATTTGCAATGCTCGGTAAGACCTTATCCGTATCAGCAGGAAATCCTTGATAGTTTAGAGGCGGAAAGAAATATTTTAGGCCACCGCAAAAACCTGGTTGTAGCTTCTACCGGTGTCGGAAAAACCGTTATAGCAGCATTTGATTACAGAAGGTTTAAAGAAGAAAAGCAGAGAGCAAGGCTTCTTTTTATCGCACACAGAAAAGAAATTTTAGAGCAGAGTATTCAAAAATTCAGAGAAGTGCTTAATGATTTTAATTTTGGAGACTTATATGTAGATGGAACAAAGCCTGACCGAATAGACCATTTGTTTATGAGCATACAGTCTTTTGTGTCTTCTGATTTTCAAACCAAAACGACCGAGGATTACTATGATTTTATAATAGTTGATGAATTTCATCATGCGGCTGCAAAATCCTATGAAGGGCTGCTTAGTTATTATAAACCAAAGATTTTGCTGGGACTTACAGCTACTCCGGAGCGTTTGGACGGAAAAGATGTAACTGAATTTTTTGAAGGGCGAATTGCTTCGGAAATGAGACTTGCTGAAGCGATAGACAGAAAACTTTTAAGCCCGTTTTTGTATTTTGGAGTATCGGATGTTGTAGATTACAGTCAGGTTTCATGGAAAGGAAAATATGATATAAGCGAACTTGAAAACATCTACACTGCAGATACCAAAAGAGCAGAGCTTGTGTTAAATACGGTTTATAAATATGTTAATGACATAAACGATGTACACGGTCTGGGATTTTGCGTTAGCATAAACCACGCAGAATACATGGCCAAGTATTTCAATGATCATAATGTGCCGTCGATTGCACTTTCATCCAAATCTGTAGATGATATTCGTTCGGAAGCCAAAAAAGATTTGGTTGAAGGAAAGATAAAATTCATTTTCGTAGTGGATTTGTATAATGAAGGAGTTGATATACCTGAGGTTAACACTGTTTTATTCTTAAGGCCAACGGAAAGCGCAACCGTATTTTTGCAGCAGCTTGGACGAGGACTTAGACTTCATCCTTCAAAAGAATGCTTAACAGTGCTTGATTTTATAGGTCAGGCACATAAAAAATACAGATACGATGTCAAGTTTAGAAGTCTGATAGGTAAAACCGGGAAATCGGTAAAAGCAGAAATAGACAACGGTTTTTCTTCTTTGCCTCGAGGCTGTTTTATCCAGCTTGAAAAGCTTGCAAAAGAATATGTCTTAAGTAATCTAAAACAAACGATAGTTGATAAAAGGACATTAATTGAGCAGGTAAAATATTTTGAGAAAGATACTTCTCTTCCTCTGACACTGGATTATTTCCTCGATCACTACGGAATAAAATTGATGGAATTTTATGCCGGTAACGGTTCAAGGTCGCTTCACAGATTAAAGATATGGGCGGGGCTTGTTGACGGTAAGGAAGATGCAGATGATTCTGTGTATAAAAAATTTGCCGGACTTTTGCATATTAATTCCAAACCGCTTCTTGAGTACTGGATTAGCTACATAGAGGATGGGCAAAGCCCGCAAGGCGAAACTGAGAGACTTATGAGAAATATGCTTTATTATACCTTTTATAAAAATCCTCCTAAAAAAGAGGGATTTAAGGATATAGATGAAGGTATTGGAAGCGAATTAAAATATGATTTTGTAAAGGATGAAATCCTTCAGATTTTAAAATATAATTTAAAACATATTGATGCTATGCCAAAGGAAAGCGGATATAATTATAAGTGTCCGCTTGAGGTACACTGTCGTTATAATACAAGACAGGTTTTAGCGGCGTATGGGTATTATAATGAGGAAACGGCGCCCGAATTCAGACAGGGAGTAAAATCTTTCGATGATAAAAAGACAGAGATATTTTTTATAAACCTTAATAAATCCGAGAAAGATTTTTCGCCGTCTACAATGTATGATGATTATGCGATAAATGACGAACTGTTTCATTGGCAGACGCAGAGTGTGCTTTCGAGTGAAAGCAGTACGGTTAAAAGATATGTTGACTATGGAAAGGGAAACGGTTATGTGTCACTTTTTGTAAGAGAACATAAGAAAACCGGAACATATACCTCTCCGTTTATTTTCATGGGAAACGCAGGATATGTAAGTCACGAGGGCACCAAGCCGGTTAGTTTTGTGTGGAAGCTTGAGAATAAGATTCCTGCAAGTTTAATTCAAAAGGCAAATAAGAGTGTGGCAATTTAGCTAAAGGAAGGAGAAGGCTATGGGAAAAACACTGGTTACATTTTTTAGCGCGGAAGGAACAACCGCAAAAGTGGCAAAAGAGTTTGCCGAAAGAATCGGAGCGGATATTTTCGAGATTGTACCGGAAATACCGTATTCTGCAGCGGATATAAAATGGACAAATCCGCTTTCAAGATGTAATAAAGAGCAGTTTGGGAAAAAGGATGTGCCGGTAGCCGGAAAAGTGCAGAATTTCGAGGAGTATGATACGGTTTATATAGGATTCCCTATCTGGTATGGCGCAGCACCGAGGGTGATTTATACATTTTGCAGAGGCTACGACTGGGACGGGAAAAAGGTATATGCGTTTGCAACATCCGGTGGAAGCGGAATCGGCAAGACCGCAGAAAAATTGGAGCCTTATGTAGAGGGTGCCGTTTCTGTGGAGGCTAAACTTGTAAGGTCAGCCGAAGAGGTAGATTAATGGAGAAAATTACGCTTGTAGATATAGACGATAACATCATAGGTTACGAAACCAAAGAAGAGGTGCATAAAAAGGGGCTTCTTCATAGGGCATTTTCTGTATTTATTGTAAATGACGGGAAAATGCTGCTCCAAAGGCGCAATATAAACAAATATCATTCGGGCGGCTTATGGACGAACGCTTGCTGCTCTCACCAAAGAGAGGGGGAGGAGCTTTATGCTGCTGTCCACAGGCGCCTTTTTGAGGAACTTTCGTTTGACTGCGAACTTAGCGAGGAGTTTAGTTTTATCTATAGGACTGCATTTTCGAACGGGCTTTTCGAGTACGAGGTTGATCATGTGTTTTTGGGAGAATACAGCGGAGAGGTCAAACTTAATCCCGAAGAGGCGGATGAAATGTGCTGGGTAAGGTTTGAAGATCTAAAAAAAGATTTGCAAATA
>JAILQM010000002.1 GCA_024698965.1 Eubacterium sp. | reverse complement strand
CTGTCTAAAATTTTAATGCCGGCCTAAAGCTGGCATTAAAACTAAACTTCAATAGAAGCCGCTAGCTCCTCATCAATATTATATCTTGCATCTTTAATTGATACAACAAGATTTTTCTTTTTGTCAACTACCGTTATCTTTTCTCCGCTGTAACAGCCTAAAGAAAAAAGAAAGCTTTCCATCTCATCATCTCCACCGGTGCTTACTGCCTTAATAATATACTCTTTTCCGAGTTCTGCGTCGTTAAGCGTCATATCTCTTCCTTTCATATAAAAAATTATTGGTATGAAGCAACTAACTAATATTATAACAAACTAACGCAAATGTCAATATCACTTTCAAATAATCTCAAATTTTGTTTTATTGATATGTAGTATACAATACTGTATACTATAACATGTAACCTTTAAGATGTAGCGAAGAGGTATTTTATGGCAAATTCAGACTTAAAAAAAGAAGAACTCTTAAATGAGATTGAAAAACATATAGACTCAATATCTTATATTCCACCTGAGGATATACCTAACATAGATTTATATATGGACCAGGTGACAACCTTTATGGAAAAATATTTAAGTGAGAGCAAAAGACATTCCGAAGACAAGATTTTGACCAAAACCATGATAAACAACTATGCAAAGAGTCATATTCTGCCTTCGCCGGACAAGAAAAAATACTCCCCGGAGCATTTGCAGGTTCTCATATTTATTTATTATCTCAAGAGTTTTATGAGCATCAGTGATGTGCAATCGCTTTTGTCTCCTATTCTCGACAAGCACTTTAAAAGCGAAGATAATGCCGATGTATCCGATGTATACAAAGAGATAGTCGAAATGTGCAAAACGCAGATACCGGGACTTAAAAGCGATCTTGAAACCAAGATTGAGACTGCATTTTCCGGATTTGACGAAGAAAATGATGCAGACTCATTAAAAATGTTTGCTTTCTTATGCATGCTTTCTTTTGACATTTTCAAAAAAAAGCAGCTTATCGAGAAAATCCTCGATAAGCTGTACTAAAATCTATTTATTTTTTACGATTGTACCGGTATTACCTTTAAGGGCCTCTTCACAAGATTTAAGATTTGTGATGATGGCCTTTTTAGTATCCGAATCCTTTACAAAGTCAACAGCAGCTTCAATCTTAGGAAGCTTTGTTCCGATTCCGAACTGTCCCTCGTCCATGTATTTTCTTGCATCATCAACAGTAATAGATGAAATCATCTTCTTATCGTCCGAGCTGTGATTAAGAGCAAGCTGCTCTTCGTAGGTAAGTATGAGAAGAATGTCCGCATCTGTCATCTCTGCAAGCTTGCCGGCAGCAAGGTCTTTTTCGATAACGGCAGACGCTCCCTTTAAGTTATTATCCTGAACAAGAACAGGGATACCGCCGCCACCGCAGGCAATGACAACCTGATCGGCATCAGCAAGAGTTTTTATTGCATCTATCTCTACGATATCGAGAGGCTTTGGAGCAGGTACTATTCTTCTGTATCCTCCTTCGGCTTCAACTACGAAATTTCCCTTTTTCTCTTCGTTTTCAGCCTCATCCTCATTCATTGTTCTTCCGATTATCTTTGAAGGATGATAAAACGCTTCGTCGTAAGGATCTACGCAAACCTGTGTAAGTATTGTCGATACAGGCTTATAAATACCTCTGTTTAAAAGCTCGCTTCTTATTGCATTCTGCAAATCATATCCGATATATCCCTGGCTCATTGCCGAACACACCGACATAGGTGCTGATGTGTATTCCGGATGAAGTCTCGAAAGTTCGGACATAGCCACATGAATCATTCCGACCTGCGGGCCGTTACTGTGAGTTATAATAACCTGATAATCATTCTGAACAAGATCGGCTATAATTTTTGCAGTTCTTCCAACCGCAACCTTTTGCTCCGGAAGTGTTGTTCCGAGCGCATCATGTCCAAGTGCTACAACTATTCTCTTTTTATCCATATCCGTCATCCTCCGATTCCTATATGATTATTTTGTTCCGGTAGAGCCGTGTCCGCCGCGGTTCTCGCCTGTAAGCTCGCTTTCCTTAAATGAAAGCTTCGGCTGGTTTTCCATAATACGGAACTGTGCAATTCTGTCATTAAACTCAATAACCGTATCCCTCATGGCATACATCGGTACAAACCACCAGTCTTCCGGTCCGCTGTAGGAATTGTCGATAATCCCGCAGCTGTTTGTCTGTATTACTCCGAAGTTCTTAAATGTAGAACTTCTCGGCACGACATGAGCCTCATATCCTTTTGGCAGAGCCATCGCGATTCCGAGCGGAATAAGCTTAAACTCTCCGGCTTTAAGTTCAACTCTTTCTGCCGCGCGAAGGTCAATCCAGTCCGACTTTCCGTCAATGTATTCAAGACGCTTAATATCATCTCTTAAATATTTTATTTTAATCTCAAGTCCTTCTTTTATTTCCATATTTTCTCCGGCTTTGTCCGTAAATAACGGCTGACAAAATGTACTCATTACTGCTCCTCCCACTTAAGATGCGTATGCTCTGACTTTCTGTCTCTGTTCATAAGCTCATTTAAACATTCCTTAACGGATCTGTCTTCGAAAAGCACCTGATTTACACTGTCTATAATAGGTGTTTCTACGTTATATTTTTCAGAGAGAGCTTTCGCGGCCTTTGCGGAATATATTCCTTCGACCACCATCTGTACCTCTTCTGTTGCTTCCTTCATAGTCTTGCCCTGTCCCATAAGCATTCCGGCTTTACGGTTACGACTGTGTACGGAAGCACAGGTTACGATAAGGTCTCCCATTCCGCTCAAACCTTCAACAGTCTCTGCGCAGGCACCCATTGCAATCGCAAGAGCCGAGATTTCTCTAATACCTCTTGTAATAAGAGCAGCCTTTGTATTATCACCGCAGCCGAGACCGTCGGCCATACCTGCCGCAAGAGCAATGACGTTTTTAAGCGAGCCTCCGAGTCCTATACCGAGAACATCGGGGCTTGTATATACTCTGAAATATTCATTCATAAATGTCTGCTGAATCTTTTCGGCAACACTCTTTTTCTTTGAACCGGCAACTATTGTTGTAGGCATCTTTCTTCCGACCTCTTCGGCATGAGATGGTCCGGATAAAATCGCAATATCGACATTTTTAACGATAGATTCGATAAGCTCTGTCATAGGAAGAAGCGTATCTTCTTCAATACCCTTTGCCACATCTACAACTATCTGCCCTTCCTTTACCAAAGGAGCGATTTTTTCGGCAGTACTTCTGACAAATACGGAAGGTACAGCCATAACGATTATTTCTTTTCCGACAACCGCTTTTTCAATATCTGTTGTAAATACTATTTTTTCGCCCAGCTTTACTCCCGGAAGCTTTGAGGTATGTTCTCTCTTTTCGGAAAGCATTTTTACCTCATCCTCTATTGTCGACCAGACAGTAACATCGTTTCCGTTTGTATCAAGGACAGTTGCAAGCGCTATTCCCCAGCTGCCTGCTCCCAAAACACCGATTTTACTCATAATCAAACCTCTTTTTTCTCACGGAATTTGTTTTCTGTGCCCGTGAGTAATCTTTTTATATTTGCTCTGTGTCTGACAATATTCAAAAGTCCGATAAGAGCCATCAAAACCACAAATTCTGTGGCTGTATTTCCGCTTAAATCAATAATTCCAAGCTTAATATACACCGCCGATATTATAGGCAGTGCCACAGAAACCATAATAGATCCGAGTGAAATAAACTTTGTCATAATTACAGGTACAAGGAAAATTACCGCTGCCGGCAGGGTAATCAGCGGATATACTCCGAGACAAAGTCCGGCAGTACAAGACATTCCTTTTCCTCCCTTAAAACCGAGGAAAAACGGAAAATCATGGCCGAGCACCGCTCCTGCAGCCGCATAAAGTTCAAGAAGCTTAATACTTGTCTGCTCATTGTTTCTGAATAAGAAGTATACAATAACAACTGCCAGAATACATTTTAAAACATCTCCGATAAAGACGATTGCTCCGGCTTTTACTCCCATTGTTCTTAAGGCGTTTGTCATTCCGGTATTACCCGAACCGTGACTCCTTAAATCAAACTCCTTCTTTTTACCGTAAAAATATCCGGTCTGAAACAAACCGCAAATATAACCAATTAAAAGACAGATAAGTCTTGTAAGCATTATCCTTTTTCCTTCCTCTCCCGGACAATAAATCTAAGTGGTGTTCCCTTAAATCCGAAAGTTTCCCTGATTTGATTTTCCAGATATCTGGTATATGAAAAATGCATTAGTTTTTTATCGTTTACAAAGATAACAAAGGTAGGCGGCTTAACCGATACCTGTGTAACATAGTAAATTTTAAGCCTTTTTCCCTTATCTGAAGGCGGCTGATGCATGGCTGTTGCTTCCGAAACGATTTCGTTAAGCACACCTGTTGCAATACGCAGAGTCTGGTTTTCTATTACCATATCTATCATGGCAAAAAGTTTCTGCATTCTCTGGCCGGTCTTTGCAGAGATAAAAAGCATTTCCGCATAAGGCATAAAAGAAAGTACTTTTCTTATATCCTCCGTATATCTGTAAATGGATTTATCGTTCTTTTCTTCAAGAGCATCCCATTTGTTTACGGCTATAATTATACCCTTTCCTCTCTCATGTGCAATACCTGCAATCTTCGCATCCTGCTCCGTTACACCCTCAGTCGCATCGATTACGATAACTACGACATCGGCTCTTTCAACGGCGGCGACCGCTCTTACAATCATGTATCTTTCGAGGTCTTCTTTAATTTTATTTTTTCTTCTGATACCTGCCGTATCTATGAAAACATATTCTTTATCGTTATGAATTATCTCTGTATCTACGGCATCTCTTGTCGTACCGGCAATGTCTGAAACTATTACTCTGTTTGCTCCGACAAGTTTATTTACTATAGATGACTTTCCAACATTAGGCTTTCCGATAATTGCAATCTTAGGTCTGTCATCTTCTTCATCATCCGGATTTTCCTCAGGCAAAAGCTCGCACACCTTATCCAAAAGATCGCCTATTCCGAGCTGACTTGCGGCAGATATGGCTAGCGGCTCTCCAATACCCAAGTTGTAAAACTCGTATACATCCGGCATGAACTTATCAAAGTTGTCGACTTTATTCACGACAAGAATAACATTCTTATGCGAGCGGCGAAGCATATCCGCCACCTTTGAATCGCTGTCCGTAAGTCCCTGTCTTACATCTGTTATAAACAAAATAACATCCGCAAGATCAATGGCAGTCTGCGCCTGCTCCCTCATCTGCGAAAGAATAATGTCTTTTGAATCCGGCTCGATTCCTCCGGTATCAATGAGTGTAAAGTTGTGATTGAGCCAGTTTACATCCGCATAAATCCTGTCTCTGGTTACTCCCGGAGTATCCTCTACTATGGCTATACGGCTGCCGGCCAATATATTAAAAAGTGTGGATTTACCTACATTAGGTCTTCCGACAATAGCTACTACTGGTTTCATATCTATCTCCTGTTTATACTATCTTCGAACAGAAATCCCTTTATCCGCAAGATAGTTTTTAAGGTCTGAGATTTCAAGTTCTTTAAAATGGAAAAGCGACGCCGCAAGCGCAGCATCTGCATGACCTTCCTCAAAAGCTTCAAGGAAATGCTCTTTATTTCCCGCACCTCCCGATGCGATAACCGGAATACTTACACAATCCGCAACCGCTCTTGTTAGTTCAATATCATATCCGGCCTTTGTTCCGTCAGCATCCATACTCGTAAGAAGAATCTCTCCGGCTCCAAGATCGTTTGCCTTTTTTGCCCACTCGAGTACATCAAGTCCGGTGTCAATTCTACCTCCGTTAATATATACATTCCAGCCCGAGCCGTCATCTCTTCTTTTGGCATCTATCGCAACAACAACGCACTGACTTCCGAACTTTTCTGCCGCTTCCGAAATAAGCGACGGATTTTTGATAGCCGCAGAATTAACGGAAATCTTATCCGCTCCTTCTCTGAGTATTGCCCTAAAATCATCTACCGTTCTTATTCCGCCTCCGACGGTAAATGGTATAAATACCTGTTCTGCCACGCGGCGTACCATATCGGTAACAGTATTTCTGCTGTCGCTTGATGCGGTAATATCAAGGAAAACAACTTCGTCTGCCCCGAGTCTGTCATACTCTTTGGCAACTTCGACAGGGTCTCCCGCATCTATAAGATTAACAAAATTAACTCCCTTAACAACACGTCCGTCCTTTACATCAAGACATGGGATAATTCTCTTTGTAAACATTATCTACACTCCTGCAAAATTTCTTAATATCTTTGCGCCCACACTACTGCTTTTTTCAGGATGGAACTGACATGCAAAAATATTTCCGGATTCAACGGACGCATGAATGTTTACTCCGTAATCCGTCTCAGCCGTAACAATTGACTCATCTTCTGCCTTTAAATAATATGAGTGAACAAAATAAACATAGCTCTCAGGCGAAAGACCTTCAAAAAGTCTTCCGTTATTTTTAAGTCTTAAACTGTTCCAGCCCATATGAGGCACTTTTAATCCCTCTCCTCCGGGTATTCTTAAAATCTTGCCTTTTAAAATTCCAAGGCCTTCTACTCCGGGCGATTCTTCGCTGCTTTCAAACAAAAGCTGCATACCCAAACAAATGCCTAAAAGAGGTTTGTTCATAGCACACACCTCTTTTACAACTTCGTCAAGCTTGAGCGCACCAAGATGCTTCATGGCATCTTCGAATGCACCTACTCCCGGCAATATAACTTTATCACTTTTAAGGATTTCATCCCTGTTTTTGGTAACAACATTTTCCTGCCCAAGGGCGTCAAGCGCCTTTTGAACACTCTTTAAATTACCTGCATCATAATCAATAATAGCTATCATTATGTCTCCATGTCTCTTATAATCTCAAGTATTTTTATCGTATAATCGTATCGCTTGTTAATGCTGTAGATTTCAAGCGCACTGTCGTAATCAAGGCCGTATCGGCTGAGATAACCCTCAATCTCGGTCTCGATCTGCGTATAGGTACTGAGGATTCCGAGCTCATCAGCGTTGGTATAGTTTGATTCATAACGACCGCAAGCTCTTATAAGCGCATCGAGCGCTTCGGCATCCATATTGTTTTCTTTATATACTTCATAACACTTTATAGAGTTCTGCATAAGAGCAAGGAGTTTTGCTTTCTTATAATAATCCTCGTCACCCTTATGAATACTCTGACCTGCCATCTCATTATACGCCTCTATGTAAAGTCCGGATTTATAATATGAATGACTCTTAATAAGATCCGCACTGTAACTTCCGGCTGAAGAAAGCAGCTTTACAAAGAGTACCACAGAAAAGGTAAAGACTGCAACAACTATTATCGGTCTTTTTTTAATAGGTTTCTTATTTGGGTCTTTTGGAGGCTTTTGTTTCTTCTCTTTAGGCGGCTTTGCTGCCTTTTTTGCCTCTTTCTCTTTTTTCTTGGCTTCCGCCGCTTCTTTTTTGGCTTTTTTCTTGGCTTCTGCGGCTTCTTTCTTGGCTTTTTTCTTGGCCTCTTTAGGAGATAGCTCTTCTTTTTTCTCCCCTTCAAGGGTTTCTATTATAGCCTGATTCTCCGCAGACATCTTGTCTTTATTTTCAACGCCGTCCTGCGCCTCTTCGTTTTCCTCATCCTCTTCATCGGCATTCTTTCCGAATACAAGTCTTAAAAGGAAACCGAAAAGCCCTTTGGCGCGTTCTTTTTTGCCTTCCTGATTTTCATCGCCTTTTTCTTCTTTTGCGGCGGCAGCTTTTTGAGCTTTTTTGTCTTCGCTTCCGGCCCCGTCTGCTTCTGAGCCTTCTTCCGAAGCTTCTTTAGAAGCTTCCTCTCCTTCGGCTCCTTCTTCCGAAGAATCCTCTTTAGAGCCGGCATTTTCATCTCCGCTCTCTTCCGGAACTATTGATACTCCCTCTTCATCGGCTTTTAACAAATCACCGATTTCAGCAAGTGCTTCATCATCTCCGCTCTTTTTAATAAGGTCCATAAGTGCAGCATCCGCTTCATCTACTTCCGCTACCTTTTGCTCAGCCGCTTCGGCTGCAGCTTTGGCTTCTTCATAAAGCGCCTCTCCGTCAACACCGTTTTCGATTGTTTCTGCAGTAACCTTTTCTTTTTCTATTCCGAGCTCATCATCAAGTTTAAGTTCCGGCAAATCCGGCAGATTTGGCTCTTGCGGCAGATTCTTCTCTACCGGTACATCCGGCGAAGCAGCCTCTTTAACCTCTGTTTTAGAGGAATTCATAGCGCCCTCAACTCCGCCTATTACGTCGTCAAGTTCGTTTTTCATAGATGAGCTTATGTTTCCGAAGTCATCACTTGCGCCTTCATCATCCATAAATTCAAGTTCTTCCTCAAATTGGCGCAAAAGTTCATCTGAGTCTTCGCCCATCATTTCATCGTCAAACTCATCAAAAAAATTATCTTCAGTTTCAAATACTCTTTCCGGTCTGTCCTTTAATTTAGGATCGTTCATAAACGATTCCAAGAGTCCGTCAAGATAATCTTCGCTTTTAGCCACCTGGTTTACCTCCGACTGAATTTACAGATAATACTAAAGAAGCCAGACGCCTTATAAAGGGCATCTGGCATCATTAATCAATGTTTATTTAGCATGCTCCGCTCTTGCCTCTTCAATAAGCTTGTCTATTGCATCTACAAGTTGTCCGATTTCCGGTTTTGAAAGCTGTGCGTTTGCACCGAGCGCCTCACCTTTTCTTCTCATTTCATCATTAACGAGAGATGAGAAAATAATAAGCGGTATAACCTTTAATGACTCATCTTCTTTAACAAGCTTTGTAAGTCGATGGCCGTCCATTCTAGGCATCTCAATATCGGTAATAATACAATCACAATAATCAAATACCTGTCCCGGCTTATCCTTGTATGTTCTAAGTAAATCCCATGCTTCCTGTCCGTCTGCACAAACAGAAAGGTTAACATAGCCTGACTTTTTGAGACAGTCGGTAATAAGCTTTGAAAGCAGAGGCGAATCTTCGGCGATACAAATCTTTGCGTCGCTTCTTTCTCTTTCACCAAGTTCTTCAATCTGTGAAACTCTAAGACCTGTCTCAGGATTGATATCGGATACAATTTTTTCGAAGTCCAAAATGATTATAAGCTTTTCGTCAAACTTAATAATACCTGTTGAAACTCCTTCTTCACCGATATTAACTGTCTGATCCGGCTTGATAATTTCCGTCCATGATACTCTGTGAATGCCAAGCACCTGATCAACATGGAACGCAATATTGAGCTTATTGAAGTTTGTGATAATGAAAAGACCTTTTTCGTCCGATCTTTCAAATCCGAGACACTTCGCCAAGTCTATTACGGTAATCATTGTATCACGCGGCATAAAGATTCCTTCAATCGAAGGATCGGAATTTGGTAAAGGAGTAACTTCCTGATATACCAAAATCTCTCTGATTTTTGCTACGTTAATACCGTAATGTTTTTCACCGAGTGTAAACTCAAGTACCTCTAACTCGTTAGTACCGTTTTCCAATAAAATATTTGTATCCATCTAATACCTCCCTGGTGTCAAATCTATAGCTAATGGTTCCCCATAATTATAGCAATGTAACACATCCCTTGGTTCCGTTTACCGTTGCATAAAGTATAATGCTTTCGGCATCTATGCTGTCATCTTCCGAAACCTCGGTAATAAGTACGGCTGTTTTTGACTTCCCTGCAGCCACGGAAGTTTGCATATTATGAAAATCCTCACTCAGTACCGTTGTCATTGCTTTGTAGGATTCTCCGTTTATTTCGTATGTCAATGTAGGATTCTGGTTTAAAATATCAACGCTTATTTTTGACGAAGTATTGTTTGTAAGCTTAATTGTAAGCACCTGATATGTATTTCCGCTTGCAGCAGACATATCAAAATAATCTCCTTCGGAGAAAGTCTGCATATAGCTTATTGAATCATATTCAATATCAAGCCCGTTAAGCTCAAGCACTTCTTCTATCGCTACCGCATCGGAATCCGGAGCATATGAAGTCTCCTCGCTGCTCTCCGATGAAGCATCCGTTGTTTCTTCTTCGTCCGTTGCAGTCTCTTCGGCCGACTTCTCTTCGGTAGTCTCCTCCTCTTCAGAAAGCGTAGCTGATGTAAGCCCCTTATCCGCAGCTCTGTTGTACTTCAAAAGTACTCCCGAAGCATAAGTAACTATCGTACTGCGTTCATCCTCTGTAAGAGTGATAACAGGGGTTCCACATCCGGCGATAAAAACCGTAAGAATGCAAAAAACTAAAGCAATCCTTTTCATGCGCATACCTCTTTGAATCCTATTTTATCATTCTTTAATTGCCTAAACAAGTTATTTTCTCAAAATTATCAAAATTATTTTACAATTCTTTTCCGTCAAGTTCAAACCAGAACTCCACACCCTCTTTATAATTGTTCACTCCAAACGGTCTGTGATGCGCATCCATTATGGCTTTGACGATTGAAAGGCCTATGCCGTTACCTCCGTACTGCCTTGAATGAGATTTATCGACTTTATAAAATTTTTCCCACAATTTTGACAGTTCTTCTTCCGCTATAGGAGTGCCTGTATTAAAGACAGATGCTCTTACACTCTCGCCTTTTTTTATAATTTTAACTACAATTTTCCTCTCACCGCCGATATGGTGGATCGCATTTGACATGTAGTTGGTAACAACCTCTTCTATTTTAAACTCATCTGCCCATACGAATACAGGCTCATCCGGCATTATTTTTTCCAAAGTAATATTGTCCTGCTCAAGCATAATGCTCATTGAGTTTGTAACTCCGTTTATAAGCTCGGCAAGATCGAATCTTTCCATGGTAAACTCATCTTTGCCAAACTCAAGCTGGTTGAGCTCTAAAAGCCTCTTAACCATCTTATTCATTTTATCTGCTTCGTCTATTATAACGTCGCAGTAGAATTCTCTTGACTCTTCATCATCATTTATGCAGTCTTTAAGTCCTTCCGCATATCCCTGTATAAGAGCAAGAGGCGTCTTAAGCTCATGAGATACATTCGAAAGAAAGTCTGTACGCATCTGATCGATTTGTTCTTTCCTGTCAAGATCCAGCTTCATCTCGTTATTTGCGGTTTTAAGCTCCGAAATCGTAAGCTGAAGTACATCCGATAGCTCGTTCATGTTTTCTCCGAGCTCGTCAATTTCATTTTTACTCTTAGTTTTAACCTCATAACGGGCATCAAAATCGAGCTTGGTCATCCTCTCCGAAAGCTCCGATATCCTAATTACCGGCGTTGTAATGCTCTTTGTAACAAAGAAGATTACTATAGCTCCGAGAATGCTGGCAATAATTCCGGTTATAAGAATGAATCTTACTGATATGCCCACGCTTTCGTTTATGGACTGTATCGCAATTCTCATCATTACCATCTCGCCGCTCGAAATACTTCCGAAAAGCACAATGTAATCACTGTTCATTCTCGAATCGGTATATCTGTTAATGACATAACTTCCGTCTTCAGCTTCTTCTATAAGCTCACTCGAACCGCTTTTTCCGAAAAGCACCTCCTGAAAAAGCTGTACCAAAAGCTCGCCTTCGGCTCCGGTAGACAAAATAACGGTTCCGTCCGAATCCATTACAAGCATGGACATACCCGTCTTATCGCCCATGCCTTCAATCTCCAGCGCAAAATCTTCGTCTTCTAACGTTCCGTCTTCGGCTGCGGCATTTACGGTCTCGTATGCGTCTTTAATTGTTTCTGTTTTTGAAAATGTATATGCTCTCGGAAGGAATACTCCGACCACAACAAGCATGGCCAGCATTACACATGCCAAAAGCAAAACAAATGTAAGTGTAACCTTTGCTCTTATTTTCATTCTTAATTATCACCGTCTACGCTAAACTTATAACCCATGCCCCATATGGTCTTAATGTATCCGCCTTTGTCACCCATTTTTGCTCTGAGCTTTTTAACATGGGTATCAATTGTTCTGGCATCTCCGAAATAATCATAATTCCATACGGCATTTAAAATCTTTTCTCTTGAAAGGGCTATGCCCTGGTTTTCTATAAAGTATGTAAGAAGTTCGAACTCCTTAAATGAAAGTTCGATACTGCTTCCGTCAACCTTTACGTCATGAGCGATTTTATCTATGGTAATTCCGCCGACAGATAAAAGCTCATCTCCCGAACCCGCAGAGGCTCTTCTTAAAAGGGCCTGCACTCTTGCAACAAGAATCTTCGGCGAGAAAGGCTTTGATATATACTCATCAACTCCGAGCTCAAAACTCTGAAGCTCGTCTGCCTCCGTATCTTTTGCTGTAAGCATGATAATCGGCACCTTTGAATATTCCCTTATTTCTTTACATACCTGCCAGCCGTCAAGCTTAGGCATCATGACATCAAGTATAACAAGTCCTATATTCTTTTCCGAAAAAAATACATCAAGCGCTTCTTCACCGTCTCCGGCTTCAAGCACTGTAAAATCTTCCTTAACAAGAAAATCTTTTACAAGCTTTCTCATTCTTGCCTCATCATCGGCAACCAATATCTTTTTATCCATTATATTACTCCTTTATAACTCTAATCCCCAATGCCAAGGCTTTTCTCGGCTTTTTCAATTGCTTCTTCGCGTTCTGAGAGCTCCTGCTCCCACGCTTCATATTTATCAATTATCTTATTTTCGTAATTCAAAATCGTCGGGCTGTTTATCGTCGAAGCCAAAATAAACATACCTATGACTATAACAAGCATCACCACATTGGCAAAAAGTGATATGGCAAACTTCCATGACACTTCACCCGCCGCGCTTTCAAGCTCTTTTTTTTCTCTTTTTTTGTCTCTCGGCACTGTTTTGTTTTTGTCTTCACCTTCGGGCGGTACGCTATCGAGCGGCATTCCCTCCAAAGGAGTTACTGCTTCATCCATTATAAAAGGAGCTTCCTTTATCCTGTTTTGAAGCTGTTTCATATAACATATACCAATCGGCGTCTCAAACATCTTCTGATCAATCAGTCTGTTATATATCTGCAAAAGCTTTTCGGGATCGGCTTCCCCGGCAGTTCTTTCTTTCAGATACTTTACGCCATCATATTCTTTTTGCGCCTTTTCGGCGTCTTTTCTGTTGTGGAATACAAAACCGTCAACCACATAATCATGGTCAGCCATTCACATTATCCTCTTGTTTTAAACTTATTATACACAAAACATCCCGCTGCCGCCGCTACGCAAAGTCCGGCAATAACAAAATATACATCATTGCCGAATCCGGCACCTGTCTTATATACCTTGCTTGAAGATGATGAACTGCTTGAACTCGAAGATCCCGAGCTTGAGCTTGAGCTCGAACTTGAGCTTGAGCTCGACGAATCAGAATCCGACGAGTCCGAGTCTGAATCCGAGTCCGAGTCCGAATCTGAATCCGAGTCCGAGTCCGAATCCGAGTCTGATTCAAATTCCTCACTGGTCAGTTCAACCTCGGAATCTACAGTATAGTCCGTATATGCTGCTCCGTCCTGATCGTAAAGATTACTTACACTTAAAGTTACCGGCAAAGAGTCAAGATCCCCGAGTGCCGTAAAATTCACTATAACAACCGTACCGTCAGATGTACTGGTATTATCGGTAACCGACAAAGTAACCTCTCCGTCTTCGTCCGATACCGCCAAAACTCCCGATGAAGCCGCAGCTCCGAGAGATGCCGAAACATACTCGAGCTGAGTTGTATCATAAGAAAGCACAATATCCACACTTCCGAGCGGAACATTGTTTTCAACCGCAACAACCACCGAAATCGTATCGCCTCCGGCCAACGCATCGGCATCGCAATATGCATAAAACTCAGCCGTACCGTCAGCTTTTACCTCATTTGGCAAAAAAAGAATACATAGTGAAAATATCAAGAACAATGATATCTTTTTGAATGATTTCATGTTTCCCCCTGTATATAAATCAAATCATTTTGAATAATGTTTTTCATAAACTACTTCTTTCGACATTATACAATATATTTTCATCAAACACAAATCTATGATACAATATGTTGTAAGAAATTTTAATCAAACCACTATAAGAAAGTGAGTCAAGTGCATTGAAGACCAAAAAAGCTCCGGAAGGGCTCGAACACCTTTATGAAAAACCTAAATATATCGAGGAAACTCCGCTTTCGGAAAACGATGCAAAACCTCAAACAAACATCGCTCTGCAAATCCCCAAAAAAGCAAAGCCAAAAAAAAAGCATCACTATCCAAGTGCGATTTTAATGTATGTATTTATTATAGCTGCCATTGCTTCATTCAGCATCGGCTGCTATGTAAAACTGCATACCCAAAATTCCCTCAACGACATAAAACAGGATCAGGCCATGGTTGATGCCTTTAATGAAGAAAGGTTAAATATCGAAGGTTCTCCGGATATGCTCGATTTCATGGAGGAATTGGTTGAAAAATACCCTTCAATGTACGGCTGGCTTACAATTGACGATACAAAAATCGATTATCCCGTAATGCAGTCTCCGGATTCGGAATACTACCTGGACCATGATTATACAGGAGAAGAATCTCTTGAGGGAGCGGTATTTGCCGACCCTGCAGCCACATTCTATCCGCTTGATAACTACATTGTTTTATACGGACACAATATGAAAAGCGGTAATATTTTCGGTGGGCTTTCAAAATACGAAAGTCAGTCCTACGAACAGACGCACAGCACCATAACATTTTCCACAAGATACGAAACAAACACCTATAAAATAGTTTCGGTTATAAAAACGCAGATTCCGGATGAAGAGACGGTCTCATTCAGATACTATAATATGTTCGGCTATTCTACTCCCGAAGAATTTGCACAAATAAAAGCCTTTGTCGAAGACGAAAGGCTTTATGATACAGGTGAAAAAATCACCTTCGGTGATGAAATTTTAGTTCTTTCAACCTGCGAATACACGCAGGAAAACGGCAGACTTGTAATAGTCTCCGTAAAACAATAATTATTCTTCTATGGCAGAGATCATATCAATTCTGTTCTGATGACGTCCACCGGCAAACTCTGCGTTAAGATACGCATCAACAATGGCTTTGGCAGTCTCTGCTCCGACTATGCGGGCACCGAAAGCAATAATATTTGCATTGTTATGCTCTTTTACAAGTCTTGCAGTTACAGGCTCTGAGCAAACAGCGGCTCTTATACCCTTAACCTTGTTTGCGGCTATCGAAATTCCGACACCGGTTCCGCAAATAAGTACTCCGCAGTCTGCCTCTCCGGCTGCAACCGCTCTTGCGACCTTCTCTCCGTATAACGGATAATGGCAGCTGTCTTTCGTGTCTGTTCCGAAATTTACAACCTCATGACCTTTTGACATAAGATATTCCATAATTTCAAATTTAAGATCTGTTGCGGCATGATCGTTTCCAATTGCTATTTTCATTTTTACACCTCTAAAAGTTCCTTTGGTGACGAAGCCAGATTTCTGTATCCGTCCTTTGTTATTACTACCATATCTTCTATTCTTACTCCGCCGAAACCTTCGATATAAATTCCCGGTTCAACGGTTACAATATTTCCCGGCGCAAGCTCTCTGTTTTCAGCAGGAGAAAGTCTCGGTTCTTCGTGTATAAAAAGCCCTACGCTGTGTCCGAGTCCGTGTCCGAAATACTCTCCGTATCCTGCCTCGGATATTATATCCCTCGCAATCTTATCCACCGATTTTCCGGTAACTCCCGGCTTTAATGCATCAAGAGCGGCAAGCTGTGCCTTTAAAACCGTATTATAGACTTTAACCTGCTCATCCGTAGGCTTCCCGATTACAACGGTTCTTGTCATATCAGAGCAGTATCCTTTATAGATACAGCCAAAATCCATAGTAACAAAATCTCCGTCTTTAAGAATGTATTCTCCGGGCACGTGATGCGGACTTGCACCGCCTTCGCCTGCTGCCACTATAGTATCAAACGAAAAGCCCTCTGCTCCGTTGCGCTTCATCGCATATTCTATTTCGGCCGCAAGAGAAAGCTCGCTTATGCCCGGCTTTATCATAGGCAAAATGTCTTTAAAGGCCATATCTCCTATCTTCTCAGCCATGGCAAGAAGTTCAATCTCTTCGTCTGTTTTAACCATTCTAAGAGACTCTATGGCATCTCCGATTTCCTTAAATTCTATAGTCCTGAATTTTTCTGTATATTTTTTATACGAGCTGTATTTTATGTTTAAATCCTCAAAGCCTATCGTCTTTACGTTTTCCTGTGCGATAAGGTCTGTTAAGATGTCAAACACCGTATTATCACGGCTGTATTCCCATACCTCATAACCCTTTTTGCCGGCCGAAGCCTTTGCATCTATGGTGTACCTCGAATCCGTAATAAGATTCTTTGAATCCTTTGTAATAAAAAGAATACCTTCACCGCCGAAACCGCTTAGATAATGAAAATTATACTCATCGGTTACCAATATGCCGTCTACGCCTTTTTCATCGAAAATGCTGTTAAGTCCCATGATCTACCTCTTATTCTTTTTATAAAGTCTGTAAAAAAAGAGAACGAAAAATTCAGGGATTCGTTTAAATATAATCTGAATCTCTTCCTTTGGATAGAGCCTTCTTACCATAATGTTTCTTATGCCGGCTCTGTTCGCTCCCCAGATATCCGTAAATATCTGGTCTCCGATAAATATCGTACTCTCTTTTTTTACGCCAAGCAAGTCCACGGCTTTTTCATAACCTCTTCTTTTTGGCTTGCCGGCTTTATATATGTACAAAGCACCCACATCATCGGCAAACGACTTTACTCTCGGCTCGTCGTTATTTGATAAAAGGCAGCATTTAAATCCGAGTTCGTATAAATACTTAAAATGCTTTTTTGCCCTTTCATCCGCAGGTGCTCCATGCGCCACAAGGGTATTATCTATATCATAGATAATACCCCTGAATCCTTCTCTGTATAAGCTTTCATACGGGATGTCATAAGTTGATAACTCATATTCTCCCGGAAACAAATTCGTAAACTTCATGTATTTTACTGATCAAGACTATAGTTTGGAGCCTCTTTTGTAATATGGATATCATGCGGATGCGACTCTTTGAGTGAAGCAGCGGATATCTTTACAAATCTTCCGATTTCTCTGAGGTCCTTAAGTGTAGGAGCTCCGCAATATCCCATTCCCGAACGGATTCCTCCGACAAGCTGGAATACTGTATCTTCTACAGTTCCCTTATATGCAACACGACCTTCAACACCTTCAGGAACAAGCTTTCTTGCATCTTCCTGGAAGTAACGGTCTTTTGAACCGTTCTCCATAGCGGCGATAGATCCCATTCCTCTGTAAACCTTGTATTTTCTACCCTGGAAAAGCTCAAACTCTCCCGGAGCTTCGTCACAGCCTGCAAACATTGAACCCATCATACATGTTGACGCTCCGGCTGCAAGTGCCTTTGTCATATCGCCGGAATATTTGATACCGCCGTCTGCAATAATCGGAATTCCCGAATTTCTTGCAGCTTCGTAGCAGTCCATAATAGCCGATACCTGAGGAACACCGATACCTGCAACAACTCGTGTTGTACAGATAGAACCCGGTCCGATACCAACCTTAACGCAGTCGGCGCCGGCATCGATAAGAGCCTTGCATCCGTCTCCTGTTGCAACGTTTCCGGCGATAACCTGAAGATCGGGGAATGCCTTCTTTATCTCTCTTACGGCATTAATTACGTTTGCGGAATGTCCGTGAGCAGAATCAAGCACAATAACATCGACCTGAGCCTTAACAAGTGCTTCGATTCTCTCCATCATGTTTGCTGTAAAGCCGACACCTGCTCCGCATAAAAGTCTGCCCTTTTCATCTTTTGCTGAATTAGGATACTTAATCTGTTTCTCAATATCCTTAATTGTAATAAGTCCTTTAAGATTGCCCTTCTTATCTACAAGAGGGAGCTTCTCTATACGGTTTTTGGCAAGAATCTTCTTTGCCTCGTCAAGAGAGATTCCTTCAGGTCCCGTTACAAGACCTTCCGAAGTCATGCACTCTTTAATCTTCTTTGAAAAATCTTCCTCGAATTTAAGATCTCGGTTTGTAATAATACCGACAAGTTTATGTCCTTCTGTAATAGGCACACCCGAAATGCGGAACTTAGCCATAAGATTATCTGCATCCTGAAGAGTATGTTCCTGTGATAAATAGAACGGATCTGTAATTACACCATGCTCTGAACGCTTTACCTTATCTACTTCTTCTGCCTGCGCTTCAATCGACATATTTTTGTGAATAATTCCTATTCCTCCCTGACGCGCCATGGCAATCGCCATCCTGTGCTCTGTAACGGTGTCCATTCCCGCTGAAAGCATAGGTATGTTAAGCTTGATTTTCTTGGTAAGTTCGGTTGTAAGATCCACCATATTAGGTGTCACCTCCGAATAACCCGGTACAAGCAGTACATCGTCAAATGTAATTCCATCGCCAATTATCTTAGCCATTCTACCATTTCCTCTCTTTCTCTATGCAGTTTAAATTTACTATGATTATAAAAATGTATTTCTCATTATTTTAATTAATAAATAAAGCGGTGTCAATTGTAAAAAATGCCCGAATTTTTTTCTCTTTTCGGGCATTTTTTTGGCATTTATGACTTTTCGACAATTTTACCGGATCTGTATGCAGCCAAAAGAGCCTCAAGTTCTTCTATACTCTGCTTTATAGCCTGTCCGTCGTCCGTATCCGCTACTGTCTGTCTTTTTTCGACATTTTCCACAAGGACTGTATCCGAATGAATATCGAGTCCTTCCTTTACGGCAAGCTCAACCGATTTAAACGGTTCATGCGCCGCCAAAAGAAATCCGTAAGAATTGTAAATAAGCGTATATCCCGCGATTCCGGTTGTAGGCTGGTATGCCTTTGAAAATCCTCCGTCTATTACAAGAAGCCTGCCTCCGCATTTTACAGGAGATTCTCCCTTCTTTGAAACAACAGGTATATGACCGTTTATAATATGTCCCTTATCGCCGTCAAGTCCGAATTCCTCAAGAATCATCTTTACGGTTTCTTCTTTATCATACCATGTGTAATAAGAATCTTTAGGCTCTTTATGTGTGGCCTTGTCCTCAACAAAATATCTTTCAAAGGTCGTCATCTTGCTCTTTCCGAACACGGGTGAATTGCCGTTAATCCAGGTATACCACAAAAAGTCCTGACCTTTTTCTTTCTCCACGGGATCTATTGCATAATATCCTTTTCTGAGCCATCTCTCCAAAACGTCGTAGAGGGCTTTGCCTTTATATTTTTTGCCTTCGATTTCAACATCCCTTAAAGTACCGTCTTCGTTTAAAGGCACACAGCCGTGGAAAAGAAGATTTCCGTTATAGGTCTTGTAAAGATTTCCTTTTGCGTATAAAAATCTTATATGTCTCTGAAGCTTTTCGCAGTTCATAAACGCTCTTTTAAGCTTGTAGACAATGTCTGCCTCCGCTTCCGTAAGCGCATACGGATCTTTCGGATCTACCGTAGGGAAGAATGTATCCAAAAGCGGATATTCCTTTCCTTCAACGGTTACCGTTCCTTTTTCAAGATCCATCTTGTCAAGAAGGAGTCTGTTTTCCATCTTGTATTCCGGATGACGCTTTATAAGCTGACCTTCAAGCTTAAACTGAAGAACCGAAATCGCCTTGTGCATCTTGCGGTCTATATAAGCATTCTTAACATCATAATCTTCTTCTCTGTAATGAAGTTCGAAGCAGTCGCACGGGTCGTCCTGATAAGTCATAAGAGAATACTGAACAAGAGGAATCAGGTTGATACCGTACCCCTCCTCCAAGATGTTTAAATTTCCGTATCTGGCAGATATTCTCAAAACAGTCGCAATGCAGGCCTCGTTACCGCAGGCGGCTCCCATCCAGAGTACATCATGATTTCCCCACTGTATATCAACACTGTGGTGATTCATAAGCGTTTCCATACAAATATGCGGGCCCTCGCCTCTGTCGTAGATATCTCCGACAATATGAAGGTGATCCACCACGAATCTTGAAATCGTGCTTCCCAAAGCCACAATAAGGTCAGGGGCTTTACCGATGCGGATTACCGTCTTTATGATTTCGTTGTAATAATCTTCCTGGTTGCTCTGATCTCTTCTTCCGGTGATAAGCTCTTCAATAACGTAAGCATAGTCTTTTGGAAGAGACTTTCTAACCTTTGAGCGGGTATATTTGGATGCAGCGCTTTTACATATTCTGATAAGTCGGTTAATCATAACCACATACCAGTCGTCCATGTTTACGCCGCTTTCTCTTACCATAGCAATTTTTTCTTCGGGATAATAAATGAGAGACGCGAGCTCTTTTTTCTCATCTGCGGAAATAATATTTCCGAACTCATCGTCTATCTTTCTTCTTACGGTTCCCGAACCGTTTTTCAGCACATGGGCAAACTGCTCGTATTCACCGTGAATATCCGAAAGGAAATGCTCCGTGCCTTTCGGAAGAGATAATATTGACTGAAGGTTTATTATCTCTGTTGCAGTCTCGTTTACATTCGGAAACTGCTTTGCAAGGCATTTTAAATAATGAATGTCGTATTTCTTTTCTTCCATAAAACCCTCCTGTAGTAATGGACCCCCATTACACCAACCATACCTTTTACTCTTGTTTAACACGAAAAGACAGGCCAAACGACCTGTCTTTATTTTACTTTAAAACAACATCCTGCATATCGTACATTCCGGCTCCTTTTCCTTTAAGGAACTTTGCGGCCTGAATTGCACCTTTGGCAAATACAGCCTTTGAATATGCAGTATGTTTAAATGTTATAACCTCGTCCGTACCGGCAAATATTACTTCGTGATCACCTACTATGGTGCCGCCTCTTACAGCCGATATACCGAGTTCTTTTTTATCTCTCTTTTGTCTTACCTGACTTCTGTCGTAAACATATTCGTAAGCATTGTCTGCCGCTTCGTTTACGCTGTCCGCAAGTGCAAGCGCCGTTCCCGACGGTGCATCAAGCTTAAGATTATGATGCTTTTCCACTATTTCAACATCAAATCCCGCAGGAGCAAGTATCTTTGTTGCTTCCTTAAGAAGGTTGAAAAGCATGTTGATACCAAGTGACATGTTTGCACTCTTTAAAACCGCAACTCTCTTCGAGATATCATTTACCTTTGAAAGCTGGTCTTCGGAAAGTCCTGTTGTGCAAAGAACAACCGGCATCTTCTTTTCGTCGCAATACGAAAGAAGGCTATCTACTGCTGCCGCTGCCGAAAAATCAATAATTACGTCAGCATCTACGTTGCATTCCGATATAGAGGTAAATACCGGATAATCCTTTGTATTATCCTCTACCGCCGATATACCCGCAACAATATTAATATCGTCATCATCTCTGCAGATTTCGGTAATCATGTTTCCCATTTTACCGCTGCAGCCATGCATAATTACGTTTACCATTTCATCCTCACTAAACTGTTTTTAAACCAAACTCTTTCATTGCAGCTACAAGCTCTTTTGCATGTTCCGGTTCGATCTCGCTGAGCGGAGCTCTTAAAGATCCTGCATCATAACCGATTGCCTTCATCGCATACTTAACCGGAATAGGGTTAACCTCACAGAAAAGCTTGTGGATAAGCGGAATTGCGTCAAGCTGAATCTTTCTTGCCTTTTCATGATTTCCTTCAAGATATGAAGTAACCATCTCATGAGTCTCCTTAGGTGCTACGTTTGCAAGTACGGAAATAACTCCGATTCCGCCAAGGGAAAGAAGAGGTATTACCTGGTCGTCATTTCCCGAATAGAGCTCAATGTCTCCGTTTGTAAGATGCATAATGTCGGCCGCATATGAGATATCTCCGGTTGCGTCCTTCATTGCCACAATATTGTCCACGCTCTTTACAAGCTCGGCTCCTGTTGCAGCCTCAATCTTACAGCCTGTTCTGCTCGGTACATTATACATAATAATAGGTACATCAACCTCTTTTGCAATTGCTGTATAATGAGCCTTTAAACCTTTCTGAGTTGCTTTATTGTAATAAGGTGTCACAACCAAAAGAGCATCTGCTCCGTCTTTTGCGGCATCTTTCGAAAGCTTTATTGCTGTTTCGGTACAATTTGAACCTGTTCCGGCGATGACAGGCATTCTTCCCTTTGTCATTGCTACGGCCTGACGAATGCATTCTGCATGCTCTTCCATTGAAAGAGTTGAACCCTCGCCTGTTGTTCCTACAATAATAATTGCGTCCGTACCGTTATCGGCATGAAAATCGATAAGCTTCTGAAGCATATCATAGTTTACATTGTTATCTTTATCAAACGGTGTAACGAGTGCCACACCCGAGCCTTTGAAAATAGCCATTTCTTCTTCCTCCGATTTATAAAAGCTTCTTTATAATCATACGCTTACTTATCGTACCACACATTTTTTTTAAATTCAATGCGCTTTAGTATATCACAGTAATGCATTTTTACATGTTTGTGTAATGTCTGACCTTAAAGCTGTTCTGCTTAATCGCATCATCTATCTGACGAATCATATCTTCGCGGCCTTCGTTAAAGGTTCCTCTGATATTTACATAGTTTGAGATATGATTTGAGCGGAAAACAGCGCCCTCGTCATCGATATTTTTTATCATAAGCTTCGTCTCTTCAAGTATCTCTACAGGCTCAGGCATAACAAAGCTTCCTGCTGCCCTTTCCTCATAGAGTTTCGTCCCCGGAATAATATTTAAAGTCATCTCTCCTATATAATCCGGTTTCATCTCGCTTATGGCCTTTGCGGTATCAAGAGCGTGTTTTTCCATAAGCTCTTTTCCGCCAAGTCCCGAAAGAATCGTAACCGACAGATCGTATCCTGCCTTTTTGGCTTTCTGTCCGGCATTAACTATCTCTGCAGAGGTTGCCCCCTTGTTTCTGGCCTTTAGGATTTCGTCACATCCCGACTCCAAGCCGAGATATAAAAATGCAAGTCCGTGTTTTCTTATTAAATCAAGTTCTTCCTGAGTCTTTAAAAGCAGACTTCTCGGTGTCGCATAGCTGCTCACCCTTCTGCACTCCGGAATATATTCTTTAATATAATCAAGAATACTTATAAGGTCCTCCGTTTTATATATGAGTGCATCTCCGTCTGCGAGAAATATTCTGTCTATGTAATTGTACATAGATCTGGCTTCGGCCAAATCCTCAAGCACTTCATCAAGTGTATGGATATGAAATTTCTTTTCTTTATACATATTGCAGAATGTGCATCCGTTGTGCGAACATCCTACAGTTATCTGCACAATAAGGCTGTAAGCCTCACTTGGTGGTCTGTAAACGCTTCCTTCGTATCTCATTTGTCACCTCTTCACAAATAATAGGGTGATGAGAATAATCCCATCACCCTAAAAATATAAATGTATTGACCGTATAATGCAAGAGAATTATTTATACTGCCACATTTTCTTCATCTCTACCCGTAAGTGCCGCGATACCTTCGGCGTTTGTTCTGACTCTTATTACATTCTCGATATCTGTAAGGAAGATCTTTCCGTCTCCCGGATTTCCTGTGTAAAGAGCACGTTTTGCTGCTGCTACAACAAGCTCAGGCGGAACTGTCGAAACAACAATTTCTACCTTCATCTTAGGAAGGAGGTTGATTGGAAGTTCAACACCTCTGTACTGTCCGATCTTACCCTTCTGAACGCCGCAGCCAAGTACCGATGAAACCGTCATACCCGTTACGCCGATCTGGTTAAGCGCTGCCTCAAGTACTGAGAATCTTTCCTGATTACAAATAACGGTAATCTTTGTATATTTATGTTCAGCCATTGATGCTCCCTGCGGAATAACAGGTGAAAGGCTCTGGCTTCTAAGATCCGTAACATCGATTTCAGGAACCTCTGCATCATCACCGAATGATCCCGGTGCTGTAGGTAAGAAGTCCGCATATGCGCTTGGAAGTCCGTGCTCTGTAATATCGAGACCCATGATTTCCTCTTTAGCTGTTACCTTAAGTCCTACCGTCTTCTTTAAGATATAAAATACAATTGTCATTGTAATTGCCGCATAGATTGCTGTTGAGCAGGTACCTATAATCTGAACGATTAAGTGGTGTGCGCCTCCTCCGTAGAAAAGACCGTCATTATAATCCAAAAGACCTACTGCAATACCACCCCAGAAACCGTTTACGCCGTGTACGGCGAATGCTCCTACAGGATCGTCAATGTGAAGCTTTAAGTCTACAAACTCCGCAACCGCTACAACCAAAATACCGTCTACAATACCTATAACCGCTGCACCGATTGTATCAACGTTTGCACAACCTGCGGTAATACCTACAAGACCGGCAAGTGATGCGTTAAGACACATTGAAACATCAGGCTTTCCGCTTTTAATCCATGTGTAGCAAAGAGCTGAAACAGTTGCTGTTGCAGGAGCTACCGTAGTAGTAAGAAGTATTCTTGCAAGCTCAGCAGAATCTGCTGCTGCAGCTCCGTTAAATCCATACCATGCAAACCAAAGAATAAAGCATCCTAAAGCTCCAAGTGTAAGAGAATGTCCCGGAATAGCGTGTGTAACAATCTTTCCGTCCTTATCCTTTGTATACTTACCGATTCTCGGTCCAAGCATCTTAGCTCCGATAATGGCTGCGATACCGCCAACCATGTGGATTACTACAGAACCCGCAAAATCTGTAAATCCCATCTGTGCAAGCCAGCCTGCTCCGTTCCATGTCCATCCTGCTTCAATCGGATAAATAATACCTGAAATTATTGCCGAATAAAGACAGTATGTGGAAAACTTTGTTCTTTCTGCCATAGCTCCCGAAACTATTGTTGCACAGGTTGCACAGAACACAAGCTGAAAGAAGAAGTTGCTGCTGTTAAACTCATAGAAGTTTGTAATCATTCCGTAGTCCGGTGTTCCGATTACTCCGGCTATATAATTCTCAGCGTTCATAACGCCGTAACCGATAAGTACGAAAACAACCGTTCCTATACAAAAATCCATAAGATTTTTCATTATGATGTTACCCGCATTTTTCGCACGGGTAAATCCCGTTTCCACCATTGCGAAACCGCACTGCATAAAAAATACCAGTACCGCTCCAAGTAAATACCATACACTCATATCCATATCATCGTCCTCCGTATAATTTATTTGAGCATCTCTTCATCTCCTTTTAGAAGCGAAATGCCACCCCGGCTTCCCGGGGTGGCACTTCATTGTGTAAAAAGTATGATAAAGAAAAAGGTGCTGAATAAAGGGGGTTTCCCTTTATTCAGCACCTTTGCTCGACTATTAGTCTACTATCATTTCATATAATTGTCAATCATAAATTTAAAAATATTTATATATTTTTTACTGAACCGAAAGATAAGAATATCCCATGAGATCCTCATCCACTGCTCTGGCCACTTCGCGGCCTTCTCTTATAGCCCAAACGACAAGAGACTGGCCTCTTCTTCCGTCACCTGCGGCATAAACCTTCGGCACAGATGTGGCATAGTTATCAGTACTTATATTGCTTCTCGCATCGGTGTTTACGCCAAAAGCCTTTGAGACATATTCTTCCGGTCCCAAAAATCCCGCAGCAATAAGCACAAGCTCTGCCGGCAGCTTCTTCTCCGAGCCTTTAACTTCTTCCATAACCATTCTTCCGCTCTTTTCGTCTTTTTTGCTCTCAAGGAACACTATGGTTACGCCGTTTAAGTTGCCCTCTTTATCCTTATGAAATTCCTTTACGGTAGCCTTATATATTCTCGGATCGTTGCCGTATACGGCTATAGCCTCCTGCTGGCCGTAATCTGTCTTTAAGACATTCGGCCACTGCGGCCAAGGATTGTCCTCTGCCCTCTTTTCAGGCGGAGCAGGCATCATCTCAATCTGAGTTACCGACTTTGCGCCCTGACGTATGGCAGTACCCACACAATCGTTTCCGGTGTCACCGCCTCCTATTATAACCACATTTTTATCCTTTGCGCTTACATAGTTTCCGTCCTTAAGATTGCTGTCCAAAAGACTCTTTGTTGTTCTCGAAAGATAGTCCACCGCAAAATAAATACCCTTTGCGTCTCTTCCTTTGGCATTTATGTCTCTCGGGTTTTTAGCGCCGCAGCATATTATTACCCTGTCAAAATCCTTAAGAAGCTTTGAAGACTTAATATCCACGCCCACATTGCAGGATGTGACAAACTCAATGCCCTCTTCTTTCATTATATCAATCTTTCTGTCGATAATATTTTTCTCAAGTTTCATATTAGGTATGCCGTACATCAAAAGCCCACCGACTCTGTCGTCTCTTTCAAAGACGGTGACAGAATGTCCTCTTCTGTTAAGACGGTCTGCCGCCGCAAGACCGGAAGGCCCCGAACCTATTACGGCTACCTTTTTGCCGGTTCTTACCTTTGGCACCTTTGCGTCCGCATATCCCATCTCATAGGCATTTTCTATAATGCCGTGCTCATTGTCTCTTACAGAAACCGCGTCTCCCCAGTTTCCGCAGGTACATGCCTTCTCGCATAATGCAGGGCAAACCCTCGAAGTAAACTCCGGAAAATTATTTGTCTTGTGAAGCCTTTCGTAAGCCTGCTTCCAGTTCCCCGTATATACAAGGTCATTCCACTCAGGCACAAGGTTATGCAAAGGACAGCCGCTTGTTTTTCCCATTATCGTCATACCCGACTGGCAAAACGGCACTCCGCACTCCATACATCTTGCGCCCTGTTCCTGCTGTTTTTCCTTGGAAAGATAAATGTGAAACTCGTTATAATTTTTTATACGTTCTTTCTCTGGAACAGACTTTGCCTCAACCCTTTCATATTCCAAAAAACCTGCTGTTTTTCCCATTTTTCTCTCCTTCCTACTTCGTCATCGCATAAAATGCTTCAATCTGTGCGGCTTCGGAGTTTAATCCTTTTTCTTCCATCTGCATTATTGACATAAGCATTCTTCTGTAATCATGCGGTATAACCTTTTTAAATTTAGGCAGCCAGTTACTGAAATCATCAAGTATCATTCGTCCCTTTAATGAACCCGTAAGCGTCACATGCTCTGCTATCATTTCCTTAAGTTCCTGCACGTCGTATTTATTTACGATAGGTTCGTTTGAAACCATTGACTTATTTGTCCTCATATAAAGATCGTTATCCTCATCAAGAACATAAGCGATTCCGCCGCTCATACCTGCCGCAAAGTTCTTTCCGGTTCTACCGAGGACTACCACTCGTCCACCCGTCATGTATTCGCATCCGTGATCTCCGACGCCTTCAACAACAGCCGTTGCTCCCGAATTTCTTACGCAGAATCTTTCACCGGCAACACCGTTTATAAACGCTTTGCCGCTTGTCGCTCCGTAAAGAGCTACGTTTCCTACGATAATGTTTTCATCGGCCTTATAGTTTGCTTTTTCAGGCGGATAAACTATAACCTTTCCGCCCGAAAGGCCTTTTCCGAAGTAATCATTGGAATCACCCTCAAGTTCAAGAGTAAGTCCTTTAGGAACAAATGCTCCAAAGCTCTGTCCGCCGGCTCCGTTACATTTAACAACGAAGGTATCTTCTTCTAAAGTATCATCATATCTTTTTGTAATCTCAGAGCCGAATATACTTCCGAAAGCTCTGTCCGTATTGTCAAGTTCTGTATAAATAATCTTTTTCTGTTTGTTTTCAAGCGCATCTTTGAGATTCTTTAAAAGAACCTTCATATCCTTTGTATCACCCAATGCAAAGTCATATACATGACCCGGATTAAAGATAACCTTATCCTTGGATGAAGCAAAAGGATTACTCAAAATATTTGTAAGATCAAGCTTTGCCGCACTCTCTGAAAGTTCATCTCTAACCTTTAAAAGATCGCTTCTTCCGACAAGTTCATCCAAGCTCTTAACTCCGAGACGAGCCATATATTCTCTGAGTTCCTCAGCAACAAAGAGCATGAAATTCTCAACGTATTCAGGCTTTCCGGCAAATCTCTTTCTAAGTTCCGGATTTTGAGTGGCTATACCCGCAGGGCAGGTATCCAAATTGCATACTCTCATCATTACGCAGCCCATACTTACCAAAGGTCCTGTCGCAAATCCGAATTCCTCGGCTCCGAGAGCTGCAGCTATTGCAACATCCCTTCCTGTTAAAAGCTTACCGTCAGTCTCTATTCTTACCTTGTCTCTTAAGCCGTTAAGAATAAGCGTCTGATGAGTTTCGGCAAGTCCAAGCTCCCACGGAAGACCTGCGTTATGTATTGAGCTTGCAGGTGCGGCTCCCGTACCTCCGTCATATCCGGAAATAAGGATTACCTGTGCTCCGGCCTTTGCAACACCTGCCGCAACGGTACCGACTCCGGCTTCGGAAACAAGCTTAACCGATATCCTAGCATCCCTGTTTGCATTCTTTAAGTCATAGATGAGCTGCTCCAGGTCCTCAATCGAATATATGTCATGATGAGGCGGCGGAGAAATAAGCGATACTCCCGGTGTGGAAAGTCTTGTCTTTGCAATCCACGGATAGACCTTT
>JAILQM010000123.1 GCA_024698965.1 Eubacterium sp. | reverse complement strand
AGATGATAAAGCGGTCCGAAAAGCAGGGTAAGGTCAAAGGTGTCATCCTCAAAGCGTTTTAACTTTATGGCATTGCCCTTAAACGCTTTTACTCCGGGGCATTTTGCCTTGAGGCGGCCGAGGTTGTGCTGGACAAGCTCGACAGCAGTCACATCATAGCCCTCCTCATAAAGAGGAATGCTGTACCCGCCGGTAGCTGCTCCTATATCAAGGATTTTATCTCCGGGTTTTAAACAGTCATGGATGTATTTCATGGAAATACGGTATTCTACCTGACCGTGACGGGATAAAAGTCTTTTGTCTTCATTGAATTTGTTATAATAATCTTCTATTTTCATCATATTATCAGGAGGTTAGCTGTGCGTATAATAAAAGGAAGAGTCAGGGCTCTTCCTTTAAGTGACTTAATACCGCGCATCCTGCTTTGAACCAGGAAAGTATGCGTTACTATGGCAGTTGGCTCGGCCCAGGCACCCCTAAGGCACCCGGAAGCTCCCACTTAGTGCTGCTTCATTCCTGACCTGACACGGTTCACGGGTTTCCGCCGCTTAAGGACCCGGACGTCAACACTACTTACCATAGGCAGCCATACCTTCAAAAGGCCCGGGGCAGGATATCACCCCACCTAGAGCGGACTTGTGGCAGAGGGAGCCGCTAACTCCCCGGCTGCGCGGATAAAGTTAATTGTACAGATAAAAGGGGCGTTTGTCAAACCCGCAGTGTAAATATTAATTAAAATTAACTGTTTTGTAAAAGCTTAAGAATTTCATCCGGAGAAGGGCGGTTTATACCGCCTTCCGTATCCCTATATGTTATAAGTTTAGTTTTTTCTTTGGTAATATATCCAATTACAGCGGCGTCAAAGCCGTTATCCTTAAGTATCTGCTCTGTTTTTCGACCGCATGAAGTAACTATAAGAATGCAGCCGCCCGACAAAAGTGCCCATGGATCCATGTCGAAAATTTCGCAAAATTCGACGGTGGCTCTTGAGATCGGAACGTCAAAGTAGTTTATTTTAAAACCGAGGCCGCTGTCTTTGCCGAGATTATATATTTCCCTAAACAGGCCTCTCTCACATACCGGATAAACAGCTATGGCATCATCTGTAAACAAATCCAAAGAAGGATATAAAAGGGCTTTTTTTCTTAATTCTTCGGCTGCTTTAATATAGGATGAGCTTAGGGTTTTAAGCAGTTTTTCCTTATAAAAGTCCATAAGAAATACACTTCCCGAAAGCCCTATATTTCCGCAGATGAGTATTTCTTGTCCCGGAGAAAAAGCGGGAGAATCCTCAGTTTTTGGGAGAGATTCTTTATAAGCCTCATATCGGGAGAGGGTTTCTTTTATAAAGCCGCTTTTTTCGTTGCCGTCCGGCAGGCCTGATTGTACAAGCAGTTCGGCAAATTCCGAAAGGTGTTTGGTTTTTTTGAGTTTGCTAATTGTTTTTTCGTCCATGGTGATAGTCTACCACAAGATTTGTTTCTCGGCACTATTTTAACGGGGAATCTTGTGATAAAATATAGAGAGAAAGGTAGGACGCATTATGGGAAAAACATTGTATCTGGAGTGTTACAACGGCATTAGCGGAGATATGACAGTTGCGGCACTGCTTGATTTGGGGGCTGATAAAGAGCTGCTTTTGGAGGCACTTAACAGTCTTAAGATAAGCGGATATACGACAAAGATTACAAGGGTAAAAAAGAGCGGGCTTTGTGCCTGTGATTTTGATGTAATTTTAGATGAGGACAATCATGACCATGATATGGAATATCTTTACGGGCATGACCATCATCATGAGCATGAAAATCATGAGCATCATAACGGACATCATCATGGGCATGATCATCATCACAGCGACATGCCGCATGAGCATCATCACCACCATGAGCACAGAGGCCTTAAGGAAATAACAGATATTATAGAAGGCGGTGACCTTTCTAAAGGAGCAAGAGATCTTGCACTAAAAATATTTAATATTTTGGGCAAAGCCGAAAGCAAGGCTCATGGAACAGATATTGAAAACGTGCATTTTCATGAGGTCGGAGCAATAGATTCAATTGTTGACATTGTTTCTGTCGCGGTGTGTATGGACAATCTCGGCATAACGGACGTCATTGTTCCGGAGCTATATGAAGGAACAGGCCATGTAAGATGCCAGCATGGGCTTATGCCGGTGCCGGTGCCGGCAGTGGTAAATATAGCGGCAGATGCAGGTCTAAAGCTACATATAACTGACAGAGAAGGAGAGCTTGTTACACCGACCGGAGCTGCAATAGTTGCTGCGACTATTACAAAAGATGTTTTGCCTGAGAGCTTTAGGATATTAAAGGTCGGAGTGGGAGCCGGAAAACGGGATTACAAAATTCCGCCGCTTCTTAGGGCTATGATTATAGAATAGGATAATAATGATAAGAAAATACATCTATAAAGCCGGGGAAAAAGATGATGGCAGAAAAATATCTTCATATCTAAAAGACAGGGGATACTCGGCCCGGATACTGACAACTCTTCGCCATACGGAGGGGAGCATTTTCCTTAACGGCACAGAGGTTCACATGAATGAGATGCTTTCGCCCGGCGATGAGGTGGAAGTGGTTTTGGCGGAAAAAGCGTCGGATAAAGTAATACCGACCGAGATTCCGCTTAATATAATTTATGAAGATGACGATATTTTAGTTGTAAATAAGCCTTACGGGATGCCGTCGCATCCGTCGAGAGGAGTGGCGGAGACAACGCTTGGCAATGCAATAGAGTTTTACCTTGAAAAAAAAGGGCAGGCCGGAATATACAGATGTGTAAACAGGCTTGACAAAGACACATCCGGACTTACGATAATAGCAAAAAATCCTTTAAGCGGAGCTGTGCTTTACGAGCTTGTAAAAAACAGAGAGGTTAAGAGGACTTATTTTGCGATTGCGGTAGGTATTTTTGACGAAAAAGAAGGCCGGATAGATTTGCCGATATGTAGGAAAGAAGAGGGAAGTCAGCTAAGATGTGTTGACAGAAAAAACGGCGTAAGAGCTGTGACAAATTACAGGGTTATTAAAGAAGGGAAAACGCATTCTCTTATAGAGCTTTCTCTTGAGACCGGAAGAACACATCAGATAAGGGTCCATATGTCTTATATAGGGCATCCGCTTGAGGGAGACGCCCTTTATAATCCGAATAAATGCAGGATGAAAAGACATGCTTTGCATGCCGGAAAACTTGCTTTTGAGCATCCGATTACAAAAGAGAAGCTTCTTTTTGAGGCAGATATGCCGGATGATATGAAAGAGTTTATAAAAGATTCGTTTGAGGAAAAGCGGTAAATGAAAAAAGAAGAGAAAAAAATACAGACAAGCTGTGACATGTGCGCATATTTTGTGTACGACGAAGATTACGGTTATGTCTGTGATATAGATATGGATGAAGATGATTATATGAGATTTTTGAGCGACTCGCATTATTCCTGTCCGTATTACAGAAACGGGGACGAGTATGCGGTTGTAAAAAAGCAGATGTAGGGAGAGAGCATGAAAATCTTACTTGCGGAAATTTTCGCTTCTTATACGCAAAAAACTATTGGCGAAAAACTTAAAAAACTCGGTCACGAGGTGATAGAGAAAAAATATTATACGCCTGAAGATAATTATAAGGACGAGAGAATCGTTGATATGATTAAGGCTGATATAAAATCTGTCGGGGCAGAATGTGTATTTACGGTAAATATCTGGCCGCCGGTTGCAAGGGCATGTAATATGTTAAGGGTGCCTTATGTGGCATGGAGTTATGACAGCCCGCAAAATTTGCCGAGCGATGAAGATCTTAACTATGATACAAACTTTCTTTATATTTTCGACAGGATTGAAGCCGAGATGTATAATGAAAGAGGCATTGAGAGGGTTTTTCATATGCCGCTTGCGGCTGATACCGAAAGATGGGATAAGTTTTCATCGAATGGGAATATTTATGACATTTCATTTTTGGGCTCGCTTTACGAATCAACGCTGCCAGGGCTGATTTCAGGGATGAGCGAGTATAACAGAGGTTATGTAAACGGAGCAGCCCTTGCTCAGCAAAAGATTTACGGGTATTTTGTTATAGATGAGATTATAGATGATGGGCTTATAAAAAGTATTTCAGAGGATTTCAAAAAGGCAAACAAGAAGGCCGGGAAAGACATTTTTTCGGAGAATATTACCAAAAAGCAGCTTGCGTACTCGATTGCCTCTTATGTGACTTATACTGACAGGCTTTCGCTTTTGCGCGTTTTGGGAAGTAAGTTTGATATGCATCTTTTTTCCGCGGTTAAGGAGGAGACAAGGCCTCTTCTTAGCGGGATTTCCGTTCATGAATATGCGGACTACGATACAAAGATGCCGATTGTATTTAAAAACAGCAAAATAAACCTTAACCCCTCTCTTCGAATAATAAGAAGCGGAATCTCTTTAAGATGTTTGGACGTAATGGGATGCGGAGGATTTTTGCTTTCTTCGTATCAGCCTGAGCTTGCAGAAAACTTTGAGGACGGAAAAGAGATTGTGCTTTATACAAGCATAGAAGACGCGGTTGCAAAAGCGGATTTTTATTTGAGAAACGATGAGCTTAGGGAAAGCATCGCAAAAGCGGGATATAATAAAGTAAAAAATGAGTTTACGTATGAGAGTCGGCTTGAGAAGATGCTGGAAAAAATTAAAGGAAGCTAATGGGAAATACAGAAAGTAAAATAAAATTCAGCTAAGTAAAAAGGAGAATTTCATGGAAAACAAGCCGCTTGTTACTATATATACACAGGGATATAATGCAGAAAAATATATAGCCGAATGTATAGAAAGCGTGTTGGCGCAGACATATGATAATTTTGAGTATTTTGTGGTAAATCACGGTTCGAAGGACAGCACTTTAGATATTATAAATGAATACGCGAAAAAGGATAAGAGAATAAAGGTATATGATATTCCCAACAGCGAGAGGGGATTCATGACTGACATAATGATAAGGGACGGACACGGAGAATATGTAATGACGGTTGACAGTGATGATTATCTTCATCCGGAGTGTGTGGAAAAACTTGTTAATTATGGTGTAGAGAATAATTTGGATATGGTCTTTTGTCCTACTTGGCAATTTAGGGACGGTGAGGATAATTTTGAAGAAAGATTAAACCTGGAGTGCAATGTTAGTTTTGACATAAGTTATAGTGATAAGCTTTTTCCGTATATTTATGATTTTTTGAGAACTACCTGGGGAAAGATAGTAAGGCTGGATGTTATAAAAAAGGCGGATTTTTCTACCTTTAAAGCTAACGATAAAGAAATAGTAATCTCAGACACGGCATATGCGCTTGCATGTTATGAAAAATGCGAAAGGATTGGCGGAATAACGGACAGACTTCTTTACTACAGAATTGTAGGAACCTCTGTTACAGCTAAGTTTAAGTCGGCTTCGGTTGATAATAATAAGAATGTTTTATACCAATCCTTAAACTTGCTTAATAATATAGGGGACACCAGTC
>JAILQM010000118.1 GCA_024698965.1 Eubacterium sp. | reverse complement strand
CGGATAAAGTTCGTCCCCTTAAACAGTACCTCAAGCCCCAAATCCGGCATAACGCATTCTCCTTTCCACTATACTTCCGACAATAGATACCGGAAGAAGTATTATAAGATAGAATACGACCAGAAGGAACAGGCATTCCACCGTCTTATAATAAAGTCCGATAAGGTCTTTGGCCATGAACATAAGGTCCATAAGACTGATTGCGGAAAACACGCTGGTCTCCTTTAAAAGGAAGATGATATTTGCCACAAATCCCGGCATACTGATTGATATTGCCTGTGGAAGAATAATGTATCTTATGGCCTGATGAGGCTTCATTCCGAGAGAAAGTGCGCTCTCCATCTGAATGTTTTCAACCGCCTCAAGTCCGCTTCTAATAGTCTCTGTCATATAAGCTCCTCCGAAAAGCGCAAGTCCCAAAACTCCGCACTGTTCGGCGCTTATATTCATTCCAAGCTTCGGTAAACCGAAATAAATAAAAAAGAGCTGCACCAAAAGAGGCGTGTTTCTGAATACTTCAATATAAATATTGATTATCACTCTTACAACAGGCACCTTATAATGCAGCACGAGAGCACAAATAAGCCCTATTAAAATAGAGCCTATTATACCCATCCACCCTATTTTAAGGGTGAGTAACATTGCAGTTTTATAAAGCGGAATATATTCCGCAATAACTTCCCAATTCATCTTTTATAATATCATTCCGTTAAGCTTTTCATGTACGTTTTCAAAGTCGTCAAAAAGAATTGTCTCAAATCCGAGCGCTTTGGCGCCCTCAATGTTTTCTTCTTTATCGTCTATGAAAACACATTCTTCAGCCTTTAAATTATATCTGTCCAGCAAAATCTCGTAAATTTCTTTTTCGGGCTTAATGTAATGTTCTCTGAAAGAAAATACAACGCCGTCTGTAAGCTCAATAAAATCAAGCTCATCTTCTTCAGTCTGATTAAAAAGGTACTCAGAATAATTTGAAAGCAGGTAAACCTTTTTACCGGCCTCTTTGATTTCTCTGATCCATCTTTTAGCGTATTTAAACTGAATGACAGCCTCCCCGATGTGTTCCATAACATGAAGTATGTCACTCTCCCACATCGGAGCTATATCTATCATTTCGTTTATAACATTCTCATCGCCCTTAACTCCTCGGTCCAAATCGTTCCATCTGTGAGACAAAACCGTATATCCCGCAAGAGCATCAAATACGTCCTCTTCGGCGTATCCTAAATATTCAAAATATCCTTCCCAATCCCAGTCGACAAGGACATTTCCTATATCAAGTACTACATTCTTAATCATTTTATCTGTAAATAATATCCTCTCTTCCCGGTCCGTTTGATACCATTGTGATAGGATAACCGATCTTCTCCTCCACAAACTCTATATACTTACGGCAGTTTTCCGGAAGATCTTCATATTTTTTAATGCCCTGAATATCGCACTTCCATCCCGGAAGCTTCTCAATTACAGGCTTTGCAATCTTAAGCTTTGCAGTTGTCGGGAACTCTGTTGTGATTTCCCCGTTAATATCATAAGCCACGCATACCGGAATCTCATCAAGGTATCCAAGTACATCAAGTACAGTAAAGGCAACATCTGTTGTTCCCTGAAGGCGGCATCCGTATTTTGAAGCCGGAATGTCGAACCATCCCATTCTTCTCGGACGACCTGTTGTAGCACCATACTCTCCGCCGTCTCCGCCTCTTCTTCTGAGCTCGTCGGCTACATCTTCGTCAAGGATTTCCGATACGAATTCTCCGGCTCCTACCGCAGAAGAATATGCTTTAACAACGGTTACAACCTTCTTAATTTCGTAAGGAGGTAAACCGGCTCCGACAGCGCCGTAGCCTGCAAGTGTTGATGACGAAGTAACCATTGGGTAGATTCCGTGATCCGGATCTTTTAATGTACCGAGCTGTCCCTCTAAGAGAATATTTTTCCCTGCCTTTAAGGCCTCATCAAGATAGCTGCTTACGTCACATACATAAGGCTCAATCATAGCCTTATACTTCATAAGCTCATCATATAATTCGTCTGCTTTAAGAAGAGGTTTATGATATAAATGCTCTAAGAGAACATTCTTCTTTTCGCAAACATTTTCTATCTTATCCATAAGGTTTTCTTTGGAGTCGAAAAGCTCACTTACCTGAAAACCGATTTTGGAGAATTTATCAGCATAAAAAGGTGCAATTCCGGATTTTGTCGAACCGAAAGACTTTCCTCCGAGTCTCTCTTCTTCGTACTGATCAAAGAGAATATGGTAACTCATAACCATCTGAGCTCTCTCGGATACGAGAATATGTGGCTTCGGCACTCCTTTTTCCACAAGATCATCTATCTCTCCGCATAAAATCGGAATATTGAGAGCTACACCGTTTCCTATAATGCATGTTGTATGATCGTAGAAAACACCGCTCGGAAGCGAATGAAGTGCAAACTTTCCATATTTATTTTTAATGGTATGTCCTGCATTTGCTCCGCCCTGGAAACGAATGATAATGTCTGCCTTTTCGGCAAGAGTGTCGGTAATCTTACCCTTTCCTTCGTCTCCCCAATTTGCTCCTACTACTGCTGTAACCATATTAACATCCTCCTTAATCTGCACCCGGTGCATTAAATTCCACATCGAGTTTAAAATATGTCATGGTTGACTGTATAAGCGTTTTGCCGCTCTCATCCTTGATAACCACGTTGTAAACGCTGGTTGTTTTGCCGCATTTAACCTCATCGGCTCTGGCAGTTATCTTTTTTGTCTTACCTGAAAGTCCGGCATTCAAATAACTGATTGAGCTGTTTATCGTCGTAACGGCTCTTTTCCTTGAAACCGCAGCTGCTCCGCCAACCGAATCGGCAAGCGAAAACAGGCAGCCACCATGTATTGAACCAATCGGGTTCCCATGATGTTCTTCCAAATCTATATGTCCCTCGGCCCATCCCGGTCCGATCTCATCTATCACAATTCCTACATGCGCCGCAAACTTGTTAACACCGCTGTTCCTGTAACCGACAAGCGCTGCGTAAAATTCCTCATCGGTCATCTTCGAAAAATCCATGCATCTCTCCTATTATATATACTTTGTCTCAAACCATCAACCTTTTGCTCAAATTATCGTCTCCCGCCGGCGTCAGGCTTTCGCATGTTCATGCTCTATTCTTCTTCCCCGCCGACTACACTCCTTGGCCCGAGCGCGAACAAGAGGCCCCATGCCGAGAAAACGCTGACCCGTAGCCTTATGCTTTCTACAATCGACATGCGTTTTCGAAAGTATGGGAGATGACTTGCGGGAGCGAGGCTAGCTTGTTAATGCGTTGCGGCTCTAACTGCAACCCCGCCGACCACAATCCTTGGCCCGAGCGCGAGCAAGGGGGCCCCATGCCGAGAAAACGCTGACCCATAGCCTTTCGCTTTCTACAATCGATATGCGTTTTCGAAAGTATGGGAGATGACTTGCGGGAGCGAGGCTAGTTTGTAAATGCGTAGCGGGGAAAATTAACCTTGCCGCGAACGCGAGCGCTCTACTCCTCGTCGTCTGCCGGCTCGTCGTCATCCTCAACGTAGACAGAAGCGCCCTGACGCTTACGCGCCATTTCATCATTTTCAAGATACTCATCGTATGTTGTGATTTTATCTATAATTGTACCCTCCGGCAGAATTTCGATAATTCTGTTTGCGGTGGTCTGAACTACCTGGTGATCTCGCGATGCAAATATAATAACACCCGGAAACTTAATCATACCGTTGTTGAGTGCGGTGATTGATTCCATATCAAGGTGATCGGTCGGCTCGTCGAACATAAGCACGTTTGAGCCCTCAATCATCATTTTTGAGAAGAGCACTCTTACTTTCTCACCACCGGATAAAACTCTCATCTTCTTTACTCCGGCATCGCCAGGGAAGAGCATTCTTCCAAGGAAACCTCTGACATATGAAGCATCTTTGATTTCGGAGAACTGTGTGAGCCAGTCGGCAATTGTAAGGTCTGTATCAAAAATCTCGGTGTTGTCCTTAGGGAAGTACGACTGAGAAGTTGTAACGCCCCACTTGTACGTACCTTCGTCAGGTTCCATTTCTCCGGCAAGAATCTGGAAGAGAACTGTTTTGGCTCTTTCATTTCCACCTACAAAAGCTATCTTGTCATCATGCCCTACTATAAAGCTAACGTTATCAAGTATCTTCACGCCATCAATCGTTTTTGAAATGCCTTCGACAGAGAGAACTTCGTTTCCGATTTCTCGCTCCGGTCTAAAGTCAATATAAGGATATTTACGGCTTGAAGGCTTGATCTCGTCAAGCTCGATTTTTTCAAGAGCTTTCTTTCTCGATGTAGCCTGTTTTGACTTTGAAGCGTTGGCTGAGAATCTTGAGATGAACTCCTGGAGCTCTTTGATCTTCTCTTCTTTTTTCTTGTTTGCTTCCTTCATCTGTTTGATAAGAAGCTGTGAAGACTCATACCAGAAGTCGTAGTTTCCGGCA
>JAILQM010000101.1 GCA_024698965.1 Eubacterium sp. | reverse complement strand
CATCAGCTTTTAGACCTTGCAAAGCTTGAACAGACCCGCCCTATTATGACTGAGGTTGATTTAAGCAGACTTTGTATGGCCTGCACCCTTCCTTTTGAAGCGGCGGCCTTTGAAAGCGAAATTTTATTTAGCTATGATATTAAAGACGGAATTGTAGTAAAGGGAGAAGCGTCATCTTTGGAAAAGCTGATAAGTATTCTTATTGATAACGCCATAAGCCACTCCGAAAAAGGGACAGAGGTTATATTAAAACTTGAAGAACACCTCGGAAAAGCCCAATTTACAATATCTAACAGCTCCGATGAAATCTCCGACGAAGATCTTTCAAATATGTTTGAAAGGTTTTATAAGAGTGATAAATCGCGTTCATTCACATCCCACTACGGACTCGGACTCTCAATCGCCAAATCCATTACAAACCTTCATGGCGGCGAAATATCGGTCTCATACAGCAGCGGCAGAATTATCTTTACGGTAATTTTATAAGTTTAGATATTCATTTAAAATTTATTTAAATATGAGCATAAAAAAACAGCCGGACATTTTGTCCGGCTGCATCTTTATATTTTTAATTATGCATTCATCTGAGCTGCAACTTCTGCTGCAAAGTCCTCTTCCTTCTTTTCGATACCTTCACCTGTCTCGAAACGAACGAACTTCTTAACAGCTACTGTTGCGCCAACTTCCTTAGATACCTGCTCTAAGTACTTAGCAACTGTCTGCTTTCCGTCTTCAGCCTTAACATAAACCTGGTCAAGAAGGCAGATTTCCTTCATTTCCTTGCTTACACGACCTTCGATCATGCCGTTGATTACCTTCTCAGGCTTCTGGCTTTCCTTAGGATCGTTCATGATCTGTGCACGAAGAATTTCTTTCTCATGCTCGATGTACTCAGCTGAAACTTCATCTCTTGATACATACTTAGGTGTAAGAGCAGCAACCTGCATAGCGATGTTTGTAAGAGCTTCTTTAACTGCATCATTAACAACAGTTGTATCAGCTTCTACGATAACACCGATCTTACCGCCACCGTGTGTATATGAAACAACGCATCCGTTAGATGCTGTAACCTTCTCAAAACGACGGATAGAAAGCTTCTCTCCGATAACAGCGATCTGCTCAACAAGTGCTTCGCTTACTGTCTTTGAAGAGTCCTGTGACCACTTCTCAGCAAGGAAAGCGTCGATGTCAGCTGCAGATGTTGAAAGAGCCTGCTCAGCTACCTGTGAAACGAATGTCTGGAACTTCTCGTTTTTAGCAACGAAGTCTGTCTCAGAGTTAACTTCAACAACAGCTGCACTCTTGTCATCATTTGAAGCAATCTTGCAGATACCTTCTGCAGCGATTCTTCCGGCCTTCTTCTCAGCCTTTGCCTGTCCGTTCTTTCTTAAAAATTCAACAGCAGCGTCCATATCGCCGTCTGTCTCATTTAATGCCTTCTTGCAGTCCATCATGCCTGCTCCGGTCATTTCTCTTAATTCTTTTACCATTGATGCTGAAATAGCCATTTATATATCCTCCAAATACTGTGATTAATTACTCGTTAACAGCTTCTGCTTCTTCAGCTTCAGCTTCACCTTCATAAAGAACTTCGCCCTGATTTGCTTCGATAACAGCGTCAGCCATTGTAGATACGATAAGCTTAACTGCACGGATAGCATCATCATTACCTGGGATTACATAGTCAAGTTCTTCCGGATCACAGTTTGTATCAGCGATACCGATAAGCGGGATTCCGAGTGCGTGAGCTTCCTGTACGCAGATTCTCTCCTTCTTAGGATCAACGATGAAGATTGCATCAGGAATCTTCTTCATTTCCTTAATACCGCCGAGGTTCTTCTCTAACTTCTCAAGTTCCTTGCGAAGTTTAATTACTTCTTTCTTAGGAAGAACATCGAATGTTCCGTCCTCTTCCATCTTCTCGATCTTCTTAAGTCTGTCGATACGAGTCTGGATAGTCTTGAAGTTTGTAAGCATACCTCCGAGCCATCTCTCATTTACATAGTACATTCCGCATCTCTCAGCCTCTGTCTTAACAGCATCCTGAGCCTGCTTCTTTGTTCCTACGAAAAGAATTGTGCCGCCTTCTGCAGCAATGTCAAATACAGCCTTATAAGCATCGTCAACCATTCCTACAGACTTCTGAAGATCGATAATGTAGATACCGTTTCTCTCTGTGTAGATGTAAGGAGCCATTTTAGGGTTCCATCTTCTTGTCTGATGTCCGAAATGTACACCTGCTTCTAATAACTGCTTCATTGAAATAACGCCCATTTTACTTACCTCCGTTGGTTAATCTTCCATATGCTTCTTCTTTTGTCACAACCATAGGCACCGCGTGACAAAATCCACATATGTGTTTAATATTGTTACTTTTACGCATAAAGAAAAGCATGCTTTCTTCACACGCTTTTCTATACTACCATAATTTAATTCTAAATGCAAGACTATTAATTTCTTCTTAAAAGAATGTCCGTTATCTCTTCATAACTGAGTCCGCTTTCGATTGTATAAGTACCGGTTCTGAGCTTTCTTTCATAGCCGTTATCAATAAGGTAATCATTATAATCGTCTGCGTCGTCTATAAGTCCCGCTTCATATAAGTTTCTTGATACCGTCTCCGAACCGTCCGCATTTCCCACAGTAAACGAAACCGTAAAGCTTTCTTCGTGAACCGTTGTATCTTCTTCGGTATCTTCTGCTGCAGTTTCTTCTGCAGTATCCTCTGTTTCACTTTCATTATCAGAAGTATCTTCCGCCGCGTCTTCTTCAGATACTGTATCTTCTGCTGTATCAGTTTCCGCAGTCTCCTCTTCGGCATCGCCCGATGCGTATTTTTCTTCTACAGTCTGTGATTCTTCCTCACTTTGAAGAACATATCCGAGCTGTGTGGCTCTCTTTACAACTTTTTCATCGGTCATAATACCACCCTTGGCATTAATTACTATCATAAGAATGATTGTTGCCGTCAGTATACCGATTCCTATTCCTCTAAGATAATACTTAAACCTCATAATTCTCTTCCTAACTTATCTTCCACCTGAATATACACTTACTACAAGTCTTACTTCACCTACGCCGATTTCAAGTAAAGAAGCAATATCTTTTTCACTCCATCCTCTTCTGTGAAGATCGATAATCTTTTCGTTTATTGTTTCCGAATCCTCTTCATCCGGCTTTTGAGCAGCTACTATCTTTTGTCTTTCCGGCTGTTTCTTTTCAGCTGCTACAATCTTTTTTCTTTCAGGCTGTTTATTCTCAGTATTATCTATATCAGCCGAGAATGCATTTGTAGAAAGTTCTTCAAGCTCATTTGAAATATCAACAACGTGAGCCTCTCTTTCAAATACTCCGGCAGTCTGCTTTTTAGGTGCTGCCGGCGCAGGTGCAGCAGTATTTACCTCCGGCTTTGTCTGCTCTGCCTTTTCTATAGCGGCAGCTGCAGCCGCAAAGCTCTTATCGAGTTCTTTTGCTTCCGAAAGAGATTTTTCAAACTCTTCTTTTTTGCCGTTAAGCATATCATACAAAAACATTACTTCCTCATGAGCCTTATGAATATCGTTTACGACTCCGTCGGAATATTCTTTAATGTTCATAACCTTGTCATTTGACAAAGCTTCCATTTCGCGGGATACCTTTTCTGCAGACTCCGCAACTGCATCATCAATTGTTGTATCTATTCTGGCTTTAGCATCTGAAAGACCTTTATTAACAATATCGTTCATTCTGTCATGTGTCACCTTTGAAAGATATTCTATATCTTTAGGTGAAAGCTTTTCCGATACCATAAAGCTTCCGAAAACGAAAGCCAATCCTGCCAAAATAAGTATTACTTCAAGTAAAGCCATAATTCCTCCATAGATCAGATACTGACATCAAATCCTGATGACATACCTTTTACTCTGACCTTTCCATCCTCCTGTTTTTTTACCTTTTTGTTTTTAGGTCCGATGTATTCATATTCGTTGCTGCCTTTTTCCTTAGCGTCAAATTTCTGTTCCGTCATTTCAGTATCATCATATTCCTGAACAGTATTAAGCTTTGCGTCTTCTTCCTGCTCATGCTCTTTATGAATTGCATACTGCTGCATTTCAGGGCGAATATCTTCTCCGGCCTTAATTGCGCTCATCTTGTCGGTATTTAGAGTAATTGCGTTATTAATATCATAACTTCCGATTGAAATAGCCATCTACTACCTCCTATATTAGTTACTGATTCGCTACTGCGAAATAACAACATCTCCTCTGTCATACTTTATCTTACAGCTTGCACGCTTATCGGTAAGTGTCTTGCTGCAACCTCCTATATAAACCTTAACTCCCGGATAGGCAAATCCCGATACTTCAACAAAAGCACCGTCGCATTCGTCTATTTCTTCCTGAAGTTCATCGGCTTCCTTTTGAGCTGTGTCCATCTTTGCTTTAAGATCTTTATAAGCTAAAGCAATATTCTTTAAAAACGCCAGCTTATCTTCCGGCAGCTCAATCTCTTTTCTTACAACTTTCTCGCCCACACCGGTAAGAGTCGGTTCCATCTTCCCTCTTTCCGTCTCGAATTGTTTAATGTTGTCCTGAAGCTCTTTAAGTCTCTTCTTTTTAGTTGGATCAACTCCTACCTCAACCTCCGTCGAAGCTCCCATTGTAGAGCCCAAAGTTTTGGTCACAACTCTTTTGCCTGCTCTTATATGCCCTCCGGTAATAAAGCCTTTTTCGCCCATAACTCTTATTTCAAGTCCGGCAGAAACCTGACTGTGAATTATTGTATCGGCATTAACGCTTTCTCCGGCTATAACCTCTGCATTTTCAAAAAACTTTCCGGTAATACTCTGGTCTGCCTTAATTACTGCCTTAGACATTCCGTGTACACCACCGGCAATGATGATTTTACCCTTTGCATAAAGCTCGGCGCCTTCAACAACTCCGCCTATAACTATATCACCATCTGCCTTAACAGAAAAGCCCGAATTTACATTACCCTTTATGTCCACACTACCTGAAAATTCTATATTACCTGTTGAATTATCAACATTTGCCGGCACCTGATATACATTTGAAACAAATACTTTTCCCTGTACAAGTGCCACATGTCCAACCACATCCGAGTATATTTCGGTCTGGTCTTCGCTTAGCGTAATATTATTTCCGAACGAGAGCTTTTCTCTTTTCACCTTCGGCGGAAGCATCTTTTTACCGTAAATATCAATTCCGGCTTTGCCTTCTACCGCCTGATGAAGACGCGCCAGGATATCTCCCTCGTTAACTTCTGTAATAATGTTAAGATTTCGGTAATCTACCGTACCGTCCTCTTTTAAAGTCGGAGCAAGATCTTTTTGGGTTTCGAAAAAATATTCTATATAGCCGTTTTCGCCCATAACAACAGGCTCACCTTCGGCAATAATGTATTCTGTATTGTACTTTGGATTCTCAAGATAGTCCTGAATTACTTCTTCCTTTATGCCGTATCTTATTTTTTCAAGATTAATCGTGGCTTTAATATCGGATTCTGTAATTTCTTTGCCACCTACAGATGGTGGATAAAACTTTGCGATTCCCTGCATCTGATCGATGCTTGAATCAATAATCATAACTCCGCTTGGCTCATAGTCAAGTTTCGGGCAAAGCTTGAAACTCTTTACCTCTTCCTCGTTATTCTCCTCAGCCTCTCCTTCTTCAGGCTCTTTCATGAACTGATTAAGGCCTGCCCTGTCAAAATCCCCAATATTTAAACACATTAAATATGTTGTAACATCTTGGTATGAAGCTCTATTATCTCCATTCGTAGGTGCTACAACATTTATATATGTTCCGTCATTTTTAATTTCAAGCTGAAAGTAGCCATTCATATTTTTTTCCCCCAACAAATATAAAACTAATCAGTCAAAAGACCCATATAGCTACCCATTGTTTTTTTCATTTTATTAATAGCCTTTGTATGAAGTTGCGAAACCCTCGACTCCGAAACTTCAAACACTGCCGCTATTTCCTTTAAAGTCATTTCTTCATAATAATAAAGTAAAATGACATTTCTTTCCTTCTCTGTAAGCAATGTAAGAGACTCTGCAAGTTTTTCTTTGAGTTCTTCTTTTTCTATAACCTCTTCCGGTGTGTCAAACTTTGCAGTCGACTGAAAAGATCCTGCAGGTTCCCCTCCCGCATCCACAAATTCGTTAAGTGATATAACATTTGTAACGTTTAGCTGCGACTGCCACTTTAAAAGTTCGTCTCCGTCAATCCCAAGCTCTGCGGCAAGTTCATCATCCGATGCCACATGTCCCGTCTTAAGCTCAATAGCCTTTAACGCTTCATCTATCTTCTTTTGTTTCTGTCTTACAGTACGGGGGATCCAGTCCATCTTTCTGATTTGATCGAGTATCGCCCCTCTTATTCTGAGACTCGCATAAGTCTCAAACTTAACTTCTTTCTCGAGATTGAACTTGTCAATAGCATCAATAAGCCCAAAAATGCCGTAGCTTACCAAATCATCATATTCCACATTGTGTCCCAGATACATACTCAGCTTACCGGCCACAATCTTAACAAGCTGGGAATATTCGATGATTATCTGCTCTCTAAGTTCTGCTGTAGGAGTTACTTTATATTGTTCCCACAATTTTTCCCTATCGGGCTTCCCCATCAGATGTCCTCCTGTTACACGCCAATCCAAAATACCGCATTTATAAAAATGCCTTTCAAAAGCTTAAATTACTCTTCCCGTATATTAAGGTTTTCTTCTTCGTCAGAAGTTTCAAACCCCTCTTCCATAGTTTCTCCTTCAACTATAGGTATATCTTCCAAAGACTCACTCGTCTCTATTTTCTCTTCCGGTTGTTTATTAGGATCTTCCATCTTAATAAACTTATCCAAAATAAACTTTACAATAAGTCCTATTATATAAAATATAACAAGTACAAGTATTAAAGTAATAAGATAATCTTTAGTAGTTCTGCCCTTTATTATCATTGTCATTGCAGCTATAAAGCCGGCAAGCAACATGATAAGGGCCGGAATGTTTTTTGTATTCATAAAAATTCTCCGGTAATTAAATGGTCTTAACCGGTTTACCTACCGATTTGATAAGATAATCACCGCTCTCTGCGTAAAGTTCTACTGTTCTACCGTAATTAAGTCCCGTATCTTCAGCGATAAGTCTGATTCCATGCTTCCTAAGCTGAACTTTAGCAGCTTCAGCATTTCTTTCACCAACATTACCTATCGCAGAATTTCCCGAAAGCGCGAACATCTTCGCTCCTCCGGCAACCTTTGCAACCATGTTAATCTTGTTGCATCCCATAGATTCCATTTTTTTTATTAAATCTTCCAGTCCCGTATCTACGAACTTAGCTCTGTTCGTATTATTTCTAATGGCTGTTGAATCCGGAAGCATTGCATGAAGCAAACCTCCGACCTTATTTCTCTTGTCCCAAATCGCAACCCCGACACATGAACCGAGTCCAAGTGTTGTTATGGCATCCGGTGCTTTGCAGACATTGAGATCAGCCATACCGACTTTAACCATATTTCCCATATCTGCTCCTACTCCAACGAAATTCCAAGTGACGACAATATCTTGTCATATGAATCAATATCCGGCAACAGGATGAAATATCCGTTAAGCTGGACTTCATCGCCAAAGGAAGTTTCTATTAAAAGCGCATTATCTCCATACTGCCCGAACTGAATGGCCGGCACAGATAAAATCGCACCTGCCATATCTATACATATGTACGGCACAGACGGAGTAATCGTAAGATTAGTAAGTGAAGAAAGAGCATTAAGATAAGAACCCGCAATAATATTTCCGACTTCCATTAAAGCCGATAAATCCATCTCCGAAAACTCTTCATTATAATCCACATCTCTCATCATCATCTTATTTACAAGATAATGAGCAGATCCGAGATCCATAATAAACATCATGCTTCCGGAAATATCGTGCTGAACTTCCAAATATATTCCTACAATTGCATCTTCTTCACCGGAAATAGCGGAAGGAAGTTCCTGAAAAGTCAAAAGTCTTACCTGTGGAACATCCATATCAAGCCTCAGCCCCAACATACTAGCAATAGCAGTCGTTGCATTACCGGCACCGATATTACCAATCTCTTTAAGTACATCGAAGTACATACTGTTAACTTTATCTAAGATACCTTCTTCCGCCACTATAATTCTCCTTATGTTAAATCAAACAACTTCTAGTTAGATGAGCTTTCCTTGTCTTCGATAATCTTATTGATATCAAAGAGAGAAATAAGCTGCTCACCGTTTTTACCGATACCGTTAATAAATGTATTGGCTACATCTCTGTTATTGTTATGCTCGATTTCATCCGGTCCCAATGTAACTACTTCTCTTACGGCATCTACAACTATTCCAAGATTTCCGTGTTCTTCGATTTTAAGAATAATGATTCGGCTGTCTTTTGTAAATTCATCATCGCCCAAATCCATTTTTCTTCTTACACTCATTACAGGAACAATCTCACCACGAAGATTGATTACTCCTCTAAAATACTGCTGAGCTTTAGGAACTCTTGTTATTTTCTGCATGCGGACAATATTGTCTACATACTTAATATCAATTCCGTAGTTCTCGCTTCCGATGAGGACTACGATGTACTGAATTCTATTATTTTCATTTACTTCCATTAATTCATCCATCTATCTGCCCTCCTTAAAATAAAGAATTAACTTCCAAGATAAGAGCAACTTCACCATCACCGAGGATAGTAGCGCCGCTGATAAGCTTGATGTTCTTGATATAATCGCCAAGTGACTTAATAACGATTTCCTGCTGTCCGATTAAGTTATCAACAACAAGACCTGCAAGCTGGTCACCCTTCTTAATAATTACTACGGTAAGATTCTCATCCGGCACCTCCTTCGGAGGAAGGTCAAGGAGATTATCAAGTCTGATAATCGGGATAACCGTACCACGGATGTTTATTACTTCTTTATTCTCAACGAACTTGATGTCGCTGATAGGAATATCTTCAATTGTCTGAATGCTTCCAAGTGAGATAGCGTATTTTTCATCGCGAATCTCAACCATGAGAGCCTGAATAATGGCAAGTGTAAGCGGAAGTCTTACGATAAACTTCGTACCTTCGCCAAGTGTTGTTCTTGTCTCAACATCACCGCCCAAAGCCTCGATGTTTGACTTAACAACGTCAAGACCAACGCCTCGTCCGGAAATATCCGAAATCTTCTTAGCCATAGAGAAACTAGGCAAGAATAAGAGGTCTATGATCTCTTTCTGAGTCATTGACTCTGCCTGCTCAGGTGTTACGATACCTCTTTCAATACCTTTTGAAAGTACTGCTTCTGTATCGATACCGTTACCATCATCACCAACCTCGATAATAACGTTGTTACCTTCCTGGTAAGCGTTGAGGTAGATAGTACCTGTTTCAGGCTTGCCTCTCTTAAGACGTGTCTCTCTGTCTTCAAGACCATGGTCTGCAGAGTTACGGAGTAAGTGCTGGAGTGGATCGCCGATTTCATCAACAACGGTACGATCAAGCTCTGTATCCTCACCTGTCATAACAAGCTGCATAGGCTTATCCAAAGTCTTTGCAAGGTCTCTGATCATTCGAGGGAACTTACTTACCGAACTCTCGATAGGTACCATTCGAACCTTCATAACCGATTCATGAAGATTTGTGGTAATTCTTTCGAGGTATTCTATCTGCTCATGGAACTGTGAAGACTCTTCACTCGTTGCCTGAGTATTGTTATTGCTTATTGAAACAAGAGAGTTCTTTGCGATAATAAGCTCTGATACCTGGTTCATGAGTGCATCGAGTTTTTCGATATCCACTCTGACCGTTCTTGATGTAACAGGCTTATTTGCTTTCTTGTTTGCTGCCGGTGCTTTGCTTCCGCCGGCCTTTGCAACAGGCTTGGTCTCTTCTTTCTTTTCCTCAACAACAGCAGGTGCCGAAGTTTCTTCAGCAGCTGCTTCCGCAGCAGGCTCTGTTCCCGGTTCGGGAACGCTCTCTATGAGCTCATAAACCACATTTGCAACCTCAGATACTTCTCCGGCCTCTTTAATAGCCGTCTCAGCATCATCTGCCGCACATGTAAAGAAGAAACTGAAATCTGTCTCAAAGTTTTCATCTTCTATGTCCTGAGATGACGGATTGTATTTGATAATCTCGCCATACTCTTCAATTGCCTTAAATACAAGGAAAGCTCTGGCTGCTTTCAAAAGACAGCTCTCATCGATGTATACGGTAACGCCGTAAACATTCTTATTCTCTCCCTTTGCTGTATTAAAGGCATCTTTTTCTTTATCATCCCATTCGTAAGTAAGGAATTTCTTGTCTCCGGTTTCGCCGGATGCTTCCTCGGAAGCTCCTCCTTCTGCAGCCGGTGCCGCATCTGCAGCCGGTGCAGGTGGCTCTGCTCCGGTTCCTGCCGCAAGTACTTCGTTAAGTCTCTGGATAATTGCTTCATTATCCTCTGTACCTTCATCAGAAGTAGCCTTAATGTTTTCCTGATAAGCCTCTAATGCATCAAGGCACTGGAATACGACATCAATAAGGTCTGAGTTAACAGACATATTGCCGCTTCTAACTTCCTGGAACACGTTCTCCATATCATGAGTCAAATGCTGCATACGCTTAAAGCCCATGGTACCCGCCATACCTTTAAGAGAGTGAGCAGCTCTGAATATCTCATTTACAACATCGCTGTTCTCCGGATCGTTTTCCAGAGCAAGAATGTTGTCATTGAGTTCCTGAATGTGTTCCTGTGTCTCATCAATAAAAATCTCTAAATATTGACTTACATCCATGCTAAACCTCCATTCCGCGCAAGTATTATTTTACGCCAACATTTTTGATAATGGTCTTCGCAACTTCCTCAAGTGGTACAACTTCATTAACCGCTCCGGACTCGGCAATTGCCTTCGGCATACCGTATACAACGCAGGTCTCAGCATTTTGTGCAATAGTAAAAATGCCACCGCGGGCTTTTTTAAGTCCGTTAATTCCTTTTGTTCCGTCTGCTCCCATTCCCGTAAGAACAACGCAGCAGATTGAATCAAATTTTGAACTCTCCAATGACTCATACATAATGTCCGCGCAAGGTCTGAGTCCTCCGATAGGCGGCTCATCCGAAAGCTTAATTGTATGTCCGGCGGCTCCGGCAACAACTCTTATATGCTTTCCTCCCGGTGCAATATACACCCAGCCCTTTTTAAGAACATCCCCGTCTTCTGCTTCTTTAACTTCAACCTCCGAAAGTTCGTTCAAACGATTTGCCATTGAAGCCGTAAATCCGGCCGGCATATGCTGTACCAATACAAGCGGAGCATCCATATTCTTAGGAAGATACGGAATAACGCTCTGAAGCGCCTTCGGTCCTCCCGTTGAACTGGCAAGAGCGATAAGCTTCGATCCCTTTGCCGTCGGTACTGCTGACGAACTCTTTGAAGAAGAATCAGCCGAAGAAACACTTGGTTTAATGTCTGTCTTAACCTTAGGTGTAACAAACGATCTTTTATAATTGCCCGATAACAATACGGCATTTATAATACCAAGCAAATTGTCAGAGAAATCCTTACCCTTGGCATCCATCACATTTTCCGGCTTTGTAACAAAGTCCGTAGCCCCCAACTCCATAGCTCGGATCGTAACATCCGCTTCTGCAGTTGTAAGGGTACTCACCATGATGATAGTTGTCTGAATCTTCTCTTTTTGTAACTCTTCCAGCAACTTAATGCCATCCATAACCGGCATATTCACATCAAGAAGCATCGCATCGTAAGTCTTGGTTCTGAGTTTGTCCAATGCTTCCTGTCCGTTCCTGCAAGTCTCAGTGACTTCATAGTTACTGTCTGCATTGATTATATCACACAGTATTCTCCTCATGAGTGCAGAGTCATCAACTACCAAAATATTTTTTTTCATAACTTCTATCCTTTCATCGAATTTCTCGTTCTTCTTTCTTCTTCGAAGATGTATTTAACTATCAATTCCCTGTCCTGTTTGGAAATTTCCTGGAATTGTACACGATTTTCATATAATTTTGTATTTTCATTATAATAACATTGTAATAATCTGCCAAGTAAAACCGGTTGCGAAAATACAAATTCATTTTTTATTATAAATGTCATCAGAATTAGCGAACCGTCTTCATACTTTTTTTTCGAAGAGAATCTGATTCCTCCGCCACTTATATCAAGTATTGTCCCCGACTCTATATTACCGCTCGTTGCCTGCTTAATATAATAGTCCATATTGTCGTTATTTATTTCTTCAAGTCTGGTATTTGCACTCAACAGTCTGAAATCAAGATCTATCATGCAGTTCCATCTGAAATAATCTCTTCTCTGGTATTTTGTAACCGGAGAAATTATCTCAAGCTGCATCAAAAATGCATTCGATGCTTTGAATCTTTCCTTAACCCTGACATTGCAGCTGTAGAGTCCGTTCTTGCCGTAGCATATCATAAACACTTCAATGCCCTTGGGGATAAGTATCAGTTTTCCGTGATCCTGCGGTATATTGGCCAGGATTTCTTCTTCATTGGGTATGTCATAAATAACGCTCAAATAAACTTTTTCTTCTCCGCTGAAAATTCCCTGCTTAATCTTCGCTGAATTATCGCGGTTTATCATAACAAGTTCGAGCTTATTGCCCATTTGCAAAACATTAGATATCATATCTGTCCTCAACTATCTTCTAAGTAAAAGCCCTGAAATAAACTGAGAAAAACCTTTTACGCCATAGCTGTCCTGAGGCAGATTCACAAGTCCTCTTGCCATTCTCTCAAGTGCCGCCGAGGCTTTCGATTCAGGGTAGAGAATCGAAACAGGCTTCTGTTTTCTCACGGCTTTTTCAAGGTAAGAATCCTGAGGTACAATTCCCATAAACTCAAGTCCTTTACCTAAAAATTGATTTGAAACGGAATTCAGCTTATCATATATCGCCTTTCCTTCTTCCATATGCTTAACCTTATTTGTAATAACGCTTATTTTTGAATTTCTGTCAAAGGTGTTGTCCTGCATAAGCGCTTTAAGCACTGAATAAGCATCCGTAAGTGAGCTTGGCTCTGATGTGGTAACCATTATTATTTCGTTTGAACATTTTACAAAATCCAAAACCGTATCGGAAACTCCGGCTCCGGTATCAACAATAATAATATCGGCCATATTATCAAGTTCTGCCATATTGCTCAAAAGATATGCTCTTTGTCCGTCTGTCAGATTGTTAAGTCCGACTATTCCCGAACCGCCGGAAATAAATCCTATTCCCATAGGACCTTCCGTCACTATCTCGGAAATTCTTTTTCCTTTATATATTACATCATTCAATGTATATTGTGGTATCTTACCGAACATTACTTCAATATTCGCAAGTCCGAAGTCAGCATCAAATATTATTACCCGTTTGCCGAGTCTTGCAAGCTGAACGGCCAGATTAACAGATACGCTTGATTTGCCAACCCCGCCTTTGCCGCTTGTAACAGTTATTACTCTTGAAGTCGGACGGCTCTGCTGACGCTTTGCTCGAAGCATGTTCCTAAGTCCTTCGGCCTGGTCCATCTTATCTACCTCCAAGTAACTGTTTAACTATCTTCTGTGCATTAAATACTTCTATATCCTGAGGAACGTTCTGACCTGTTGTAAGATAAGAAACATCCGCTCCCGTATGCAATTTTATATTCAAAAGATTTCCGTAACAATCCGTTTCATCAAGCTTTGTAAATATAAGCTTGTAATCGGTAAACTGTGCATAAGTCGCGACTATCTTAAGCAAATCCTTGTATTTGGTGGTTGCACTGAGCACAAGAAAAATCTCCGTTTCCACTTTGTCCGTAATTCCGTCAAGAAGGTCTCTGAGCTCTTCTTTTTGCTCTTTATTTTTATGAGAAAATCCCGCTGTATCGACAAGAATAAGATCATAGTCAATATAATTATCCACCGCCATGCCGAGTTCATCAGGTCCATAGACTATATAAAGCGGAATATCGAGATAATTCGCATAAGTTCTAAGCTGATCGGTTGCCGCAATCCTGTAGGTATCTGAAGTTACAAGAGCAACCTTTTTATCCATCTCAACCCTAAACCTGCTCGCAATCTTTGCAATTGTTGTTGTTTTACCGACTCCTGTAGGTCCTATAAAAAATACGACCTTAGGCTTTCTGCTGCTCAAAGATATAGGCTTGGGTTGTCCGAATTTAAGCACGAGCTTCTGATAAACATTCGGAAGGACAACATCAAGCTCCGATGAAGACTTGAGTGTCTTTTCGATTTCGCTCATAAATGCATTCGCATATCGCTCGTCTACCTCATTATTAATAAGAGCATTATAAATAAGCTTGATTAAAGGAGTATTGTCTTTTACGTTACGGTCGGATTCTTTATTATCCAAAACCTCATCCTGTACTTCCTTTTTCTCCTTGTCAGCCTTAAGCTGGCTCTCAAGCATATTTTGAAGCTCGTCAATACGTTTTTTAAGCTCTTCTTTGCTGCTGTCGTCTTCAACATTTTCTCCGGAAAATGCTACACCGGCATTTGCGGTTTTGTTTTCCGCCGGAGACTGCGCCTCGGCATATGCGCTTGCTGCCTTTTGAGGCGATTTTTTAGGCACGGCTACTGCCGGACTGTCTTCAACCGCTGCTGTAATCTCATAAGTGGATTTTTTGAAAAATCTCAAAAACCCCTTAGCCTTAACAGTCTTTTCATTCATAATAACAGCGCCTTCCCCGAGCTGTTCTTTTGCCTTTTTCAATGCTTCTTCTTTAGTTTTTCCAGTAAATTTCCCTATATTCATTATGCAGTTACCATTCCGACTGATTGTAATTCAACATTTGACTCTATCTCATTATATGAAACCACAATCAGGTCTCTGAAATAGTCTTCCGTCATTTTCTTAAAATACATACGCACTATTGGCGATGTAACAATTATAGCATTTTTACCCATTTTTTCCAACTTTTCGGTTTCAGTTTCCGTAGCTTCTATAATAGATCTTGTACGCTCCGGATCAAGGGTAAGATAAGCGCCCTGCTCTGTTTGTTTAATAGCGCCCATAATCTCCTGTTCAACCTTAGGATCAAGGGTTACAACGCTTGTTGTTTCGTTGGCCGGGAAGTACTTATTTGAGATTGCTCTCTTAAGTCCCTGCCTTACGTATTCGGTAAGAACGTCGGTATCTCGCGTAGATGCTGCATGATCGGCGAGTATTTCGAAGATGGATAAAAGATCTCTTATCGAAATGCCTTCCGCAAGCAGATTCTGAAGTACCTTTTGTACATCACCGATGCTAAGGAGCTTAGGCACAAGCTCGTCGACAACAGTTGAGTTTGATTCCTTTAAGTTGTCTATGAGGTTTTGTACATCCTGTCTTGTCAAAAGCTCGTCTATATGGCTTCTTACCACTTCGGTAAGATGTGTGGCAATAATTGAAGGAGGATCTACAACAGTATATCCGAGACTTTCCGCCCTCTCCCTCTGGCCTTCCGTTATCCATATTGCAGGAAGATGGAAGGATGGCTCAAATGTAGGTATACCGGTAATTTCTTCCTCAACAAATCCCGGATTCATGGCCATGTAATGGTCAAAGAGGATTTCTCCTTCGGTAACCTGTATTCCCTTAATCTTTATAATGTACTGATTAGGGTTGAGCTGGATATTATCCCTCAAACGAATAATCGGCACAACGGTACCAAGCTCTAAGGCAATCTGTCTTCTGATCATTACAACTCGGTCAAGCAAATCTCCGCCCTGATTAACATCGGCGAGAGGTATAATTCCGTATCCAAACTCAAGCTCGATAGGATCGACATGGAGCAGCGAAGTAACATTCTCGGGTCGCCGAATTTCTTCGGCCTCCGTCTCTTCCGCGGTTATCTCCTCCGCCACTGTCTCGACACCGAGATTCTTTTCAACAACTCTTCCTGCCGCAATAAATGCAATACCGTAGCTTAAGAAAATCGGAATTGAAAGAGGCGTTGTAACACCTAAAAAGATTATAACTCCGCCGACAATGTAAAGAACCTTCGGAATGCCGAAAAGCTGGGATATAAGTATGGTTCCGACATCGGATTCTTTAGATGCCTTCGTTACGAGAATACCTGTCGAAAGCGAAATAAGCAAAGAAGGTATCTGTGATGAAAGTCCGTCACCTATGGTAAGTATGCCGAAGGTCTGCAGAGCTTCAAGAGCACCGAGTCCGTCTCTCATCATTCCCATAATGGTACCGCCGGCAAGGTTTACACCTGTGATTATAAGACCTGCCGTAGCATCTCCCTTAACATACTTAGTAGCACCGTCCATAGAACCAAAGAACGATGCTTCTTCCTGAATTTTATCTCTTCTTCTTTTTGCTTCCTTATCATCAATGGCTCCGGTATTTAAGTCAGCATCAATAGCCATCTGTTTACCGGGCATCGCATCAAGAGTGAATCGTGCGGTTACTTCCGATACTCGCTCGGAACCTTTGTTGATTACGACGAACTGGATAATAATCAAAATAATAAAGATAATTGCTCCGATTACAAGGTTACCGCCACCTACGAATTGTCCGAATGTAGTTACGACGTTACCCGGACTTCCGGTCGTCAGAATAAGTCTTGTCGAAGATACGTTAAGAGATATTCTAAAAATTGTTGTAAAAAGGAGCAATGTTGGGAAGAACGACATTTCAAGAACTTCCGAAACAAAGATAACGTTCATAAGTATAATGAGCGCTATCGCAATATTAAACGCAAGCATAAAGTCAAGTATAACAGAAGGTATCGGAATGATGAAAAAGAATACTGCCGCAAGAATGTATAAAGCTATACCTATATCAGATTTTTTCAGCATTCTCTCACCTTCCTTTCCTTAAACCATGGCTTTATCTGCCGATTTTGTTCTTAAATTTATTAACGTAAACAAGGACATCCGCAACAGCCTGGTAAAGCTCGGGCGGAATCATTTCGCCTATTTCCACGTTCATATATATCATCCTCGCAAGAGGTTTGTTTTCAACTATTTCAATATCATTTTCTCTCGCAATCTCTTTTATCTTCTGTGCGAGATAATCTTCTCCCTTTGCCAAAAGCACAGGAGCCTGATCCTGACCCGGAGTATATTTTAACGCAACCGCAATATGAGTCGGGTTTGTAATAATGACATCCGCCTTCGGAACATCCTGCATCATACGCCTTCTGGATGCTTCTCTCATCCTCTGACGCTGTTTGCTCTTAACATCCGGGCTTCCTTCAGCGTTCTTATACTCATCCTTGACTTCCTGTTTGGTCATCATCATGTCTTTGTGGAACTTAAACTTCTGGTAAATATAATCTATGATTCCCAAAATAAGAAGAACCACAGAAATTTTAAGTCCCATGTTTATAGCAATTGTACCTAATGTGACAATCGCTGTAAATAAAGGTATGTCATAAAGTGCAAAAAGCAGCTCAGACTTATTTTTAACCTCGGTATATGCCACAATCGCTATAATAAGAATCTTTCCGACAGACATCAAAAGTTCCATTACAGACTGCATCGAAAATATTCTTTTAAATCCCGATATGGGATTGAGCTTTGAAAACTTCGGTTGAAGAGGTTCTGTCGTAACCTTCCATTTTACCTGGTATATATTAATCGCAATTGTTACTGCGCAGCCTATAATAAAAATCGGAATGCATATAACAATAAGTCTCGTTATCCCGTTTCTTATGAGATAATTAAAGGTTACAACAGACATTCCCTGTCCGCTGTCATGTACAATGTCAGGTATAAGTCCGTAGTACGATTCGAAGTTTTCCAAAAGATTTGTCCCCAGCGAACCTATCATAACCTTAAGCATAACGAAAAGCGCTATAAGCTCTACTGCATTTGTAAACTCTTTACTTTTGGCTACCTGACCTTTGTTTCTGGCATCGTCGAGCTTTTTACCGGTAGGTTCTTCGGTCTTATCACCTGCATCGTCCGCAAAGAACTGCAGGTTCATCGGCATTATGAGATTGTATATATCCAAACTTTCTCCCATAAAATTCTCCGTCTAATACATTCCCTCGACAAAAAGAACCATCATTTTCTTAATCTCTTCAAACACATAGCTTGAAACATAAGTCAAAAGGTCCGATACAACGTACAAAACCATGAAACCGACTATAATCTTAAGCTGCATTCCAACCGCAAACATGTTCATCTGCGGGGCCACCTTCGCCATTATCGCAAGTATAACGTTAAGAAGCATAATGCTTACAAATACCGGCAGAATTATCCTGAATCCTATTACCATATAATCCGTTATAAACGTAAGCATAGATTCATAAAGGTGTTCATAGTCAAATATTGCCTGTGATATCGGTATCACCTCAAAGCAGTCCACAAACGACCTGAAAATAAAAAGGTGCATATCCGATACTACAAGCATCATCATAATCATATTATTATAGAATGTACCCGTAAGAGATGATTGTTCCCTTGTAGTCGGATCCATTACCGTCGCCATTGAAAGACCGACTTCCATATCTATAAGTCTTCCCGAAAACAGCACTATGTAATTGCATATATTGGCGGCAAAGCCTATCAAAAGGCCCGTCATTGCCTCTTTAATAATAATTATCGCATACCCGTATACACTGTCATAATCAAGTGATGCTGCGGGAAGCGTATAAAACAAAAGGATTGAAGTAATCGCCGAAAATCCGATTTTTACCCTGTTTGGGAAAGCGTCAAGATTAAAAAACGGCGCTACCATTACAAAGCTTGTCATTCTTACAAGTATCAGCAAAAAATATTCAAATGTCTCGAGTGTAAAAGAATAGCTAACCATGGCATTATCCTAAGTATGTACTGAAATTATTGCAAATCTCGGTCATAAAGGTGGTTATGTTGTTCATAATCCAGCCTCCGAAAATCATTATACATACAAATACACTCAAAATCTTAGGAACAAATGTAAGCGTCTGTTCCTGAATCGAGGTTACGGTCTGAAATATACTCACTATAAGACCCACAACAAGCGACACCAAAAGGCATGGCGCTCCGCAAATAATAATCAAATATATGGATTCTCTGGTTAAATCAATGACCTGTTCGGCAGTAATCATTCAGCTTTGTCCCCCTTTCCGAAGCATTACCGCTTCATCAGTAGAATGTTTTGACAAGATTGCCAATCACAAGATCCCAGCCGTCCGCAAGAATGAATAAAAGTATCTTAAACGGCATAGAGATTGTCGTAGGCGGAAGCATCATCATACCCATTGACATAAGCACCGATGCAACAACCATATCAATAATAATGAACGGTATATAAATCAAAAATCCTATGATAAATGCCGTTCTGAGCTCACTTAAGATAAACGCAGGTACGATAACGTTAAACGGTACATCATCTGCTTCTTCTGCTTCTTCATATCCCGAGATCTCAAGAAAAAGATTTAAATCCTTTGTCTGAGTCTGTCCGTACATAAACTCTCTTAAAGGTACAAGCCCCTCTTCTAAGGCTTCCTCTTCCGTTATTTCTCCGGCATCAAGCGGCTGAAGAGCAACTTCGTTTATCTCGGCAAAAACCGGGCTCATAATAAAAAGTGTTAAAAACAAAGCAAGCCCAATCAATACCTGATTGGGTGGGGCAGTCTGTGTACCAATTGCCTGTCTGACAAAATGAAGTACAATTATGATCCTCGTAAACGAGGTGAGCATTATAAGTATTGACGGTGCAAGTGAGATTACCGTAAGCACAATCAAAATCTGAAGTGCACCGGAAAGATTTCCCTCCCCGTTATTATAGGTAATACTGAATCCGTTTCCGGCAGCATTTTCGTCATCATCTGTTGACGAGATAAGCCCGTCATCATCAGTCAGATCGGTATAAGTACCATCCGTTGTCGTAGCGTAAACTCTTTGAGAGTAAGCCGTAACAAGTACAAGACTAAATAATAAAACACTGATTATCAGAGACACGGTTAAACAAATTTTCTTCCTACTACTCATCCTTTGTTTTACCTGTCTTTTCCTTTAATTCTTTTGCTTTATCCTTGACTTTTGCAAACACTTCGGCAAAATCAACCGCACCCCCGTATAAAGCTCCCTCTTCGGCGCTCGGAAGGAATAAAATGTCTTCTTCGTCAAGTTCTGTGATAAAAGCAACAGTATCTTTACACACACTAATAGCTACATACTTTTTCCCTATCTGAACAATCTGAATAAACTTGTTCTGGGTAATTCTGTATGTCTCAATGGTTCTGATATTTTTATTGGTAACATTGCCCTGCTGATAACCCGCAAGCCACTTTGTGACAAAATAAGTAAGCGCCAATACGAATATAAATATCAGCAAGACAATTATAAACTGCAAAAAATTCGAACCCGAACCTAAAATTATCATTATCCCAATACTTTTTTAACAGCTTCAATAACTCTGTCAGCCTGGAACGGTTTAACAATAAAGTCTTTGGCTCCCGACTGAATAGCCTCAATAACCATTGCCTGCTGTCCCATGGCAGAGCACATAATTACAACAGCATTAGCGTCTGACTCTCTGATTTTCTTAAGAGCCTGAATACCATCCATCTCAGGCATGGTAATATCCATGAGTACAAGATCAGGAGATGTCTCGGCATACTTTTCAACAGCCTTAAGACCGTTCTCAGCCTCGCCTACTACATTGTAACCATTCTTTGTAAGGATGTCCTTAATCATCATTCTCATGAACGCCGCATCATCACAAATTAAAATATTCTTTGCCATATCTTTCTTCTCCTTGTCATTTATGATTATTTAATCTTTTATAATCTCAGTAATACGTACGCCAAAGCTTTCTTCGATAACAACAACTTCTCCCTTAGCAACATATTTACCGTTTACCAGAACATCTATCGGCTCTCCCGCTATTTTTTCAAGCTCAATAATTGTTCCGGGGTTAAACTCCAGTATTTCCTGAATAGACTTTGTAGTTCTTCCCAACTCTACAGTCACATCCAGAGGCACATCCATAATCAAATCGATATTTTCCTGCTGCTGTATCGGATTAAAATCCCCCATAAGCGGCTGAAACTGCGCCGGTTGTACATTTACCTGCTGGGCTGCCATCATATTCGGATCGTAATACATCGGCTGTCCCATCGGCATTCCCATCGGTTGACCCATTGGCTGTCCCATCGGCATTCCCATCTGAGGTGCTGCCTGTGGTGGCGGTGCCTGAGCTGCCTGTGGTGGCGGTGCCGCTGCTGCAGGTGCTGCAGGTGCCGGTGCCTCGGCTGCAGGTTCCGGTGCTGCTTCTGCTTCCTGTCCGTCTGCCGGAAGTCCCATCGACTTACAATAAGCCTGGTACATTTCCCGAGCGAACGAATACGGATACAACTGCATAATCTCACTGTCTATGAGATCTCCGATTTCCAGTTTAAAGGAAATCTTAACAAATTCTCCTGCCAAAAACGAATCGATATTGGCTTCGTCATATGAAGCGTTAAAATCGACCAAATCCGCTTTAGGCGGGCTTATATCGATGGTTTTGTCAAGCATTGACGAAAGTGAAGTGGCCGCTGAGCCCATCATCTGATTCATCGCTTCGGAAATCGCACTAAGATGAAGTTCACTCAGTTCTCCTTCTGTGTTCGTTCCGTCACCACCCATCATAAGGTCGGTAATAATCTTAACATCGTGTTCTTTAAGTACAAGAATATTGCTTCCATCAAGACCTACGGTATATGCTATTCGAATAAATACACTCGGTCTCTCATAATTATCTACTATATCATCCCAAGTCGCCGGTGTCACTACCGGAGTTGAAATTTCTACTCTTTGATTTACGAGAGAAAAAAGCGTTGTAGCTGCAGTGCCCATGCTTATGTTGGCAATCTCGCCTACGGCGTCTCTTTCGACATCACTGAGTCTTTGACCTTCGGCATCGTCATCCATGTCATTAAGCAATGCGTTTATTTCATTTTGAGAAAGCATTCCATCCATGAAATTCAATATCCCCCTTTCTTTATTTCTCTCTTATTATTGATGTAACTCTTACGGCATAATCATCACCGGATGCACCCGGCAGAGCTTTAAATTTCTTAATGTTGCCGACATATACATCGAGTTCATCTTCAACTTTTGTATTGATTCTTATAATATCTCCAACCTGAAGATTTATAAAATCTCCTACCGAAATATTACTTGTACCGAGTATAGCTGTAATAGGCATCGGCGCTTTTTCGATAAGCATTTCAATCTGTTCGGAATTGTTATATCCCTCTTCATTCTGGTTAGCCGAGAACCAATACTTGGTATTGATTTTATCCATTACATCTTCAAGTGTAAGATAAGGAAGACAAATATTCATAAGTCCTTCTACATCTCCTATCTTAATATTAAGCGTTACAATCGCTATCATTTCACTTGGAGAGATAATCTGCGCAAACTGGGAATTGGTTTCTATTCTTTCAAGTCTCGGTGATATTTCCACCACGTTTTCCCAAGGTTCCCGGAGAAGGTTAACACACACATTCATAATTCTTTCAACTATAAGAAGTTCAATCTCCGAAAAATCTCTTTCATGTTCAAGAGGTTCTCCCGGACCTCCGAGCATTCGGTCAACCATCGCAAATACAAGGTTAGAAGCCAGTTCCATTATTATATTGCCCTTTAGGGGCTGAAAATCAACAATCCCAAGCATTACAGGGTTTGATAACGCATTCGAAAACTCTGAATAAGTAACCGCTTCCGAGTTCATTACCTCTACCTGAATGTTCTTTCTAAGGTATGCCGGTAAGTTAGTAGAGACAAGTCTTCCGTAATGCTCGAAAATAATCTCAAGCGTACGCAAATGTTCTTTTGAAAACTTGGCCGGTCTTGCAAAGTCGTAGTTTTTGACCTGCTTCTCAGGACCGTCTGCCATTTCTTCAACATCAAGTTCTCCACTTGACAGAGCTGCCAACAGATTGTCTATCTCATTTTGAGACAATACTTCGCTCAAGCTACCGTCACCCCCTTCTCATAAAATATTCTGTATTTCATACTACTGCAAAACCTTGCTGCTGAACTCAACTCCGACAATAAAGTTTGAATTAAACAAACTCTGCAGAGCAGATGTACAAGCTTCTTTTACAGCAGACTCGTCAGCTAAAAATTCTTCATAACTGAAACCGCCGATAGTTTCGTTAAGTTTACTTCTAATAATTGTTTCTTTTGCGGCAAGCGCTTCATCCGTACCATACTTCTCATAATCCGAATTCGAAGAATCCATATCTATACCTATTGTAAGTACGGCAACGTGAGATGTCGAACCGTCTTCTCCGGCTTTAAGGTTAATTGTAAAATCATCGGCAATTGTATATACCACAAGATTTTCCATATCAACCGTCATAGTCGAACTGTAGTCTCCGGCCACATCGTCCGTAAGGTCAAGCTCTATTGCAGCAGAAATATCCGTGATGAGCTGATTAACCTTTTGATTCTCCGGAACAAGCGTAAATACAATAAGTACGCTAAGTACCAGGTTAACAAGTAAAAGAGCCAATGTAATAATTTGAAGTAAATTCTTTTTCATAGTCTTCCCTCAGTGTATAAAACATAAACTTATTAAGAATTGAGCGAGTTGTATAAATGTATTTCAACTCGTCTGTTTCTTGCTCTGCCGGCTTCGGTGGAATTGTCCGCCACCGGATCGTATTCTCCTCTGCCGGAATACTTGATGTAGTACGGATCTATATCCGTATTTTCAAGCACGTAATCGGCCACAGAAAGCGCTCTGAACGCAGAAAGCACTTTGTTGTTGGCAAATTTATCATTGGATATCGGAACATTGTCCGTATGTCCTTCAATTTCTATAATATGTTCTTCGTACATTTCCAGAATCTGGCATATCTTCGAAAGAAGCTCGTAAGCATCTTTTTTAACATCCGCCGATCCCGAATCAAAAAGCAAAGAACCGTTAATTTCTATCTTTACATAATCAGACGTGTATGACACATCGATCAAATCCTGAATACCGAGATATTCGGCCTTAGCCTCAACCTCAGCCGCCATAGCCTCGGTCTCCGCAAGTGACATCTCTTCGTATTCTTCGGCAATATCACCGCTGGCTGAACTGCTGTCGGAATCCTGTGCTTCAGATCCCGAATGTTCTCCTTCGGCATCCGCTTCCGATCCCGGACTCGCTGTTGAATTGTTCAGCTTATTCAAATAAACATCATACTCCGTCATCATGCTGACGCCTTTTCCGACCAGATCACCGTCACCGAGTGTATCGGTACCACCGGAAAGCACGCTGAAGGTACTTTGTAGCGAAGCAACGACGAGTTCAAACTTGGCCGCGTCTACTGAAGACATCGCAAACAAAAGAACGAAGAAGCACAAAAGCAAGTTCATCAAATCACTGAAGGTCGCCATCCATGCCGGAGAGCCCGCAGGTGCATCTTCTTGTTTCTGTTTTTTAGCCAAATTTACTCACCTCCGCCCTCATCGTCAGAACCCATAGCTCCTCTAGCCTTCGGAGAAAGGAATGATTTCAGTTTTTCTTCTATTACACGAGGGTTTTCTCCGGCCTGTATTGAAAGGAGTCCCTCGACAGTAACCTCTTTATTTGTAATTTCTATGCTGTTTTTAACTTTAAGCTTAGCTGCAACCGGGTTACATATATAGTTGGCAATAAACGAACCGTAGAAAGTGGTAAGAAGAGCAACCGCCATTGACGGTCCTACAGTCGAAACATCTTCCAAAGAACCAAGCATCTTTACAAGTCCTATAAGGGTACCGATCATACCCCAGGCAGGACCAAGTTCTCCCCATTTCTCCCACACGGATACTACCTGTTTATGTCTTGTTTCAATGCAAACAAGATCAGTCTCCAAAATACCGCGCACAAGCTCAGGATCCGTGCCGTCTACAACGAGCATAATTCCCTTTTTAAGGAACTGATCCTCAATACCGTTGGCCGCTTCTTCCAAAGCGAGCAATCCTTCCTTACGAGCCACATTCGACAAATTTATTATATTGTTTATTGTGTCTGTCGCCGAACTTGTTTCAAGCTTAAGAATAAGCGTAAAACCTTTAAGTCCGTTAACGAAGTCTTCCATTGTGTTTGAACCGATAACGCCCGAAAGCGATCCGCCCAAAGTAATGATAACAGAACTGACATCAATAAATTGCGGAAATGCCGCTATACCGTCTCCCCAGAAAATACCGAGGACAATCATCGCAGCACCAAGCACTAATCCGATTAACGAAGCTATATCCATTAAGTTTAATCCCCTTTAGTACATAACTGTCTACACTTAATATAATCTTACTAAATGTTTACACAATTGTAAATATTTTTATTCAATTTCATACAGTTTTTTATCTATATGCACTCTATGTTATGATACAATAAATCGGGGAAAGTTTCAACACTTTCCCCAAATTATTGTGGTTTTTTTTAATTTTTTTACAAGATATGGCGGTTTTATTTTACCGCGAGGTCAATTTGTTGTATTATACCGGCATTTCCGTTTTCATACAAAAACATACCGCTGTTCCTTATAACTCCGCCTGTTTCGTTGGTTTGCAGCGAATTTAGTGAAAATTCGGTGCTTACATTGCCCAGATAAAGAGCGCCAACCCCGGAGCTTCCAAGGCCTGTCAGAACCTGATTTCCCTCAGAATCAATCTGCCATATCATAAGCGAGTCAAATACCTCATCGGCCTCGTCTATCCATCCGTTTTTGTCCGTATCATAAGCCATTAAATCATCAAAGCCGTTCCCACTCAGCGCGCCGAAAAGTTCTCTTCCGTCTCCGATCTTACCGTCTCCGTTTTTATCGAGAGCCAGAAAACCGCTACCCGCAGAAAGCATTCTCACCGCATCCTCATGTCCGTCAGCGTCAATATCAAAATAAAAATACTGGTCGCTCACCGACGCTATATCGGAATCGAGGTTGATAACCAAAGGATCCTTTAGAGCGGTGCCGTATTCTATCGAAGTATATTCCGACTCCGTAAAACTTCTGCTCATTACGGCGTTAACGTTAAAATTAATTTCTCTGCCGTCCGCAGTAATTACCGTGCCTTCGGTAGAAAACTTTGTCACCTCGCTTTCAGTTGTAAAGCTTTGACTTACAAGTGCTCCTCCGTCTTGCTGAACAAACGACGAAAATCCGTCAACCGCAGATACGCTGCAACTTTTCGAATATCTCTCCCATTTATCTCCGAAAAGTATTCTGAGCATAAAATCCATAGCCTGCTGACGAATTTCCCTTATCGCCTCTTCAATTGATGTTTTCTGTCCGGTTACCCCCGAGCTTGTAACTTCTTTCAGCGTATAGCTCCCGAGATAATCCGCAAACGTACTTTCATAAGAACTCTCATACCCTTTGGAAGATGAATCTTCCGAGGATTTTTCGAGTATTTTCGTCCCCGCATACGAGGTTGCTTCAGACAAGCCTCCGCTTCCCCATATTGCGGCATTTTTGTACGCAGCCTCTTCTTTCTGGTACCTGCGTGAGGATGCCATCGACACATTGCCGGATGATATAATCATACTTTGTCTCCCTTCCGGAGCCGCATAAAAAGGACGGCTCCTAAGAACCGTCCCTGGTGTAAATTTCCATCCTGTAATTAATACATCGGCAATTTTTATTTTTCCTTAACCCTTTTATTCATTAATGTCCGAAGTACAATGTGGGCATTTTACGGCAAGAATGTCTATCTCGCTCTGACAATACGGGCATTTTTTTGTTGTAGGAGCCGCTTCCTCTTCCTTTTTAAGTTTATCTGCCGCTTTGTTAATAGTCTTTACTATGCAGAAAATAACAAGTGCGGTAATAAGGAAGTTGATTACAGCAGTAATAAAATTACCGTAGCTAAGCACCGGAGCCGCATCTCCCGTTCCAAGCTTAACCGTAAGGTTTGAAAAATCCGTACCACCGAAAATACCTAAAATAGGAGTGATAATGTCTTCGTTAAGTGATGTTACTATCGCTGTAAAAGCACCACCTATAATAACGCCGACTGCGAGGTCAAGAACATTGCCCCTCATAATAAATGCCTTAAATTCGCCTATAAAGCCTTTTCCTTTTTCCTTCATTTCTTCTCTTCTCCTTTTTTACATAATTCTTCGACTGAATTTTTGTAAAAAACGGGGAAGCCTCGTAAGACGCTCCCCCGTTACTCAGCTACTTAGTATTGTAGCATATTTAAGCTTTCTTTGCAGTAAATGTTTTTACTGTTGACCAATCGCCCTTTGTCTTAACGCCATCAGTAATATTTATGGCTCTGACTCTTACATAGTATTTTTTACCGTTTGTAAGTTTTGTAAGCTTTGTCTCTCTTGCATCTTTAACATTAACTGTAGTAGTAGTCTTCTTTGTGAACTTCTTAGAAGTAGAATACTGTACCTGATATAATGTTGCATTTGAAACCGAAGACCATTTAATCTTAGCTTTGAGCTTCTTAAGAGCTGCAGCCTTGATTGTCTTAACCTGAGAAACGCTGATTTCTACATCTGCCTCAACAATATTGATGTTAGATGCAACAGTTCCCTCAATGCTCTGTGTTCCGTATACATAAATTGTAAGAGGATTAGAAGCTGTGTATTTTGTTGTATCAGCTTTAATCTTAGAGCCTGACTCTACTGTAAGGTTGTTGATATAGCATGCATCAGCCTCACCGTTTGTTCCGTCTGCAAGTACCACATTCCATGTAGAGTTGTTTGTAAGAGTAACGTTTACAGGGTTGTTAAGCTGCTCATTTGCAACATTGTACTGTGCACCGATCTTCTGATAATCTCCCGAAGATGCTCCGCTTACTCTGTAATCACCTGTTGTGCAGGCTGTAAGTACAGTTCCGTTAGCCATTCTTGTTCCGTTATCACTTACATGATATCCGTACGAAGAAGAAATTGTTCCGTTTACTGTAGCGGCATCGATTGTTACATCGAGAGCTTCTGTATTGTTGTAAATATTGTTCCAGATATTACCTGTGTATGTTCCGTTCTTAAGTGTTGCTGTAGAAGCTGTAAGTGAAGGCTGTCCCGCAACTGCGCTGTCACCTGTGTCGTTAATTGTATAAGTTGTGTTACCCGGATTTCCGGCATCATCAGACTCAACAAGCTCAACGAGTGTTCCGCCCCACTTATTAGACTCTGTAAATGTTACTGTCGCATTGTCAAGAACCGCATTTGTATAGCCTGCGTTTGCGGCGCCTGACTTAATCTGTACAACCGTATCTCCTACATTAACCGTAGAATCTTTGATTGAGATTGTACCTCCGGCATTCTGCTGTGTCATTACAGCAATTCTTCCCGCTACAAGTGTAGAATCTGTATAGAATGCTGATGATGCAAAAGAAGCCATAATCTGTACATAATCATCAGAATAGAATTTAACCGAATCGAACTTATCATATACGCCGGCATCAGCATAAGCAACATATCCCGAACCACCCTGGATAAAGCCGTACTTTGTACCGTTTACTGTCTTTGTAGCCACATATTTTGAAGCATTTGAAGAGTTGTAAACCTCAACAGAACCGATACCTGCAACAACGTCCGAAACATCAAGTGCATATGTACCTGTTGTAGCATAAGCAACACCACTGTCTGTTGAAAGAACTCCCCATCCCGAAGAAACAATGAGAGAATCCTCATAAATACCCTGGCCGGATCCAAGAACGTTTGTAGATCTTACAACGCCTTCAAGTCCGAGTGCAAAAGGTGTTCTCTTCATCATAGGTACAACAAGTGATGCATACTCACTGTCTGTATCGTTTGTCTCTTCTGTGTAAATAACAGAATCCGAAATCTTCATTTCAGCTGTTCCCGATACAGCTGTTGCTGTACGGATAACACCTTCTGTATGGATATAGGTATCCGTTACATTCATTGTAGAATCGCCGTCAGCATAAAGCACTGAAGCATGACCTTTAAAGTCGTTTGCTCCGTCTCCGTCTGCCTCAATTACCATATCGTCTACAGTAACCGTAGTATCTTTTGATGTAGAATCAGTATCGTTTGATACAATACCGTTCATAAACGGTCCGTTAAGAGTAAGCGTTCCTCCCGAAATCGTGCTTCCGTCAGATGATACCGTAGCTCCGGATAAAAGCTGCTGAACAGACTGAGTAGCAGAAATCGCTCCGTCTTTAACATAAAGAGCAGCTCTCATTGTGTACTGTCCGAACTGAGTGAGCATATCGCCGAATTTTGCGAACTCTGAATAGTCCTCAATCTCAGCTGACTCAACAATTACAAACTTTGATGCGTCAAGAGTATCCCCCGTCTCGACAAGATCAAGAATATCCTGATATTCAACTCCCGAAGATGTTGTTACTACAAGAGTAAGAACACCGCCACATTTAGCTGAAATCGTTTCAGTGTCGGTTCCGTTACTTAAAGTGATACTTGTGATGTTTGAAGATGCCGAAGTAGAATTCTTCCAGTCATTTGTTACAGAAGTTCTGAAATCGGTAACCGAAGTAGCTATATAAGCATCTCCGTATACAGGTGACGAAAATGTAATATCCCCCGTAAGACTTGTTGTGTACTCGACAGAATCTGTAGCAGATGTGCTCCAGCTATATGTATCGTTTGTATTATCGATAGCATATACAGGAACATTTGCTCCTCCGAGAGTAACCGCCGCAGCCATGATTATGGCAAGTACTCTTTTAAATTTTCTAAACTGCATACTTTCCCTCCTTTTGATACATTATATTGTTCCCTTTTGGTTTGCAGTCCCCCAAAATGAATCTGCTTTTATTTTAGCACCTATAATGCTATAATGTTACAAATATTTAAGGACATTTTTATGGAATAAAAGGACATTTTTTATTATGCAATACAGAAAAGATAAATATGGCAACGATTTATCGGTTTTGGGATTCGGCTGCATGCGCTTTACGCAAAAAGCCGGCAAAATCGATATAGATAAAGCCGAAAAAGAACTTATGCGCGCAATAGAGCTTGGCGTAAACTATCTTGACACCGCCTATATATACTCCGGCAGCGAAGTCTGTCTCGGAGAAATTTTAGAGCGCACAAATACAAGAGACAAGGTTTATATCGCAACAAAGCTGCCTCAGTATATGGTAAAGAATCCGTCCGATATGGACAAGTATTTTAACGAGCAGCTAAAAAGACTGCGCACCGATCATGTGGACTATTATCTTATGCACATGCTAAATGATGTAAAAAGCTGGCAGAGACTATGTTCTCTCGGAGTAGACAGCTGGCTTAAAGATAAGATTAAAGAAGGTAGCATAAGACAGGTCGGTTTTTCATACCACGGGAACTCAGACAAGTTTTTAGAGCTTATAGATGCATATGACTGGGATTTTTGCCAGATTCAGTATAACTACCTCGACGAAAACTCTCAGGCCGGTCGAACAGGATTAAACTATGCGGCTTCCAAAGGTATTCCGGTAATTATTATGGAGCCTTTAAGAGGCGGACGACTCGCTAACGCACTTCCTCAAAAAGCTTTGAAAGCCATTGAAGACTATCCGGTTAAAAAATCACCTGCCGAGTGGGGGCTTTCATGGCTCTACGACCAAAAGGAAGTAACTGTTGTTCTTTCCGGTATGAACTCCGTCGAAATGATAGAGGAAAATTGCAGGCTCGCATCAGGCGTTACTCCTTCTTCTCTTACAGAAGAAGACTTTAAGCTCTTTGAGAAAATAATAAAAGAAATAAACGCAAATATGAGGGTTGGATGCACGGGCTGCAGGTATTGTATGCCTTGCCCTAAAGGAGTGGATATTCCGGGTATCTTTGCCGCATATAACAGGCAGGCCTCGGACGGAAGGTTTGTTGCCCTTAAAGAATATTTCATGACCACAACCTTAAGGCAGGACTATACCGGAGCTGCAAATTGTATAGAATGCGGTGCCTGCGAAATGCATTGTCCTCAAAACATCTCGATAAGAAAAGAGCTAAAGAATGCCAAACGCTCCCTAGAAGACCCCATCTATAAGGTCGGAAAATTCTTTGCTCCTTTTATCATGAAATATTAATATGAATTTAAAAAGAGCTGTCATACCAAAGTATGACGGCTCTTTTGTTTTTGATTTCTTAATTTTACTTAGCGTAATCAATTACGCGGCTTTCCCTGATAACATTTACTTTTATCTGACCCGGATAATCCATCTGCTCTTCGATCTGCTTAGAAATATCTCTAGCAAGAAGAACCATCTCCGCATCGTTAATCTGCTCAGGTACAACCATAACTCTGACTTCTCTACCTGCCTGAATGGCATAAGATTTATCTACACCTTTGAATCCGTTTGTGATATCTTCCAACTCTTTTAAGCGGTTGGTATATGTTTCTATAGTCTCTCTTCTCGCACCAGGTCTTGATGCAGAAATCGCATCGGCTGCCTGTACAAGTACAGCAATAAGACTTTCAGGTTCAACATCTCCGTGATGAGCTTCTACAGCGTTAATAATAAGCTGTGATTCCTTATACTTTCTGCATAAGTCAACACCAATCTGGATATGTGAGCCCTCTACCTCATGATCGATTGATTTACCGACATCATGAAGAAGTCCCGCTCTTTTTGCTGTTCTGACATCCACGCCGATTTCGCCGGCGAGAATACCGCAAAGCTGTGCGACCTCTATTGAATGCTTAAGTGCATTCTGGCCGTAACTGGTTCTGAATTTGAGCCTTCCTATATACTTCATAAGTTCAGGATGAATTCCGTGGACTCCAACTTCTAAAGTAGCCGCTTCGCCTTCTTCGCGAATCATCGTATCAACTTCTTTGCGGGCTTTTTCCACCATCTCCTCAATTCTTGCAGGATGGATTCTACCATCCACAATGAGCTTCTCCAATGCAATACGTGCAACTTCACGTCTTACAGGATCGAAGCTTGATAATACTACTGCTTCAGGAGTATCATCAACAATAAGATCAACACCGGTCATTGTCTCGAGAGTTCTGATATTTCTGCCTTCACGACCAATGATTCTTCCTTTCATCTCATCGTTAGGAAGCTGTACAACCGAAATAGTAGTCTCGGCAACATGGTCAACCGCACATCTCTGGATTGCCGTTACCACATACTCTTTCGCTTTTTTGTCAGCCTCTTCTTTTGCCTTAGCTTCTAATTCTTTTACAAGCTTGGCAACGTCGAGTTTCACATCATTTTCAACGGTTTTTAATAGATATTCTTTTGCCTGTTCGGAGGTAAGTCCTGAGATTCTTTCAAGTTCTTTTAATCTCTGCTCGTTAAGCTGCTTAATTTCAGCATCTTTCCTGTTAATCTCAGCTTCGCGCGCTGCAAACCCCGCTTCCTTCTTCTCAACGCTCTCGAGTTTCTTATCAAGATTTTCTTCTTTCTGAGTAACTCTGCGCTCAAACTTCTGAAGTTCGGATCTGCGCTCCTTTATCTCTTTCTCAAGTTCATTTTTGGCCTTGATATTTTCTTCCTTTGCTTCTAAAAGCGCTTCTTTCTTTTTGGATTCCGCTGTTTTAACAGCATCATCAATAATCAAGCGAGCTCTTTCTTCCGCATTGCCGATTTTGGCGTTGGAATCATTCTCAAGTTTCTTTTTTGTAAAAACACTCGAAAGAGGTACAGCGATAATGAGAGTAACAATAACTGCTATAATTGTTGCTACCAACAGGAGCACCTCCCTTTTATGGTAACTGTCCGAAAAAAATAAATATATATTTAAAAATTTAACGAACCGCTACGTTTTTTAGTATGATAAACATACTCATAAATTTTATACTTTTTACGGATTTATGTCAAGCAGATAAAATGTATTACGCTAATGTAAAAAAGTATCTTACTTTAACATATCTCTGATATTTTTTTGTGAAAAACCTTTTGAAATAAGGTATCTAATCATCTTGTTTGTTTCTTTTTCATTTGCCTGCGACGGATTAAAATTTCTTTTCTCAAAAATTTTAAGTATCAGGTTCTTTTCATCCGAGAATTCGAAATTAGCCAAAACCTCATCTATGGTCTCTGAGCGAATACCCATTTTATATAATTTAAGCCTTGCATCGCTTAGAGTTATTTCATCTCCGTGAAGTTCCATAAAGTGTTCGGCATATCTGATATCGTTTATATAGCCGTACTCCTTTAAATAGTCTATAGTCTCGTCAATAATCTCGTCGAAGTAATACCCTTCTTTTAATTTAAAGCGCAGTTTATCTTCCGTATAGTCCTTTTTTTGCAAAAGCGACATGGCTCTTTTTTTCGCCCTTTTCTTTAGCACTTTTTCAACGATTTCATCAAAAATCTGCTCGCTTAATCCTTCGCCTTCTTTGATGCCGTAATGCAAAAGTTCCCCCTTGTATAATACAAAGGGGGAACATCCGTCACATATTATCTTATATCTGGTTTTATTAATCTGTTTTATCTCCAGTATCTGATACTTCACCATCATCTTCGCTCTCTATTCCGTATGCTATCCTTACTTTATGCTCAATCTCTTTGCATATTTCAGGATTTTCCACAAGGTAGTTCTTTGCATTTTCTCTACCCTGACCTATTTTCTCACCACCGTAAGCATACCATGCGCCGCTTTTATTGACAACATCTTTGTCAGCGGCAAGATCTAAGATATCTCCCTCTTTGGAAATTCCTTTTCCAAACATAATATCAAACTCAGCCTCTCTAAAAGGAGGTGCAACCTTGTTTTTAACAATTTTTATTCTTGTTCTGTTACCTATTACTTCTCCGCTCTGCTTTAATGTCTCAATCTTTCTTACATCCATTCGAACCGAAGAATAGAATTTAAGTGCGCGTCCGCCGGTTGTGGTTTCGGGATTTCCGAACATAACTCCAAGCTTTTCTCTGAGCTGATTTATGAAAATTACAGTACAATTTGACTTAGATATAACACCCGTAAGTTTTCTTAATGCTTGTGACATAAGTCTTGCCTGAAGTCCCATATGGGAATCACCCATATCTCCGTCAATTTCCGCCTTTGGTACAAGAGCCGCCACAGAATCCACAATTATAATATCTACCGCTCCGGATCTTACCATTGTCTCTGTAATTTCAAGCGCCTGCTCTCCCGAATCCGGCTGCGAAATATAAAGTTCGTCAATATCAACACCGATATTTCTCGCATAAACGGGATCAAGCGCATGTTCTGCATCAATGAATCCGGCTATGCCACCTCTTTTTTGAACCTCTGCCACCATATGGAGGGCAACCGTTGTTTTACCGCTTGACTCCGGACCGTATACCTCTATAATTCTTCCTTTCGGAATACCGCCTACACCAAGAGCAATATCAAGACTGAGCGAACCTGTAGGAACCGCTTCAACCGACATATCGGCTCCGGCTTCACCGAGCTTCATAATAGATCCTTTACCGTACTGTTTTTCTATCTGCGAAATTGCCGCATCAAGTGCTTTTAACTTATCATCGTTAGCCATAAATATCTCCTCACCGTATACGAACCTTTGTTCGTTTATAGACATATAATAATCCCGCAAAAATGTTTTGTCAACACTTTTTTCGAATATTTGTTCGTTTTTCGTTTGGGAATAAACAGATTCTTTATCAGATATTCCTAATTATATGTATGAAAGCTTAAAAGTCAATACCGCCGCTCAAAAGTCCGTCAAGCACGGTAAGTGCAGCCATAGCCTCCACCACAACAACCGCTCTCGGCACTATAACAGGGTCATGTCTTCCGCCTATCGAAATCTCGATTTCTTCACCGTCTTTATTTACCGTCTTTTGAGTCTTTGATATTGAAGGAGTCGGTTTAATTGCCGCGCGAAATACTATATCGTTTCCGTTCGATATTCCTCCGAGAATACCTCCGCAGTGATTTGTTGCCGTAGTTATTTTGCCGTCATCCCCTAAAATAAACTCATCATTATTTTCGGAGCCTCTTGCCTTAGCCACGTCAAATCCGTCTCCGACCTCAAATCCTTTAACGGCCCCTATTGAAAAAATCGCTTTTGCAAGATTTGCATCAAGCTTGTCAAATACAGGGTCTCCCACTCCTGCCGGCACCCCGCTTACAACACACTCAATAACTCCTCCGACAGAGTCACCGTTTGCCCTCTGCTCGTCAAGATATTCTCCGGCGGCTTTTGCCGCCTCTTTATCCGGCATATAAAATGGATTTTTAAATATTTCTTCTTTATTAAATTTATTTTTATCTATTTCGATATTCCCTATAGATTTAGTATATGTAAGAATATTTATTCCTTTTTCCTTAAGTATCTTTGCGGCAATTGCTCCGGCCGCAACTCTTCCTATTGTTTCTCTTCCGGAAGACCTTCCGCCACCTCGGTAATCCCTGAATCCGTATTTCGCATCAAAAGTAAAATCAGCATGCCCCGGTCTGTAATAAGAGGCTATCTCTGAATAATCCTTAGACTTTTGATTCTCATTTTTTACTATTAAAGAAATTGGTGTACCGGTTGTCTTTCCTTCAAAAACTCCCGAAAGAATCTCTACAACATCCCCCTCTTTTCTGGGCGTGGTATAATCCGACTGTCCGGGCTTTCTTCTGTTAAGATAAACCTGGATATCATCCTCACAAAGAGGTATTCCGGCAGGGCATCCGTCAACTACTGCCCCAAGCCCTTTTCCGTGAGATTCTCCCCATGTACTTACTGTAAATATTTTTCCGATACTAGATCCCGACATATTTCGTCCTTCCGTTATGCATAATACTTGTCATATTTTCCATGACATTTTCCTCTCATACAGTATACACAATACACTTTAAAAAGTGTATATTTTTTCGAAACATTATAGACATTGAAGTTAAAATATACTAAACTTTTACATAGGGTGTGACGGAAAAAGTCGCAAAAATGTTTGTGAAAGGAAGTATAAATATGGCATTAGTAACAACAACGGAAATGTTTAAGAAAGCATATGATGGCGGATATGCTATCGGTGCCTTCAACGTAAACAATATGGAAATCGTACAGGGAATCGCAGATGCGGCAATCGAGCTTAATTCTCCTGTAATACTCCAGGTTTCTGCCGGAGCAAGAAAATACGCAAAACACAATTATCTCATCAAACTCGTAGAGGCAGTTCTTTCGGAAGCACCGGATCTTCCGATTGCTCTTCACCTTGACCATGGTGCAGATTTCGACATCTGCAAGTCATGTATCGACGGTGGTTTTACATCGGTTATGATTGACTGCTCTTCCAAGCCTTTCGATGAGAATATCGCAGAAACCAAAAAGGTTGTTGAATATGCTCATTCAAAAGGCGTGGTTGTTGAAGCAGAGCTCGGAACTTTAGCCGGTATTGAAGACGATGTTAAAGTAGAAGCGGGAAATGCCAGCTATACAAGACCTGAAGAAGTTGAAGAATTCGTTGACAGAACAGGCTGTGACTCTCTTGCAATCGCAATCGGAACAAGCCACGGTGCATACAAATTTAAGCCGGGCACAAACCCACAGCTCAGATTTGACGTACTTCACGAAGTAGAGAAAAAACTTCCGGGCTTCCCAATCGTTCTTCACGGAGCATCATCTGTTCCTCAGGAATTCGTTAAGACAATTAATGCAAACGGAGGAGCTTTAAAGGACGCAATCGGCGTTCCTGAAGACCAGCTCAGAGAAGCAGCGCGTTCCGCAGTATGCAAGATTAACATCGATTCCGACTTAAGACTTGCCATGACAGCAGGTGTTCGCCAGGTTCTTATGGACAAGCCTGAAGCTTTCGATCCAAGAGAATACTTAAAAGTCGGAAGAGCAAACGTTAAATCTATCGTAGCTCATAAGATTACAGATGTTTTAGGTTCGGCAGGCAAAGCATAAATCTCTTGCCCTTACAAATTGTATCTGATATAATAGCACAGTTGTGACTATTGAAACATAGCCCCTCAAAATTTGAGGGGCTTTAAAATTGTAAAGGAAGCTTTTCTTATGGCAGATTTAAAGAAAGAAATTGAAAAAAGAAGAACATTTGCAATCATCTCCCATCCCGATGCGGGTAAAACAACCCTTACGGAAAAATTTCTTCTCTACGGAGGAGCAATTAACCTAGCCGGTTCGGTAAAAGGTAAGGCAACAGCACGCCACGCCGTTTCCGACTGGATGGAAATAGAAAAAGAAAGAGGTATTTCGGTAACATCTTCCGTTCTGCAGTTTAACTACGACGGAAAATGCGTAAACATCCTTGATACCCCGGGCCATCAGGACTTCTCGGAGGACACCTATCGTACATTAATGGCTGCGGATTCGGCCGTGATGGTAATTGATGCATCAAAAGGTGTCGAGGCACAGACAAGAAAACTTTTCAAGGTTTGCGTAATGAGACATATTCCGATTTTTACCTTCATTAACAAAATGGACAGAGATGCCGGTGATACGTTTGACCTTGTAGACGAAATAGAAAAAGAGCTTGGAATCGGCACATACGCCATGAATTGGCCTATCGGCTCCGGCAAAAACTTTAAAGGCGTATACGACAGAGCCAGCCGCTCTGTCCTCCTCTTTTCCGATACCCAAAAAGGTACAAAAGAAGGTGACCTTGAAGTAATCTCAATTGACGATGAAAATATAAAGGAAAAGCTCGGCGAAGAAAACTATGATACTCTCATGGATGAAATCGAGCTTTTAGACGGCGCCGGCGAGGAAATGGATATGGAGCTTGTAACAAAAGGAGAACTTTCTCCCGTATTTTTCGGTTCCGCCCTCACCAACTTCGGTGTGGAAACATTTTTGAAGCACTTCCTTAAAATGACATACTCCCCTCTTCCGAGAAAGGCAGACATCGGTGAAATCGATCCATTCTCAGAGGACTTTTCAGCCTTCGTATTTAAAATACAGGCCAATATGAACAAAGCTCATCGAGACAGAATTGCATTTATGCGTATAACCTCCGGAAAATTCACGGCAGGAATGGAAGTTACACATGTTCAGGGCGGCAACAAAAAGATGCGTCTCTCCCAGCCTCAGCAGATGATGGCTCAGGACAGAAAAATTGTCGAAGAAGCCTACGCCGGAGATATAATCGGTGTATTCGATCCGGGTATTTTCTCTATAGGAGACACAATTACAACAGCATCTAAGCCGTTTAAATTCGAAGGAATACCGACATTTGCTCCGGAGCATTTTGCCAGAGTAAGACAGATTGATACCATGAAGAGAAAACAGTTCGTAAAAGGAATCGAACAGATTGCTCAAGAAGGTGCGATTCAGATTTTCCAGGAGTACAAAACCGGTATGGAAGAAGTTATCGTAGGTGTTGTAGGCGTCCTTCAGTTTGAAGTACTTGAGTACAGATTAAAGAACGAATACAACGTTGATATCAAGCTCGAAAAGCTCCCTTACGAACATATCAGATGGATTGAGAATCCGGAGATTGACCTCGATAAGATTAGCGGGACAAGCGACATGCGTAAAATCAAAGACCTCAAAGGCCGCCCGCTTCTCCTCTTCGCCAACGCCTGGAGTCCGAAGATGGTGCTCGACAGAAACGAAGGTCTTGTATTGTCCGAGTTTGGTCGTGGGGATATATAAAAAGAGATTCTTCGCTTGCGCTCAGAATGACATTATTGCTTATGTGTCATCCTGAGCGTAGCGAGGAATCTCTTTTTCACAATCCTCGGTAACGCAAAATCCCCAGAACACTTACCGCAAAATCAAGCGGCAAATCGTACGGCAGATTATGATATCCGGCGACATGATAAACCTTGCTTCCAATAACTTCGGCGAAGTTCTGTGAAGCCCACGACAAGTTCGAATCCATACTTCTATCGCCAACCATCACTGAAATATAATCACTGTTTAATTTAAAAAATTCAACATTCGGCTCATAAAAAGAAAACACCGGGAACTCGTAAGTAATGAAATGCTTAAAGTCTTCCCTGTCCATAGCCTTCTCCTCGCTCTCTTTCTTTCTGGCTCTCGGATCCATTGTGCCGATTGACATTGCAAATTCTTTTGCAACCTCTTTATGTTTTCCGGCATCCCTTAAAGCAATCATTTTCCCGACCCATTCGTAAAGCTCAGGCTTTTCATCCTTTATAAGAGTATAAATCGGAGTTTCGTAAATAATAACATGAGCTATTTTATTTGATATCGCCCTAAATGTTTCAAGAGCAATTGTTCCTCCGGCGCTGTGTCCGACAAGAATAACGTCTTCAAGCTCAAGTCCTTCTATAAGCGCAGCAGCATCAGATACCTGAGCATCAAGATCAAAATCTGCTCCGTCTTCGCAGGTGCTTCTGCCGTTTCCTCTTCTGTCATAGGTAAATACCTCATAATAATCTCTTAAGATTTCGACAAGCTCCTTAAAATATCTTGTGCCCTCAATAGCTCCGTGCACAATTAAAAGCGGCTGTCCGTGTCCGCTTCTTTCATAATAAATATTCGCTTTTCCATTTCTTAAATACATTTTTAACTAAACCTCTTTCAGTTTTATTTAAAACACATATGTAGATTTACACAGATGTATTTTTCTAATCCAAAAGGAATTTTGAAAGCGTGTAATTGCTGACATCTATACCCTCACTTGTCAGGAAAATTCTATCTTCAACCATAATTAAAAGACCGGCATTTTGAAGCTCGTTTAACACATCGCCAAAGACCGCTTCCACGCTAACACCGAATCTGTCATTAAACTCTTTCCTGCTGACACCCTTCGTCATTCGAAGTCCGAGAAACATAAACTCTTCCATCTGTTCCTTTACGGTAAGTGTTTGATTATTATAAAATTTAAGTTTATTTTTTTCTATTGTTTCGATATATTCAGCAATATCAGTGGTATTATCAAACCTTCTTCCAAGAAGATAGGATGAGCTTCCAAGGCCAATCCCAAGGTATTCTCTTCCAATCCAATATCCGGTATTGTGCCTGCTCTCAAAGCCCGATTTTGCAAAGTTTGAAATCTCATAGTTTGAATATCCGTTTGAGCAAAGATATTCAATGGACATATAATACATTATTCTTTCAATCTGTTCGCTCGGGAGACTAAGAGGCTCTTCGCCGTTTTGTCTTCTTTCTTCATCCTCTCCGTATAAATCATAGAAAGGCGTACCTTCTTCAACTATAAGCCCGTAAGTCGACACATGATTGGGCCCAAGCTGAATAACCTTCTTTAATGAATCAGTCCAATCATCGAGAGTTTGCCCGGGTATGCCTGAAATTAAATCTACATTAATATTATCGAATCCCGCTTTCTTTGCATTTTCATAGCACTCCAAAAACTCTTCATAGGTATGAATCCTGCCGAGCTTTTTAAGTATTTCGTTATTAGTGGACTGCAGTCCCATGCTGATGCGGTTAATTCCGTAATAATGGTATTTTTTAAATTTTTCGAGTGTTGCTGTGCCGGGATTTACTTCTATGGTAATCTCGGCATCTTTATCCACCTTATAGTAAAATCTTACGGTTTCTAAGATATCTCCGATATAGCTTTCATCTATCGAAGACGGAGTTCCGCCTCCTATATAGATACTTATAATTCTCTTATGGTCGATTGAAGCTGCTCTTAAGGCAAGCTCTTTTTGCAAAGCCCTTATGTATTTATGAACGGTTTCATCATTGGCCGGAAATGACAAAAAATCACAGTATGCGCATTTTTTTACGCAAAAAGGAATATGTATATATATTTCTACGCCTGTTTTTTCGTCAAAAGAGATCATTATTTAATCCTCATCTAATTTAAGCACTGCCATAAATGCTTCCTGTGGAATCTCAACATTACCTACCTGACGCATTCTCTTCTTACCTTCTTTTTGTTTTTCAAGAAGCTTTCTCTTTCTGGAAATATCACCGCCGTAACACTTCGCAAGCACATCCTTACGCATGGCTTTAATCGTTTCTCTGGCAATAACCTTTCCTCCGACCGCAGCCTGAAGCGGAATCTCAAAGAGATGTCTCGGAATCTCTTCCTTAAGCTTTTCACACATCTTTCGCCCTCTCTCATAAGCGGTGGACTCATGTACAATGAACGAAAGCGCATCAACCTCTTCTTTGTTAATAAGAATATCAAGCTTAACAAGAGTTGCCTTAACATAGCCCTTCATCTCATAGTCAAATGAAGCATAGCCTCTTGAACGCGACTTTAACGCATCGAAAAAGTCATATATAATCTCGTTAAGAGGAAGAACGTATTTCAAAACCGCCCTGTTTTCCTCTATGTAATCAAGGCTGATATACTGTCCTCTTCTTTCCTGGCATAAATCCATGATTGAACCTATAAACTCGCTCGAAACCATGATTTCGGCGTCTACAACCGGCTCTTCCATATACTCTATATTTGACGGGTCCGGCAGATTCGACGGATTAGTAAGCTCAATTACGGTGCCGTCTGTCTTATGAACTTTGTAAATAACGCCGGGAGCTGTAGTTACAAGGTCTAAATCATATTCTCTCTCAAGTCTCTCCTGAATTATTTCGAGATGTAAAAGTCCCAAAAATCCGCATCTAAAGCCAAATCCCAAAGCTATTGATGTCTCCGGCTCAAACTGAAGAGAAGCATCGTTTAGCTGAAGTTTTTCAAGAGCATCTCTAAGGTCAGGGTACTTTGCACTGTCTGCAGGATAAATACCGCAGTAAACCATAGGATTAACCTTCTTATAACCCGGAAGCGGCTCTTTGCAAGGATGATTTGCATCGGTTACCGTATCACCCACACGGGTATCTTTTACATTCTTAAGACTCGCCGTAATATATCCAACCATTCCGGCTGAAAGCTCATCACAGGAAATAAACTGTCCGGCTCCGAAGTATCCTACCTCAACAACCTCAGCTTCTGCCCCTGTTGCCATCATTTTAATCTTGGTTCCGACCTTAACCGTACCTTCTTTAATTCTGATAAATACAATTACTCCCTTATACGAATCGTATAAGCTGTCAAAAATAAGTGCCTGAAGCGGAGCAGACTCATCCCCCTGCGGAGCAGGTATCTTTTCCACTATAGCCTCAAGTACACTGTCTATATTAAGTCCTGTTTTTGCCGAAATCTTAGGTGCATCAAGTGCCTCTATTCCGATAACGTCTTCTATCTCTTCGGCAACCCTTTCAGGCTCTGCGCTCGGAAGGTCAATCTTGTTTATAACAGGAACTACCTCAAGATCGTGTTCCATTGCAAGATAAACGTTTGCAAGAGTTTGAGCTTCGACGCCTTGAGCCGCATCCACAACCAAAATTGCTCCGTCACACGCCGCCAAAGAGCGTGATACCTCATAGTTAAAATCCACATGACCGGGAGTATCTATGAGATTGAAAATATACTCCTCTCCGTTTTTGGCATTGTAAATTATTCTTACCGCCTGAGACTTAATCGTAATTCCTCTTTCTCTCTCAAGCTCCATATTATCAAGAACCTGTGACTGCATCTCACGGCTTGTGAGAGTTCCGGTCATCTCGATAATACGGTCCGCAAGCGTGGATTTACCATGATCGATATGCGCTATTATACAAAAATTTCTGATATGACTTTTATCTATATTACTCAAAAATCTTCCTCCGATTGTCTTTAAGTTTACACTTTATGTATTTTACACTATTTCACGCAACTATGCACGGTATTTTTATCTGTTTTAAGACAGCAAAAAACCCGGAACAGACATCCGGGTTTTTCATGGGGTTTTATGGGAAAACGAATCACGTATCTATGGGGTAAAAACGTGATTCTTCTGAATTACAAAAATGCTGAAATTCTATAAAACGTTCTCTATTCTTACGTATGTAATGTCGTACTTATCAATAAAACTGTCCATATCATTATCATTGTGAATAACCATAACAGTTTTAAATGTGCCGGTCACTTCATCCCAATAACCTGCAAATCTTTCGCCAAGCGAATTTGTTCTCATTACAACTTTTCTATTCTCTGCCATACCTAATACCTCCCTGTCAAAGCGATAAGTAAAAAGCATAACCGGCACTCCCAATCATCGCCGGTTCCCTTGTGCAATTAAAATTATAGGTATTGGGTAACCCCATAGTCAAGAATGTTAAATAAAGTTTTTTTCAATTTTTTTCAGCGTCTTTTCGTAACCTTTTATTTTCTCTTTAAGTTCTGCGTTTTCCTTTTTAAGCTGCTCTATCTCACTGCTAAGCTTTTCAAGATCTTTTCTTTTGTCTTCGTAAATACGAATAAGATTTTTAGTCCTTCTCGAAATAACCATAGGCAAAAAAGGCTTGTTTAAAACATCGGAAATTCTGTACTCACTGAGTCTTTTTTTAATGCCTTCACTGTCATCGCTGGTAATAACGATAACAGGAATTTCCTTGTCAAGCCCGCAATACTCCATGAACTTAAGCACCTCGAATCCATCCGATCCCGGCATCAGCAAATCCAGTAAAACAGCCCCAATATCGCCTGATTTGCTTTTCAGTATTTCGATTGCCTCATGTCCGTTTCCGGCTTCCAGAATGGAAAAAGCTCCCTCAAAAGATTCTTTTAAAATTGTTCTGTTGATTACCTCATCATCTACGATGAGAATTGTGTTTTTGCTCAAAATAATTCACCCATAAAATCCCATAATTTTCTTTATGACTACTTCATAATCAAATTATGCACCATTTTAATCATATTTGCAAATGAATAAGCAAAACTATCGTGTTAACCCCATAGTTTAACATATTCCCAATAATTAAATTTGTCACAATTTTAATTTACAAAAACCGAATAACAGTTATGCGGCTAAACCCAAGGGTAAGGCTTGACTTACCGCATATTCGAATGATACTTTATCCGTAATATAACATTTTCGTACTGACGCCGGAGGGTTCGTCCCGACGGGAAAGGCGAGCATATAACGATTACTCTGATATTTTACGCAAAAAGAGTGTTTTTTAATGCATGCCAAAAGTACGGTATGCATTATTTTTTTAGGAGGTGACAGATGGAGACAAGAGTCGCATTAATAGGCATTATTATTGATAATCCCGCTTCTACCGGAGAAATCAATTCTGTACTTCATGAATACAGGGAATACATAATAGGCAGAATGGGTATTCCTTACAAGCAAAGAAACATTTCTATAATCAGCATTATAGTAGACGCTCCAAACAATGTGATAAGCAGTATTTCCGGCAAACTCGGAATGCTCGACGGAGTTAATTCCAAAGCCGTCTACTCAAATGTTTAAGCAAAGGATTATTATATGGAAAATGCAGTAAAAGAAAAGATAGACAGTCTCGAAAGCGGATCTTTATTATCTGCCGAAGAATTTATTTTTCTTCTTGAAAACAGAACGCCTTCCGCAGCCGAGTATGCTGCAGACAAGGCTTCAAAAATAAGAGATGCCGTTTACGGAAAAGACATATATATAAGAGGCCTGATCGAGTTTACAAATATTTGTAAAAATGACTGTTACTACTGCGGAATAAGAAAGAGCAACAAAAACGCGGCAAGATACAGACTGAGCAAGGAAGATATTTTAAACTGCGCCGACTACGGATATGATATAGGTTTTAGAACATTCGTCCTCCAGGGCGGCGAAGATGCTTTCTTTACGGACGAAGTTTTGACAGACATTATAAAAAGCATTAAAAATAATCATCCGGACTGTGCTCTTACCCTATCTGTCGGAGAACGCTCGAAGGACAGCTACCAAAAGCTCTTCGATGCCGGAGCGGACAGATACCTTTTAAGGCATGAGACCGCGGACGATGATCACTACTCTCATCTTCATCCGCCATACCTTTCTCTTTCAAACAGAAAAAAATGTCTCTATGAGCTTAAAGAGATAGGCTATCAGACCGGCGCGGGATTTATGGTGGGTTCACCCGGTCAAACCAAAGAAACTCTTGCAAAAGACCTTATCTTTTTAAGAGAGCTTGAGCCTGAGATGATAGGAATAGGACCTTTTATTCCGCATAAAGACACACCTTTTAAGGATGAAAAATCCGGCACTTTGGAAGATACGCTTTATCTTTTGTCTTTAATAAGGATAATGCTTCCCGAAGTGCTGCTACCGGCCACGACGGCTTTGGGAACAATTCATCCCAATGGCAGAGAAATGGGCATACTTTCCGGAGCAAATGTAGTAATGCCCAACCTCTCACCACCTAATGTAAGAAAAAAATACATGCTCTATGACAATAAAATATGCACGGGAGAAGAAGCGGCCGAATGCCTTAGCTGTCTCTCCTCAAGAATTAATTCAATTGGATACAGCCTCAGCACAGACAGAGGCGACCACATAAAAATCAGGAGGAAATAAAATGTACAACAAAAATTCAATGAAAGCGGAAGAATTCATAGACCACAGCGAGATTTTGGAGTCTCTCGCCTACGCCGACGAAAACAAAAATAACGTCAAGGTAATAGACGACATTCTTAAAAAAGCCCGCGAGATGAAAGGTCTCGACCACAGAGAGGCATCAGTGCTTTTAGCCTGTGATATTCCGGAGAAAAACGAGGAAATATACAAACTTGCCAAAAAAATAAAAGAAGATTTCTACGGCAACCGTATCGTGCTTTTCGCACCGCTCTACCTTTCAAACTACTGTATAAACGGCTGCACATATTGTCCTTATCACGGCAAAAACACTCATATTCCGAGAGTTAAGCTCACTCAGGAACAGATAAGAGATGAAGTTATCGCTCTTCAGGATATGGGACATAAAAGACTTGCCATAGAAGCCGGCGAGCATCCTAAATACAACCCTATTGAGTACATTCTCGAAAGTATCGACACCATCTATTCAATCAAGCATAAAAACGGTGCCATAAGACGAGTTAACGTAAACATCGCCGCAACAACGGTTGAAAACTATAAAAAGCTTCATGATGCCGCAATAGGAACATACATCCTCTTCCAGGAGACTTATCACAAAGAATCTTACGAAGCCCTTCACCCGACAGGACCTAAGAGCGACTACGCATACCACACAGAGGCTATGGACAGAGCTATGGCCGGAGGTATTGACGACGTAGGTCTCGGTGTTTTATTCGGACTCGACAAATACCGCTACGAGTTTGCAGGTCTTTTAATGCACGCCGAGCATCTTGAAGCTGTTCAGGGAGTAGGCCCTCATACAATCTCCGTACCGAGAGTCTGTCCGGCTGACGATATTGACTTAAACGAATTTACAAACTCCATTGATGATGATACATTCGCAAAACTTGTTGCCTGCATAAGAATCGCCGTTCCTTACACCGGAATGATTGTTTCAACACGTGAGTCGCAAAAGTCAAGAGAACGCGTTTTAGACCTCGGCATTTCTCAGATTTCCGGAGGTTCCCGTACATCCGTAGGCGGTTACACAAAAGAAATCAGACCGGAAGATACTGTACAGTTTGACGTTTCCGATACCCGCTCACTTGATGAGGTTATTCACTGGCTCATCAACTTAAACTACATTCCTTCATTCTGCACGGCATGTTACAGAGAAGGCCGTACCGGCGACCGCTTTATGGCACTTTGCAAATCAAAGCAGATCCTTAACTGCTGTCATCCGAACGCACTTATGACACTCCAGGAGTACCTTTCGGATTACGCATCGCCTGAGACAAGAGCAGCCGGCGAGAAGCTTATTGAAGCCAATATTCCGGCAGTATCAAACGAAAAGGTAAGAGGACTTCTTATCGACCACTTAAACCACATTAAAGCCGGTGACGGAAGAGACTTCAGATTCTAGGAGGAGCCTATGAGTTTAAATTCAGTCCCATCGGGAGAACGTGTACATATTGCTTTTTTCGGCTGCAGAAATGCCGGAAAAAGCAGCCTTGTAAACGCATTTACAAGCCAGAACCTCTCTATAGTATCAGATGTCAAAGGCACAACCACAGACCCGGTAAAAAAGGCAATGGAGCTCCTTCCTTTAGGGCCTGTCGTTATTATAGATACCCCGGGTATAGACGATGAAGGCACTTTAGGTCAGATGCGAATTTCACGCGCGAAAAACGTTCTCGCGCAGACAGATATCGCCATTTTGGTAACCGACGCCTCATCCGGCCCAAAAGAAGCCGATAATGAGCTTATTAAGCTTTTTAAAGAGCATAACCTTCCGTTTATTGTAGTAAAGAATAAATGCGATTTACTCGGCGAAATTCCGCCCGATTGCGCAAACCCGCAAAATGAAATTTACTGCAGCGCTCTTTCGGGATATAATATTAATGAATTAAAGGAAATGACGGCCGCTAAACTAAAGGATATGCCGAAGGAAAATCCACTGATAAGCGATCTGGTAAATCCGGGTGATATTATTGTGCTTGTGATTCCGATTGACAAATCAGCTCCGAAAGGAAGGCTCATATTGCCGCAGCAGCAGGTTATAAGAGACGCCTTAGACTCCGGAGCCGTACCTGTTATGTGCAGAGAAACAGAGCTTGAAAACACTCTTCTTTCTTTAAAAGACGCACCGAAAATGGTAATAACGGATTCCCAGGCCTTTAAAACCGTAGCAAAAATCGTTCCCGAAAGCGTTCCTCTTACATCTTTTTCCATACTCATGGCAAGATATAAAGGAAATCTTTCGCCGAGCGTTTTAGGTGCGGCAGAGCTTAAAAACATAAAACCGGGTGATAAAATACTTATCAGCGAAGGCTGCACTCATCACCGCCAGTGTGAGGACATAGGCGCAGTAAAGCTCCCAAAATGGATAAGGGAGTTTACCGGTTCGGACCCCGAAATTACGCTTAGCTCCGGCACCGAGTTTCCCGAGAACTTAGGAGAATATAAAATGATAATCCACTGCGGCGCATGTATGCTTAACGCGGCGGAAGCAAAAAGCAGATACCAAAGAGCCATAAAAGCCGGCGTGCCTATTACCAACTACGGTACGGCCATTGCCTATATGAACGGCATTCTCAAAAGAAGCCTTTCGCTCTTTCCGGATCTTGCCGAAAAAATATGAGGTAATTTATGTCAAAGCTAAAGCTCTTTACAACCGGAGAATTTGCAAAACTGTGTGATACAACGAAAGACACCCTCTTTCACTATGACGATATCGGTCTTCTCAAACCCGAGACCGTTGCCGCTAACGGATACAGGTATTACACACTCAAGCAGATATATATATTCAATCTGATTCGCACTCTCATAGACTGCGATGCATCTCTTTCGGAAATTAAAGATTACTTTTCAATGACAAATCCTGATGAAATAAAAGACTTTATCAGCCAAAAGAAAAGGATTCTCGAAGACCAGATTACCACATTAAATCAGGCTCTGGGCTTCCTTAATCAGGCTGATAAGGCCGCAGATTATATGAATGAATCGGAGAATTATTTTTACGATACTCCTCGTATAATCGACAGAGAAGAAAAATATATGATAGTTACGGCAGCTTCAAAGGACATTAGATTAAGCTCCAAAGAAAATGCTGCCGTACTTCATAATCATTTTTCATACTGTGACAACATTTTAAAAATAAACAAATTCCCGGTGGGCCGAATAATTAACAAGTCCACCCTCTTTTCGGGCGAACTCTTCTACAGCTACGTCTTTTCTCTTACACCGGTTAAATACGAAGATAAAAGATCTGTAATAAAACCCGCGGGCCGATATGTACACATCTTCCATCACGGGGACTACTCAACAATAGGAGCTTCCTATCAGAAGCTTTTGGATTTCTGCATAAAAAATCACCTTAGTATAACAGGAAATGCCTACGAACTCGAAGCCAACAATTTCATTATGAAACGAAACGGTCAGAATCAGATCATAGGCATTATGATTCAGATAGACTAAACTATGTAAAATATACAAGTTCATCTTCAGGCTTATCGGCCGGCTCTATCTTTTCCTCATAAAGCACAGGACCTTTGCCCGAATAATCTTTATTAAATTCGTATTTCACTTTTGCGGTAATATCAATCCACGATTTATGTTTTACCTCAGATGCCCTCTCACTCTTACATACCAGTCCTAAAAACTGAATGTCTTCAACACAACAGGTCATCGCAAATCTTCCCGGTACAAATCCCGGTCTTTTATAATTATCAGGTCTGTAAACCAAAGCCCTGAACTTTATTTCCTTACCGTCATAATCCTTTGGATTATCCATTACATCCATATAAAACGCAGCATAATCGGAATCTTCCAAATCCAAAAAGTCTGCAGACTTGTCATAAGGAAGCTCGTTCATAGCATTTTCATCTATAGAACCGTCTTCTCTTTCATATACAATCTGAGCTTTCTTATTATTGGCCTTAATGGCCGCTCTGAACTTTCTTTTCGGAAGCTCATCGTTTGAACGGTTGATAATTATTACATCGGATAAGAAAATCTGATCCATGAGCATTGTAGCCATATTGTTAAGATACATCTCAAATGTCGGACCTTCTATGGTTGTAAGAACCTGTACAAGTACCCAGTCTTCAGGAAGCTCCAAATCGTTAAACGTTGCAATTTCCCATGTGCCGTTGTATTCGATAAAAACATTATCCGGCATATACTGTCTGTAAAGTTCTTCGAGTTTCTCTTTGGTAAAATCTTCCTCGTTTTCAATTTCCGCAAGTACTACATTATTTTTATAACACTCGTCATGTGTGTATTCTTCGTCTCCGTCTTCGCAAACGATAAGAAGAGTTTTGTTTCCTTCATTAAAGCTTGAATCAAATAATGTATCTTTAATCAGCGTTGTTTTTCCGCTGTCCATAAATCCCGTAAATAAATAAACAGGTACTTCCATATTATTCACCTCTAAAATCCGAAAAGCTCTTTCATCTCATCTTCGTCAACATGAGTACCGATTACAACAAGTCTTCCCGTATAGTCGGCTTCACCTTCTCTGAGCTCATAAGCGCCCGGTACCATATCAAAGTAAATCCATGATCCGTCTGTTGTCTCAACAATACCTTTGGAACGAAGGATGTAATCGTATTTCTCATCATTTACAAGTACATTAAGTGCGTTCTCGAGAGTTTCTCTGTCAAATTTATGCGGAGTCTCAATACCCCAGCTTGTAAATACCTCATCTGCGTGATGATGGTGATGTCCGCAGCTGCAAACTCCGTTTTCATCATATTCGTGCTCATGCTCATGCTCGTGATCGTGGTC
>JAILQM010000100.1 GCA_024698965.1 Eubacterium sp. | reverse complement strand
GGCAAAAAGAGCTTCAAGAGAAGCAGTATAAAACAAATAAGGCACGGCGTTTTAAAACACCGTGCCTTTATTGTATTTATGAAAAAGGTTAGAATATTGCTTTTACATTCCGCCGCCCATCTGGCCTCCGCCTGAAGGAGCACCTGACATATTGCCCTGGTCACTTGGAACGGTTCCGCTGTCTGAAGGAGCACCGCTCATCTGGCCGCCTCCCATACCACCCATCATAGAGTTGGTAAGTTCTGTAATCTCTTCGCCGTTTACTGTTACAGTGCCACCGTTAAGTTCGCCTGTTCCGTCGTAGTCAAAGGCTGAATCTCCGGTAATATCGATAGTGCCGCCGTTAATAATAATGTTTGCATTTGAATCCATGGCATCTGTGTCATTTCCGGACATTGAGATTGTAATCTCTCCGCCGTTTACTTCGATTGTGGCAGTATATGCAGAAGATTTGCTAGCTGCGTTTATACCGTCATCTGAAGCTGTGATATCGATAGTGCCGTCGTTGATAATAATGTAGGTTGCCTCGATGCCTTCTGCTGCGTTAATTGTAAATGTTCCGCCATCAATTGTAATAAGTGTCTGTGCGTGAATTGCGTCATCTCCTGCCGTGATGTTGAAGGTGCCGCCTGAGATATAGATTTCTCCGACAGTATCATCATCGCTGTATTCGCAGTGGAGTCCGTCATTTGTTGCATTTATTGTAATATCTCCGTCGCAGATGGCGATAAGATCGTTTACATCCAAAGCTGAATCTGAAGCTGTGATATCGTAAGTGCCTCCTGTAATCTTAAGATCGTCTTTGGCTGCGATACCGTTACCTGAAGCGGATACAATTGTCAAAGAACCCGTGCCGTTTAATACAAGATCGTCTTTTGCATAGATTACGGCATCAAAGTTTTCTTCATCATCTGTAGCGTAGGTGCCGGTAACTTCGAGAGTTGATGATGTTCCGTCTGCAAGAGTTACAAATACCTTGTCGGCGGCTTTAACGTAGATTGCAGGCATGTCAGTGTTTGTGATGCTTGCTCCGTCAAGTACGAGCTGTACTTTTGCGTTTTCATCTTCGCAGTCTACGGTAATTGTAACGTCTGTTGCACTTCCGCTTATTACATATACGCCTTCTTCGGTAATCTCAACGTCGGTACCGTCTGAGAGGGTAATGTATTCGGCATCGGTAAGATCTGCCGTCTGCTCAAGATCTCTGTCTGTAAAATAGTCACTGTCTGATTCGGCTGATGTGCTTGTTGCTGTTGCCGTTTCGGAATCCGTTGTCTCACTTTCGGTTTCCGTCGTTGTCTCCTCGGAAGTGCTTTCGGAAGATGTGGTTCCGCAAGCTGCGAGTGATGTTATCATTGAAACTGCAAGAACAGCAATAATTGATTTTTTTACTAAATTTTTCATAGGCTTTACCTCGTTAATTATCATAACTACATTTGTGATGGTATTATCATATATTTAAATTGTGTTCAAGTTATGTCTTTTTTGTTATCAAATTTCAAATTCTTTTTTATCAGCATTTCTTTTTCTTTCTTAGAAAGCTGCTTGATAAGCGATTCCCGGGAAGTGGCTTCCTGCTTGGTGGAAAATGTTTCGTAATAGACCAAAGAAACAGGGAGTCTTGTTTTGGTATACTTTGCGCCTTTGCCGCTGTTGTGAGCTTTTAGGCGGTTGTCTAAATCTGTGGTGTATCCGGTATATAAGCTGTTGTCTGCGCATCTTAAAATGTAGGTGTAATATTTTTTGCCGGCCGCAGATCTTGCATTTTGGGCAGCAGTAATAAGTGCTCCACCGTTTTCTTTAAGATATTTTCGCCTCTCTTTAAAGTCCGGAATTATGCTTTCAACAATTGCCCAAAACTTTGGAGAATGATTCATCTGCAGCCTGTGCGAAAGCTCATGTACCACAACGTAATCTGCGATTTCTTCGGGGAGAAGCATGAGCAGACAGTTAAAGTTAAGGTTGCCCTTGGAAGAGCAGCTTCCCCAAAGAGAGCTTTGGCATTTGATAAATATCTTCCCATAGCTTACTCCAAGCATATTTGCGTAATAAGAGACTTTTTGCGGAAGGGAGGCTTTTGCTTTTTTTGCAAGCTCTTTTATTTTTTCTTCCGTCAAAGGGATAGTGTTTCCTGTGGCCTTGTTTGTCTCATTTATTTTTTCGAGATGAGAATTTATCCAACGGGCTTTGGAATTTACAAAATCATCTATGGCTGTTTTAGAAGCGTTTTTCGGAGCTCTTACGACTATACGGCCGTCGGGTTTTATTTCGAGGGCGATTGTGCGCCTTTTGCTTTTTATAAGCTCGTAATCCATTTTTTCTTCCTTAATATAATAGGTGTTATGTGGCGCGTGGCGCCACAGCTAAATTATATATTATTTAAGAGGGGCATTCAAATATTGTATTTTTCGCAATCGAAGTATAAAATACCACTATGATGATTAATTATTTTCTTCCGGAGTTTTACGGAAATTTTAAACTTATAACGAATCTTCATGATTTGATGGAGAAATGCCCCGATTATTTTTATGATGATATAAAAATAGTCGCCGCCTACGGATGTTTTCCGGGAAATATCTGGAACGGAGGCCGGGTTATTGTGGGCTTTGCCGGCAAAGAGGATATAGAGTTTGCTATTAAAGAATACAATGACAGAGGCATAGCCTTAAGATTTACATTTACAAATCCCGTGCTTGAAAAGTTCCATGTTTTGGATACTTACTGCAACCTTTGCATGAGGCTTGCTCATAACGGAAAAAACGAAGTTCTGGTAAATTCGCCGGTTCTCGAGGAATTTTTGAGAATGAATTACCCCGACTATAAATACATATCATCTACAACCAAATGTTTAAATGATGTTGAGCTGATAAAAGAAGAACTTGAAAAAGATTATTCCCTTGTGGTGCTTGATTCGGCTATGAATAATACGGAGGAGCTTTTTAACCTTCCTCATAAGGAAAAAATTGAGCTTATTGCTAATCATTACTGCGCAGACAACTGCTCGAGAAGGAAAAACCATTATGATGCGGTGGGGCATGCTCAGCTTGAATATTCCAGGATGGAATTTGGGCCGTGCGTAAATATCACAAGGTCATTTAAAGAGATACAAAAAAACCGTTCCTTTATATCTACGGAAGATATCTTCGGCAAATACAAAAATGCCGGTTTTGTGAATTTTAAGCTGGACGGAAGAGGATTTAAGAGAGAAAAGGTAGTGGAGAGCTTTTTATATTATTTTGTGCGCCCCGAGTGCAGAGATGAGGTAAAAGAAAAGCTTGGTTAATACATTATATTAAACGGAGAAAAAATGAAAGCTAGAGATTTTATAAAGATAAAAGGTGCAAAAGAGCATAATTTAAAGAATGTCGATGTTGAGATCCCGAGAGATAAACTTGTAGTATTTACCGGGCTTTCGGGCTCGGGTAAGTCGTCACTTGCCTTTGATACAATATATGCGGAAGGCCAGAGAAGATATATGGAGTCTCTTTCTTCATATGCAAGGCAGTTACTCGGACAGATGGAAAAACCCAATGTCGAGAGCATTGAGGGGCTTTCGCCGGCTATATCCATAGATCAAAAGTCGACAAACAGAAACCCGAGATCGACTGTCGGAACAGTTACGGAGATATATGATTATTTCAGACTTTTATATGCCAGAATAGGCGTGCCTCATTGTCCGTCCTGCGGTAAGGTTATTTCCAAGCAGACGGTGGATCAGATGGTGGACCGCATAATGCTGCTTGAGGAAGGCACAAGGATTCAGCTTCTTGCCCAGGTGGTAAAAGGCAGAAAAGGTGAGCATCAGAAAATATTCGAGCGCGCAAAAAAGAGCGGATATGTAAGGGTAAGAGTTGACAAAAATATGTATGACCTTTCCGATGATATTAAGCTCGATAAAAACAAAAAGCATGATATAGAGATAATTGTAGACAGAATTAAAATAAAGGAAGGCATAGAAAAAAGACTTTCGGATTCTATAGAAAATGTTTTAAAGCTTTCCGGAGGAACTCTTCTTGTGGATGTTCTCGGCAAAGAGGAAATGCTTATGTCGGAGAGCTTTTCGTGCCCTGACTGCGATATTTCAATAGATGAAATTGAGCCGAGAAGCTTTTCGTTTAACAACCCGTTCGGAGCCTGCCCGGTTTGTGCAGGTCTCGGCTATAAGATGGAATTTGATATGGATTTGATTATTCCGGACAGGTCAAAGTCAATAAACGAAAACTGTATCGCTGTAAACGGATGGCAGTCGGCAACCAAAGAAGGAAGCTGGACAAGATGTATACTTGAAGGTTTGGCGGAAAAATACGGTTTTGATTTGGACACTCCTTTTGAAAAGCTCAGTAAAAAGGCTCAGGATATCATAATCCACGGAACCGGCGGAGAAGAGGTAAACTTTACTTATAAGAGCATGCGCGGAGTAGGGGAATACAAAGTGGCCTTTGAAGGCGTTCTCGAAAACGTAAGAAGAAGGTACAGGGAAGTCTCTTCCGAAACCCAAAAGGCAGAATACGAGACATTTATGCAGATTACGCCTTGCGAAAGTTGCGGCGGAAAGAGACTTAAAAAAGAATCTCTTGCGGTAACTGTAGGAGATAAGAATATATATGAAATAACATCGCTTTCTGTAAAACGACTTAAGGATTACATGGATGAGCTTGAGCTTACCAAACAGCAGCAGCTCATCGGCTCGGAAATTATAAAGGAAATAAAGGCAAGAGTGGGATTTTTGGTGGATGTAGGATTGGATTATCTTACTCTTTCAAGAATGACTGCTTCTTTATCCGGAGGCGAGGCGCAGAGAATCAGACTGGCAACCCAGATAGGGTCCGGTCTTGTCGGCGTGGCCTATATTTTGGATGAGCCGAGCATCGGCCTTCATCAGAGGGATAATGATAAACTCCTTGCGACATTAAAACATCTTAGGGATCTTGGAAATACTCTTATTGTGGTTGAGCATGATGAGGATACGATGAGGGAGGCGGACTGCATTGTTGACGTAGGTCCGGGAGCCGGCTCGCACGGCGGAGAGATAGTTGCTGTAGGAAGCGCAGAAGAGATTATGAAATGCAAAAGATCTGTAACCGGAGCATATCTCAGCGGACGTATGAAGATACCGGTACCGGAAAAAAGAAGAAAACCTTCCGGCTTTATAACTGTGCATGATGCTTATATGAATAACTTAAAGCATATAGATGTGGATATTCCGCTCGGAGTATTTACCTGTGTAACGGGTGTATCGGGCTCGGGAAAGAGTTCTCTTGTAAACGAGATACTCTATAAGTCTCTTGCAAAAACCTTAAACAGAGCAAGAACAATACCGGGCAAACACGGAAGTATTACCGGAACAGAGCAGCTTGATAAGGTTATAGACATAGACCAGTCGCCTATCGGACGTACGCCGCGATCCAATCCTGCAACCTACTGCGGAGTATTTGACATGATAAGAGATCTTTTTGCGGCCACACCCGATGCAAAGGCGAAGGGTTACAAAAAAGGCAGATTCAGTTTTAATGTAAAGGGCGGAAGATGCGAAGCCTGCTCGGGGGACGGTATTATAAAGATAGAAATGCATTTTCTTCCGGATGTATATGTGCCTTGTGAGGTGTGCGGAGGAAAAAGGTATAACAGGGATACTCTTGACGTATTATATAAAGGAAAGAATATTTACGATGTGCTCGATATGACTATTGAAGAGGCGGCTGAATTCTTTGAAAATGTTCCGAGTATTAAAAGGAAGATGGATACCCTTAATGATGTAGGCCTTTCTTATGTAAAACTCGGTCAGCCTTCAACGCAGCTTTCGGGAGGAGAAGCGCAGAGGGTTAAGCTTGCAACCGAGCTTTCGAGAAGAAGCACGGGAAAGACTATCTATATTTTGGATGAGCCGACCACCGGACTGCATTTTGCGGATGTGCATAAACTCATTGATATTTTGCAAAAACTTACGGAAGGGGGAAATACCGTACTTGTAATTGAGCATAATCTCGATGTTATAAAATCGGCGGACTACATCATAGATATGGGACCGGAAGGCGGAGAAGGCGGAGGAACCGTTGTGGCACAGGGAACGCCGGAGGAAATTGTCAAAAATAAAAAATCATATACGGGTAAGTATATTAAAAAATATTTATAAAAGAGAATAGAAAATAAAAAGTTAGGTATTTTTTACAACAAATATTTTGCATTGAATTAAATACAAAAAAGATGTATGACTTGTTGAACAATTGTTGCAAAGAAATGTGAAATAAAGTACAATACTTTTAACTAGTTATAACAATTACTTTTGAAAAGGGGTGGAAAAGTGAGTCAAGGTAAAACCTTTATCGAACTCGAAAATATAGTCAAGATATTTCCGGGTGTAAGAGCCTTAGACGGGGTGTCCTTTGACATAAGAGAAGGTGAGTGCCATGCACTGTGCGGAGAGAACGGTGCCGGTAAATCAACTCTTATCAAAGTTATGACAGGCGCTCACGAGCGTACAGAAGGACATTATCGTATTGACGGAGAAGAAGTTAACTTCAAAAATCCGCAAGAAGGTATCAATGCAGGTGTTTCCTGTGTTTATCAGGAGCTTTCAATAGCTCCGCAGCTTGACATAGCAAAGAATCTTTTCATTGGAAATCTTCCGATGAAGAACGGACTTGTCGACCATAAGAAGCTTTATTCAGAAAGTAAGAAGATTCTTGACGAGCTTGGTATGAATGTGTCTCCGAAGATGCCTGCCGGTGATTTATCAATCGGTCAGCAGCAGATGATAGAGATCGGACGTGCGATGACTCGAAATGCAAGACTTATCATAATGGATGAGCCTACATCTTCACTTTCAGAGGCTGAAACAGATAAGCTCTTTGAAATTATCCATAAGATTTTGGACAAGAACATAGCGATTGTGTATATCTCTCACAAGCTTGATGAGGTAATGTATCTTGCTGACAGAATTACCGTTATTCGTGACGGTAAAAACATCATAAGCGATGACAAAGAAAACTTTACCGAAGATAAGCTTATTTCGAACATGATCGGACGTTCTCTCGATAACATGTACGTTAAAGAGCCGGCTGAAATCGGTGATGTTATGATCGAAGTAAACAATCTTACAAGCAAAGATGTATTCGAAGATATTTCTTTCAGCGTAAGAAAGGGCGAGGTTGTCGGATTCTTCGGACTTGTAGGTGCAGGTCGAAGCGAGATTATGAGAGCGATTTTCGGTGTAGACAAATACACATCGGGAGAAGTTGTTGTCGACGGCAAGAAACTTAAGGGAGGAAATCCTGCAAATGCAATTAAAGCCGGAATAGGTTTTGCAACTGAGGACAGAAAGAAGGAAGGACTTGCGCTTGCACTCCAGATTCTTCTTAACATGACTCTTGTAAGACTTCCGTTCTTGGCAAAACTCGGTATTGTAGATAAGCCGCATCAGAATGAAGCAGCACAAAAATACATGGAGTCTATTTCCATTAAAGCACCTTCGGTTCGCCAGCTCGTAGGTAATCTTTCGGGTGGTAACCAGCAGAAGGTTGTAGTTGCAAAATGGCTTATGATGAACCCGAAGGTTCTTATCGTGGATGAGCCTACAAGAGGTATCGACGTAGGATCTAAGGCTGAAATTTACGGCCTTTTATCAGACCTTGCAAAAGAAGGAATCGCTATTATTGTGGTTTCTTCGGAAATAGAAGAAATTATGGGTGTGTGCGACAGCGTTATAACAATTTGCGAAGGCAAAAAGACAGGCCAGTTTGATATAACTCCTGAGCTCAGTCGTGAAAAAGTTCTCGCATACGCATTAGGAAAAACAGAAGAGGAGGTAGCAGAGTAATGGCAGAAGAAAAAAAGGCTCCTGAAAAGCAGAGCGCTTTCTCCAAATTTATGAGCATGAACGGTGCCTCCGTCTTCGTAGCAATGTTAGCTGTAATGGTTCTTTTTGAAATCGTTATTCAGATTCAGAAAGGCGGAGCGGGCGGACTTGTATTTATTACACCGCATAACATAATGCTTATTTTCAGGTCAATGCTTTATACAGGTATTATAGCCTTTGGTATGACCTTGGTAATGATTACCGGAAACATCGACTTATCGGTTGGCTCACAGCTCACATTTTTGTGCAGCGTTTGTGCAATCTTTATGATTTCGACTGACAATCCTTTTATAGGTATTGTGGGAACTCTTGCAGTCGGTGCGATTTGCGGACTTGCAAACGGATTACTTGTAAGTTATCTGAAACTTAACAGTTTCATAACTACGCTCGGTACGAGTTCGATATTTACGGCCCTTGCGCTTATGGCTTCGGCAGGTACGGTTCTCGTAATACCAAATAACTGTGCTAAAGCATTTACGGCTTTCGGTACAGCAAAAATCGGACCGGTAAGTATTCTTATCATATGGTTTGTGGTTGTTGCTGTTATATTGGGACTTCTTTTATCAAAGACGGTATTTGGCCAGCAGCTTTATGTTGTCGGATCAAACCCTGTAGCGGCAAGATTCTCCGGAATCAAATATAAGCTTATAACAACAGTTTCATATATTATTACAGGCGTTTGCTGCGGACTTGCAGCCGTAGTAACAATGGCAAATGTAAAAAGTGCCAATCCTCAGTCCGGTTCGGGTGCAGAGATGGATGTTATCCTTTGCGTTGTACTCGGAGGCTGTGCCGTACAGGGCGGTAAAGGATCTGTATGGGGCACTGTTATCGGCGTTTTATTCTACGGAGTACTCGATAACGGATTTACAATGCTCAACCTTTCTACCTATATGAGATGGGTAGTCATGGGACTTATCATGGTATTTGTATTATCAATGGATGCATTAAAGAGTAGGGGGGTTAAGCTGTGGAAGAAAAAATAGTTAACGGAAAAATCGTCGGTGGTAAAATCGGCAAGGCTGAAGATATGCCGGAACTCGGCAGCAGAAACAGAAAACTTGTCCGTACATTTATGGACAATAACTCGGTACTTATTCTTGTAGTGCTTTTGTTTGTGGGATTCATAGGAATTGATGCTTTCAGAACCAGTTTCTATAATGTAATTCTTTATTCGGCACTTTACGGAGTTGTATGTTTGGGATTGTCACTTATTATGATAACCGGTAATATTGACCTTTCCCTCGGATACATGGCAGCATTTTGCGGAGTAGTGGTTGTACTTACCTTTAACGGTATTTATGCTTCCACCGGAAATGCGGCGCTCGGTATGGTGCTCGGTATAGTGGCGGCGCTTATAGTCGGAGGACTTCTCGGAGCTTTTAACGGAGTAATAGTTACCAAAGTCGGGGTTTCTCCTCTTATAGCGACTATTGCAACGAACTATATTTACCAGGGACTTGTTTATAACTTTGCTCAGACATCATTTGCACCTACAGACAAGACTCTTATCGCAACTGTAGCAAAAACACAGATTGCCGGAATAAAGTGGCTTACACCTATGACAATAATCTTTTTGCTTTTTGTAATCGGTGTATTTGCATGGATGTACAAGACCGGATTCGGTAACAGACTTCATGTTGTCGGAGACAACCCGGAAGCTGCTGAGTATGCAGGTATAAGCGTACCTCAGACAGTACTTGTTACATTTATTATAGCCGGTGTGTTTGCGGCTGTTACGGGATTTATGATGGTATCCTTCAACGGATATGCAATTTACACACAGGGTGATTTCCTCGGAACATTCCCGATTTCTTGCTGCGTTATCGGTGGTATTAAGATGACAGGCGGTAAAGGAACCGCTGTTCACGTACTCCTCGGTATTCTTATCATGAGAACAATCTCAACAATGATGAGCGCAATGTTCTGGAATGCTTACAGAGTTAACCTTGTTACAGGTATCCTTCTCGTACTCGTACTTGTTATCGATCATTTTACAAGTGAGAAGAAGGAAGACTAAAATGTGCTATGTAATCGCAGAAGCGGTTCATATATAATTTTTCTTAAAAAGGGAGGAAAAGAAAAATGAAAAACATGAAAAAGATACTTGCAGTTATGCTTGCACTCGCAATGGTATTTGCACTTGCAGCATGCGGCGGAAACACAGCAACAGATGAAGGTGCATCAGCTGATGCACAGACAGAAGATGCAGCAGCTACAGATGATGCGGCAGCACCTTCAGGCGAGAGAACAGAAGCAGATGCTAACCTTGATTATGCAAGCTGCGACCTTTCAGGAAAGAACATCGGATATGTTACAATTAACTCATCAGCTCCTTGGGGCGGACTTGTTGGAACATCATTCGAGCAGTATGCTGAAGAAGTTGGTGCTAACGTAAACGCACTTGACGCTCAGACAAACGCAGATCAGGTTACAGAGTATGCTCAGCAGATGATCGATGCCGGTGTTGATGCACTTGTTATCTTCGGTGGAGATATCAATGCAAACGCTGAAATCGCAAAGACAGCTTATGATGCAGGCGTTCCTCTTTTCATGGCAGCACTCGATGTTGCAGAATCAGGACGTGACTATGTAGCAGCAGTTGTTGGTCCTGACCAGGAGCAGATGACAGCTGATATCGCTGCATATGTAGTTGAAGAGAACGGAACAGAAGAAGAGTTTACAGTTGTTCAGATCAACGGTGTACCTTTCCTCGAGGACTATATCGAGAGATGCGCAGGATTCCAGGGATACATGGCTGACTATCCAAACTATGATTTATCGGCTGAACCGGCTGACTGCTATTCTTCAAGAACAGATGCTAAGACAGCTATGGAAGAGTTCATGACAGGATATGACGTAGATATCGTTATGGGTTATGATGATGACCTTACAATGGGTGCTGTTCAGGCTATCGAAGAAGCAGGTAAGACAGGAGAAATCAAAGTTTACTCTCTTACAGGTCAGAACGATGCAATCCAGGCAGTAGCTGACGGACAGATGCAGCTTACAGTAATCAACCGTGCACAGGATATCGGAGCAGGTCTTGTAACAGCAATCGCTGAGTACCTTGAGACAGGTTCTACAACATATTATCAGAGAACACCTCTTACATATGTAACACCTGATAACGTAGATGATTACATCGGACAGGGTGAATTCTAATAATAGCTTCATATAATTAATTATGATATTAAAGGCGGTGGCAGAAGAATCTGTCACCGCTTTTTAATTTGTGAACTAAAAAAACAAAATGTGAACTTAAAAAAGAAAAACAAAAAACCCGGTCAAAAGACCGGGCATTAAATTCGGGGAGTGCCACTAAAGTCTGGGACTTTAGTGGCTTGAGTTATGAAAAATTATATTAGCCATTCGACTAGTACAAGGAATACTATATAGGGTAAATGTGATTAAAATGTGAACACTTTGTGAAAAAATTTTTAACAAGTACATTATTTGCAAAGAAATAAAAAAAGACTTTAAAAATTATAGCATTGTGATTATAATATATATGTATTTTTGTGCAATTTTGTTCCGTTCTTATCGGGACTTGCTATATATATTGTCATTTGAAAGGAGAAAATAATGAACGCA
>JAILQM010000077.1 GCA_024698965.1 Eubacterium sp. | reverse complement strand
TTATAAGCTCTGGAATTACCATACTCGGATGAGTATCGTTAATCTGTATTGCAACATATTCTGAAAGATCGTATAAATTTGAACCTCTTTTAATTGCATCTTCCAAAATATACTGAGCGCCTGCAGATACCATGAGATACTGCTGGTAGAGCCTTAATTTTTTACCGTCATCATCTGAGTCGTCCGGGTATAAAAACAAAGTGAGATTTTTTGCTATATCTTTTTTGTTAAAATTAATACCTTCTTCTACAATTGATTCATCTACGGTATCAAGATCAAAAAGCCTTAATGTGTTGGTTCTTCCTTCATAACCGGTTACCAAAAGCTCAAACATTCTGGCTTTATATATTTTGCCGGCAAGATTTACATCATAACAAATGTCAGTTGGTTTTGCCCATGACATTTTATCGAGCCAGATATCTTTTGTTTCTTTTTGCTTATTATCGACAAAATTCTGGTGGAAGAGGCCGAAGTGGTAATGAAGACCTATTCCGTCGCCCTGCAGTCCCATAGAAGCCATAGAATCGAGGAAACATGCGGCAAGTCTACCGAGACCTCCGTTTCCCAAACTCGGTTCGTTTTCGTATTCTTCCAAATCGGAAAGCAGAATACCGTTATTATCAAGAATCTCTTTAACACTGTCATAGATTCCCAGGTTAATAAGGTTATTTGATAAAAGCTTTCCTATAAGGAATTCCGCAGAAAAGTAGAATAGTCTTTTCTTTTTTGTAAGCGCACTGTTTTCCTTTGCGCAATAATCTATTAGCTCAAGAAGAGCTTTATAAAGATCGCTTCTATTGGCATCTTTTATATCACAAGATAAAGATGCTTTGATTTTTTCTTCCACAAAATCTTTACTATACATATTTTCTCCTTGTAAATAATGATATTGAAAGGTTTCCAAAATTGTTTTATAGATTATAATATCAACTATATATTGTTGTCAAATGTGGATTTGTCAAAAATGAAATCAGCATACGTTTCCAAAAATATTTGTATTGTTTCACATACAATCTTATGGTAATTAATGCTAATTAACTGATGAATGATTGATATATTTTGTCAAATCTGCACAAATTTCTGTTGATTTTATGATCAGATAGAGTTATAGTGAGAAATGTAGATAATATTTTTTTAACCCGAAATGTAATCGTTTCCAATTTCTGATATGGGGTTTCGGGTATAATATTTTGTATGGAGGAGGAACATATATGAAAAAAAGACTATTATCACTCATGATGGTAGGTGCGATGTGCGCATCACTGGTTGCAGGTTGCGGAGAAAGCTCAGGCTCAGGTGAGGCTGCATCAAGCGGAGAAGCCGAAAGTACAGAAGCTTCTGCAGAAGGCGGAAGTGTTTACTATCTTAACTTTAAACCGGAAGCTGATGAAGCATGGCAGAGCCTTGCTGCAACTTATACAGAGCAGACAGGCGTTGAAGTCACAGTAGTTACTGCTGCATCAGGTGAGTATGAGACAACTCTTGCTTCAGAAATCGGCAAATCAGAAGCACCTACACTTTTCCAGGTTAACGGACCTGTAGGTCTTGCAAGCTGGAAGGATTATTGCTATGACCTTTCCGGTACAGACGTTTACGGAGAACTCACAAGTGATTCATATGCACTTTATGACGGCGAAAGCGTTGCCGGTATCGCTTATGTTATTGAGTCTTACGGTATTATTGTAAACAACACACTTCTTGCAGAGGCAGGATATTCTGTTGAAGATATTGCTTCTTTCGATGATTTAAAGGCTATCGCAGAAGATATTACATCAAGAAAAGACGAACTTGGATTTGCTGCATTTACTTCAGCAGGTATGGACGGATCTTCTGACTGGAGATTCAAAACTCATCTTGCAAACCTTCCTATTTACTTTGAGTATCAGGAAGACGGCATCTCATCTACAGATGCTATTAAGGGAACATACCTTGACAACTACAGAAATATCTGGGATTTATACATCAACAATTGTACATGTGATCCTTCAGAGCTTGCAGCTAAGACAGGTGATGACTCTGAAAGCGAATTCTTAAACGGCGAAGCAGTATTCTATCAGAACGGTTCATGGGAGTACACTGCATTATCTGCACAGTATTCTGATGATGAAATGACAATGATTCCTATCTATATCGGCGTTGGTGATGAAGCTAATCAGGGACTTTGCACAGGTACAGAGAATTACTGGTGTGTAAACTCACAGGCTGACGAAGCTGATATCCAGGCAACTCTTGATTTCTTATACTGGGTTGTTACATCTGAAGAAGGAACATCTGCACTTGCAAACGACATGGGATTTGTAATTCCTTTCAACAATGCTGTTGAATCACCTAATGTATTCGTTAAGCAGGATACAGAATATACAGCAGCAGGCAAGACACCTGTTTCTTGGAACTTTACAACAATGCCTTCAGAAGAGTGGAAGAATGTTTTGGGAAGCGCTCTTACAGCATATGCAGCAGATCAGACTGATGACAATTGGGAAGCAGTACGAGCTGCATTCGTTGACAACTGGGCATCAGAGTATGCTTTGGCAAACGAATAAAAAATAATTAAGTATTTATTTACCTATTAATTAAAAATACGGGGGCAGACCCAAGGTTGTCTGCTCCCATTTTTTAAATCAGATCAATTTAGAAAGGGTGTTTTATGGAAAAAGCTATAAAAAAATTTTCACCCATATTTGTAATCCCGACACTTGCATCTTTTATAATAGGATTTATAGTTCCGTTTTTCGAAGGAATCTATCTTTCTTTTTGTAAATTTATGACTATAAAAAACGCAGAGTGGGTTGGAATTAAGAATTATCAATACGCAATTTCCGACAGTTCATTTTGGCATTCATTTGTATTTACAGTGCTTTATGCTGTCGTTTCAATACTCGTTATAAATATTATAGGCCTTGGACTTGCCCTTCTTCTTACAAAAGGGCTTAAGGGAACAAATATATTCAGAACTATATTTTTCATGCCGAATCTTATCGGAGGAAT
>JAILQM010000061.1 GCA_024698965.1 Eubacterium sp. | reverse complement strand
ATGCTCTTCATTTTCGTAAATGTTGTAGCAGTATTCCTTATCTACAAGCTTGACGATACTTGTATCGGAAAATCATTATAAATACTTATTAAGGCGCCGCTTCACTGTTTGTGAAGCGGTGTTTTTTATTTGAGAATATATGAATAGTTGTTCAAACGTTCATCACATATTGCTTTTTGTATAATTCGAGAGTATAATTAGTTAGTAATAACTAACGGAGGTGGCTTATGTTTTTGAAGCTTAACAATATTAGGAAATCTTACGGTGATGGGGAGAACCGTGTAGAGGTTTTAAAAGGAATTGATTTGGAGGTTGAAAAGGGGAGCTTCGCTGTTCTGCTCGGTCCTTCGGGGAGCGGCAAATCAACTCTTTTAAATGTTATTGGGGGAATAGACAGTGCAGATTCGGGGGACATTATTATTAACGGAGACAAGATGGCGGATATGAAGGAAAAGCAGCTTACGATGTACAGAAGAAAGCATCTGGGCTTCATTTTTCAAATGTATAATCTGATTCCGAATCTTACCGTTAGGGAAAATATAGAGGTCGGAGCGTATTTGTCCGACAATCCGCTTGAAATCGGCGGGCTTTTAAAAGTTCTCGGGCTTGAAAATCATCAGGATAAGGTACCGAGTCAGCTTTCGGGAGGACAGCAGCAAAGATGTGCGATTGGCAGAGCCATTATTAAAAATCCCGATATTCTTTTATGTGATGAGCCTACGGGCGCTCTTGATTACAACACTTCCAAAGAGATCTTAAAACTTATAGAGACTGTAAATCAGACTTACGGAAATACCATTATCATGGTAACTCATAACGATGCCATAAAAAATATGGCCGATCGGGTTGTTACTTTGAGGGACGGACAGATAAGAAAGAACTATATTAATGAAAACAAGATGACGGCAGCTGAACTTGACTGGTAGGAGGAAGTATGAAAAATCCGCTTAGAAAAAGAATTCCTCGCGAACTAAAAAGCGATTTCGGAAAATACTTTGTCATTCTTGTTTTGATGATATTAAGTATAGGTCTGACTTCGGGATTTCTGGTTGCGGGAGACAGTTTATTGACGGCCTATAATGAAGGCTTTGAAAAGTATAACGTGGAAGACGGTAAGTTCGAAACCACGGAAAAGATGAATAAGGCGCAGGTAAAGAGCGTAAATGCGCTTGGTGTAACCGCTTATGAAATGTTTTGTATGAATACGCTTTTGGATGACGGCTCGACAATGAGGGTTTATAAAAAGCGTACGACAGTAGATACAGAATGCCTTATGGAAGGAGAGTTTCCGGCAAATACGGGCGAAATAGCAATCGACAGGATGTATGCAGACAATAATGAGCTTAAAATCGGAGATTCCATTAAATCGGAAGACGGAAAATACGAATGGAAGATAGTAGGTCTTGTTGCTCTTCCGGATTACAGTTGTTTATATGAAAACAATAACGATACAATGTTTGATGCTCAGTCTTTCGGAGTCGGAGTTTGCAGCGAAGAAGAGTTTGAAAGCTTTGATGAGGAGAGCCTCAGCTTCTGGTATTCATGGATTTACGACACCAAGCCGGCAAATGATGAAGAAGCAAACGATATGTCGGAGGATTTTTTGGAGGGGCTTAATGAAGAGGTTTCTTTAGAGGATTATGTTCCGGAGTATCTTAATCTTGCAATTACATTTACGGGTGACGACTTTGGCGGAGACAAGGCTATGATGGAAGTGCTTATGTACATTATCATAGGCATTATCGCATTTGTATTTGCAATTTTAGTAAGCAATACAATAACAAATGAGGCAACTGTTATAGGAACTCTTAGAGCTTCGGGATATACCAATGGAGAGCTTATAAGGCATTATATGACGGCACCTATTATAGTGACTATTATAAGTGCTGTTATCGGAAACATCTGGGGCTATACACAGATGAAAACGTTTATTGCATCGCTTTATTACGGCAGTTACTCTCTGCCGACTTATGTGACTGTATGGAATGCGGAGGCTTTTCTTAAAACTACGCTTATTCCTATAGGGCTTATGCTTGTGATAAATTATGCGGTTTTAAGAAGTAAGCTTTCTGCTTCACCTATTAAATTTATAAGACGGGATCTGAGCCGCAGAAAGATGAAAAAAACTCCGCATTTGTCTTATATTATCCCATTTTTCCACAGGTTCAGACTTAGGGTAATAATGCAGAATGTGCCGAATTATATTGTGATGTTTTTGGGTATTTTTCTTGCCGAATTTTTGCTTCTTTTCGGAATAGGTTTAGGGCCGATTCTTGTGAATTATCAGGAATCCATACCGCAAAATATGATCAGCAATTATCAGTACATTCTAAAGATTCCGACGGGAGTTTACGATGAGAGTCATAAACTTATGAGCATGATCAATCTTGCTGATTTTTATGATGAGGTTGAGACCGAAAATGAAGATGCGGAGGAGTTTAGCGCCTATACCTTAAAGTCTATGGGCGAAAAAGGATATAAAATAGAAGATATTATGATTTACGGCTGCGAAGATGAGAGCAGATACATAAAGGCGGAGATTGAAGAAGGAGAAGTATATGTATCGAGCGCAATGGCCGATAAATACAAGCTTAAAGAGGGAAGCGAGGTAACTTTAAAAGAGCCTTACGAAAAGAAAACCTACAGCTTTATTGTTGATGGAGTATATGAATACGAAGGCGCGGTTTGCATGTTTATGAATATCGATTATCTTAATGAGTATTTTGACCTCGGCGACGGATATTTTTGCGGATATTTTTCGGACACGGAGATAACGGATATAAATGAGGAATACATAGGACAGATGATAGATGTCGACACACTGACAAAAGTTTCAAGACAGCTTCTTTTGTCGATGGGAAGTATGATGAATCTTGTGCAGGCATTTGCCGTTATTATATTCATAGTTCTTATTTATCTGCTTTCCAAGGTGATAATAGAAAAGAATGCTCAGTCGATATCCATGGCCAAGATTTTGGGTTATTCAAACGGCGAAATTGCGAAACTATACATTATACCGACATCAATAATGATACTTTTGTTTTTGATAATCGACATTTTGATTGAATCTCTTGTTATAGTGGACGTGCTTCAGGTGGCTATGCAGGGAAGAATGACCGGATGGCTGCCGATAGATGTTTCATTAAACACTTACATGAAGGCGTTCGTCTACGGAGCGGTAACTTATATAGTTGTTGCAATAATGGAGATTAGAAGAATTAAAAAAGTTCCTATGGAGGAGGCACTTAAGAATGCAGAATAGTATATATAAGAAAATAATTTTATGCGGCCTTACCGTGGCGGCATTGTCGATTTTTGCGGTATCCTGCGGCAGCAGCAGTAATGATGATGTATCTGAAAGCTCGGATGCGACCGAAGAAGCCGAAGAAGAATTTTCAGCAAAGGGGACGGAGGTAGCATACTATAAAAAATCCGAAACAGTAACGGCTTCAGGTGATGCCACGGGAAATATTGCAAAAATAAGTGTAGAGAGCACACTTTCGGATTTTGAGGCGGAAGACGGCGACTACGTTAAAGACAGTACAACTCTTACAAATATTAAAAATAAAAAAGGCGCTGAAGAGTTTTTGCTGGAAGACGACGGAACCTTATACTGGCAAAATCTCGGTGAAAAGATAACCTATAATGCGGACGGGGAAGATGAGCTGCCGGTGAGCGTAAAGATCACTTATTATTTAGACGGCACAGAAACATCTCCCAAGGATATGGAAGGAGTAAGCGGTGAAGTTAAGATAAGGTATGAGTTTGAAAATGTATATGAGGGCTCTTATGTTCCTTTTGTAGCGGTTCCGGTTGTGGCGCTTGATGATGAGGTGTTTAAAAACATTGAGGTTGAAAACGGAAAGCTTGTAAGCTTCGGCGATTCGACGGTTGTAGTGGGTATGGTCATACCGGGGTTTGAAGAATATCTTTCACTATCAGGCTATGACTCATTTAAAGACTCAGATGTATCGTTTGCCGATTATGTTGAAATAACGGCAGATGCGGAAGATTTTGAACTGGATTTTTCGTCTGTGATTGTAAAGAATGGGCTTACAGAGGATATAGATGAAGACGATCTTGGTGATATCGACGATTTGGCGGATTCTTTGGAAGACCTCGGAAAAGCCGGAGATGAGCTTGAAGAGGCAGCGGCTGATATTCTCTCGGGATCTAAGACTTTTAAGTCATCGCTTGAAACATATACGGATGGAGTTTCGTCTCTTGCGGACGGACTTAGCAGCCTTGATTCTTCGCTTTCTTCGGTTGATGTGTCTTCATTAAAAGAAGAGCTTCAAAGTGCGATTGCGCAGGAGAAAGCGATGACGGAAGAAGCAGGCGGCACCTATAACGCAGAAGAGAGCAGCTATTACAAGCTTCTTGTGCTCGCAGAGTCTTTGGAGGAAGTGAAAAGCGCAGTCGGTCAGCTTGATAGCGCAGGGCAAAAGCTTAAGAGCGGAGGAAGCAAGCTCTTAAGCGGATATAATTCTTTAAACAGCGGACTTTCGGAGTTTAAGGAGGCAATAGAAGAGCTGAATGAAGAAGGCTTAAGTGAACTTTCCGATACGGGAAAAGACATTGCATCAATACTTAAGAAAATCAGAAGATTAAAGAAAAATGACCTCGCGTATGATAGCTACGGCGGATATACATCGGGCGCAGATTGTGATGTGACATACATTATCGAGTGTGACGGAATCTAGATCTTTCTTGAACTAATCCCGTCTCTATGGTAAAATCGCAAAGAAAATTCCAATGATATTGGATGGCAAAAATCAGGGACGGAATGATTCGATGAAAAAATTTATATATCTTACAATAGCGGCCGCGCTTTTATTGAGCGGCTGCGGCAGCAATGCCCAAAGCGTGCAGGTTGTATCTGTAAATGATGATGACGGAGAGATTACGGAAGAAGATCTTGCGACAGAGGCCGAGACTACCTACGAAAACGGTGTAAAGGTTTCAAAACAGTATGTCTTTGCGATGGATACTGAGATGTATCTTGCAATTTACGGAACCGAATGCGAAGAGGCGATTGAGGCTGCTGTAGAGGAGATAAACAGAATAGATGACCTGCTTTCTGTCGGAGATGAGGAAAGTGAGATCTTTGTTTTGAATTCTGAAGGAAGCTGCACCTTATCGGATGAGACCTATGAGCTTATAGAAAGGGCTTTGGAAATCGGAGACCTTACTGCAGGAGCTCTTGATATCACGGTATATCCTCTTATGGAGGCATGGGGATTTACGACGCAGGATTACCGGGTGCCTTCTGAGAGTGAGATTAAAGAACTTCTCGAAAAGATGGGAGCGGACAAAATAAGTTATGATGAAGATACAAAGGTTATGACTCTTAGCGAGGGCACAATGATAGATCTTGGCGCTATTGCAAAGGGTTATACTTCATCAAGACTTATGGAAATATTTGAAGAATACGATGTTAATAGCGCAATGGTATCCCTCGGAGGCAATATTCATGTCTACGGTTCAAAGACAGACGGCTCCGATTGGAATGTGGCAATCGCAGATCCGGAGGATTCGTCAAAATACCTCGGAGCGGTTAAGGTATCGGATAAATGCGTAATAACCTCCGGCGGATATGAGAGATATTTCGAGGAAGACGGGGTGGTTTATCATCATATACTTGATCCTTCGACAGGGTATCCTGCGGACAGCGGCGTAATTTCCGTTACTATCGTAAGTGATGACGGAACGCTTGCAGATGCACTTTCAACCTCTCTTTTTGTGATGGGGCTTTCAAAAGCAACAGAGTTTTGGGAAAATCATTCAGATGAGTTTGACTTTATAATAGAAACAGATGACGGGGAAATATATATAACGCCGGGGCTCGACGGAATATTCTCATCAGACTCCGATTACAATATAGTCGAATAATAAATTGACTTTTATTTTGGCGGATGTTATTATGTCAAAGTCGCGGGTGTGATGAAATTGGCAGACATGCAAGATTTAGGTTCTTGTGCTTCAGAGGCGTGCAGGTTCAAGTCCTGTCACCCGCATTATAAAATAAGGTTTAGCATAGGGGACTCAGCATAGGGGACTCAGCATCAGCATAGGGGACTCAGCATCAGCATAGAGAACCGTCCCCTATGCTGAGTCCCCTATGCTGAAAAAAATTTTTTAAAAAAAAATTTTATACAATGTACATTTGTTGTACTTGACATGCTAACATAAGCACATACAAAAGATAAACATCTTTTCAAATATTTATCCTTCCTAACTTAATATTATATTCCCAAGGAGCAGTTGTCATCCCCCCTTCCCCCAAAGGCACTGCTCCTAATTTCTGTCCAAAAATAAAAATAAGCCCGTCCTTTTGAGACGGGCTTAAGGTTTTTAGAGTGCTTTTATTTTGTCTATTGCGGCATCAAGTCCTTCAACATCGAGAGTTTCGAAACATCCTTCATCGGCTGCTTTTGCATACTCTGGGTTAAGAGGAAGCTTGCCCAATACATCGATTCCGAGTTCTTTTGCTGTCTGGTCTATTCCGCTTTCTCCGAATACGTTTATGTGCTTTCCACAGTCAGGGCAGACGAGATAGCTGTAGTTTTCTACAACACCGAGAACCGGAATGTTCATCTTATCAGCCATGTTGTAGGCTTTTTTAACGATGAGACTTACAAGATCCTGAGGTGAAGTAACGATTACGATACCGTCAATAGGGAGTGACTGGAATACTGTAAGCGGTACATCGCCTGTTCCCGGAGGCATATCTACGAAGAGATAATCAAGCTCGCCCCAGGTAACTTCTGTCCAAAACTGCTTTACGGTACCTGCGATAACAGGACCTCTCCAGATAACAGGAGCTTCTTCATCTTCCATAAGAAGATTTATTGACATGATTTTTGTGCCATCATTTGCCTTTACCGGCTGTACTCCGAATTCATCGCCGATTGCCGGACCGTGAACTCCGTACATTTTAGGAATGGACGGACCTGTAATATCGGCATCCATAATACCTACTTTGTAACCGGCTTTAACCATTGCCGATGCGAGTGAACCTGTGACGAATGATTTACCAACACCACCTTTTCCGCTGACGACACCTATTACTTTTTTTATTTCCGAAAACTGATTAAGCGGCTCTAAAAAGCTTTGCGGCTTATCACAGTTGCCTGCTGATTCGCAGCCTGCGCAGCTTCCGCTGGAACATTGATCTGACATTATATGACCTCCATTGTAATTTTTTGTAACTTGCTTTATAATAACACAGTACCAAAAAAAATCAAGCGCAACCGAAAGGACAGATATAATGGACGAAAAGATTATAGAGATGATGGAAGAGTATGCAGCGGACAGAATCAGGGCCGTAGCAGAGAATATGCTCGAGGATGGCTGCGGTTATTCATTTATATCGAGATATACCGGTCTTTCCGAGGATGAAATAAAGGCAATTAAGGGCACCCCGGAGCCTGCAGAAGCTTCAGACGGCAGCGAGGCACCTCGCGGAATAATGGGCGAATACGAAGAAAACCTCATTAGAGCGGAAGCTATGAGAGACGGGGCATATTCGGTAATATATGATTTCATTGATCACGGAATGATTACAGAAGAAGACGGAGCAAACTACTTCGGCATTCCTTACGAGAAATTCCACAAAAGATATGTAATTAACCAAAAATAAAAATCTCCCGGCATTTTTGCCGGGAGTTATTTTTTATAAAGAATCTTTAACAGCTAGCGTTTTGTTTACCATTCTCAAAATCATATCGACGGTACCGTCAATACCTAAAGCCGCACTGCTTATTGAAAGATCGTAGTTGCCCGAATGACCCCATTTTCTGCCTGTGTAGTGGTTGTAATAATCGCGTCTTTTCTTGTCGACCGATTTTACAAGCTTTTTGGCTTCTTCTTCGGAAATATTTTCTATCTTCATCTTACGGGCTATTCTTGCTTCAATAGGTGCTCCTATGTAAATGCTGTGGCAGGCTATCCCTTCTTTTTGAAGAATCACATCAGCGCATCTTCCCAAAATAACGCAGTCCTCTCTTTGGGCAATTTTAATAATGAGTTCACTTTGCTTAAAGAAAAGCGCATCGCTTGTTGTAATTCCGAAATATGAAAATTTCTTTTTGGCAAGAGAAGCACCGAAGCTTAAAGTAGAGGTTGATTCATCACTTGCGGATGCGTCAAGTCCGAGCTCTGAGTTGGCCATTGTAAGTATCTCTTTGTCATAAAATGAAAAACCGAGCTTTTGAGCAAGGAGATAACCTATTTCGTGACCGCCGCTACCGAATTCTCGTCCTATGGAAATTATGGTATGAGGGCTGTTGCTGTCTTTATACCTTATAGGAAGAGAATACTCGTCCATTTCAATATCTGCTGTTATACCCTTACGCACATAATTTGAAATAATTTCATTCAAGGCAACACATTCTTCATTTAATCTGTTGAATTCTTCGCCTTTCGGAACTGTGTTAATCATGTTACTGATCAGCATTATTTCATTGGTTATTTCGTGCATATCACCTGATTTTAGAGTTTGAATTATCTGGTGAATGCTGTTTGCACGAGATCCTGAATAAAGCTTTCCCAAATCGCTTTTGCAGGACTTATAAGCTTCGTTGTCAAGATCATATATTCTGTTGGCAATTTCTTCTTCGATGTTTTTATATTCCATGTCTTTTCACTCCGAACCTTTTTTCTTATATTATAATAAATTGCGGGATTTGGCAAATGAACGAATCAAAAAACACTTGAATAATAGGCAGAATGATATAAAATAAAATAGATGGTTTAGGGGGCATAAGATGTACGTATTATATTTGTTGCTATTTATAATTTTTAACGGTAAGCTTACGCTTGAAATTTTTGTTATAGGTGCTGTTATTGCTGCGCTTATGCTTGCCTTCAGTTGCAAATTCTTAACTCATTCCCTTAAAAAAGAAGCAATAATATACAGGAGTATCGGATGTTTCATCTATTACATAGTTGTGCTTTTGATTGAGATAATAAAGGCGAACGGCTATGTTATTAAGGTTATCCTCACTCCTCATTATAAGATAGAGCCGGCGGTGGTAAGTTTTAAAACTAATATTAAATCGCCTCAGCTTAAGACATTTTTGGCAAACGCGATAACTCTTACTCCGGGCACTATTACAGCGGAAGTAAACGATGATACTTTTACCGTGCACTGCCTTGACAAATCTCTTGCCGAAGGCATTGAGGATTCGGTGTTTGTAAGGCTTTTAAAAAAGATGGAGGATAAATATGTTCAGTAGTAACGAAGTTTTAAACAGTATGTGTGAATGCATTCTTACGGTCGCACTTGTCATCTTTGCAATACTGATCATTTTATGTTTGGTAAGAGCCATAATAGGGCCGAGGGTTACCGACAGAATTGTTGCGTCTAATATGATGGGGACAATGGTCATGGCGGTAATCGCCATTCTTACGGTATTTTTGGGAGAAGGGTATTTGGCGGACATCTGCCTTGTGTATGCGATGATAAGCTTCCTTGCGGTTGTCGTGCTCACAAAGGTTTATACCGGGGTCTACCTTGAAAAGAAGGAAGAAAAGGAGAAGAAGGATGCTTGAAAATGCAGGTGTAATTATCGGAATGATATTAATAGTTTTGGGGCTTTTATTCTTTGTTACGGAGATGATAGGTGTATTTAAATTTAAATACGTTCTTAACAGAATGCATGCCGCTGCCATAGGGGACACTCTCGGAATCGGCATAATTTTGCTGGGCCTTATCTTAATAGAGGGAATATCTTTTACTTCTCTTAAAATTGCCCTTGTTATAATTTTTTTGTGGCTGGCTTCACCGGTATCTTCACATCTTATTTCAAGACTTGAGCTTACGACGGATGAAAACGGTGATGAGCATTATGAAAAGATTGAGGTGAAAGAATGAATCTATTTATAAATATTCTGATGTTGTTTTTGGTTGTTTGTGCGGTAGCGGCATCACTTGCCAAAAACCTTCTTAATTCGATACTGATATTTATGACTTATTCACTTGTTATGTCAATACTTTGGATAATGATCGAATCCCCTGATCTTGCAATCACCGAAGCTGCGGTGGGAGCGGGTGTTACGAGCGTGCTCTTTTTTATCACTTTAAAAAAGATACACAGAATGGTGGAGGAAAAAAAGGAGGACAAAGATGCTTAAGAGATTTTCAAGAATATATGAAGTGTTTTGTATAGTGTTTTGCCTCTTTCTCATAGTGATTTTCATGCTTGCGGTCAGCAATTTGCCTCCGTTCGGAAATGAAGACAATCCGGTAAACAATGAGGTATCGGAAAGGTATATAGAAGAGGGACTTGATGAAACGGGCGCTGTAAATATTGTTACGGGAATGATACTGGATTACAGAGCTTTCGATACATTGGGAGAGTCTCATGTGCTTTTCATAGCAACCTGTGCGGTACTTATTTTGCTTAGGAAAGACAGACCCGGAGAGAGCCAGAAAAGCGACAGAACTCATGAACCGAAAAACGATATAATTTTGCAAAGCTGCGCAAAAATAATTGTGCCACCGATTATTATTTTTGGAATTTATGTAATTTTGGGAGGACATTTAGGACCGGGTGGCGGTTTCTCGGGAGGCGCCATCATAGGGGCCGGGCTTATGCTCTACCTTAATGCCTTCGGATTTGAAAAGTCCGAGAGATTTTTGACGGCGAAAACATACAGGATTACAAGTATCTGCGCATTAGGAACTTATGCGTTTTGCAAAACCTATTCGTTTTACACCGGAGCAAACAATATTGAGTCCGTTATTCCGCTCGGCACACCGGGAAATATTTTATCAAGCGGACTTATTCTCATCTTAAATATATGCGTCGGAATAGTTGTTGCCGGCACAATGTACACCTTCTATGCAATGTTTAGGAAGGGGGACTATTAATGGCTGAGATTTCGAATTTTTTTACAAACTATATGGAAGAGGTTTCGATGATTCTCTTTTGCATAGGATTTTCGAATCTGCTTTTGCAGAAAAATCTTATAAAAAAGATAATCGGCCTTAATATCATGGATACGGCGGTTTATCTCTTTCTTGCGCTTAAAGGATATATTGACGGGCATATGGCTCCTATAGTGACGGACGGAATAAGGGATACCGATGCTTATATTAACCCAATCCCGAGCGGTCTTGTACTTACGGGAATTGTAGTATCGGTTTCAGTTACTGCTCTTATGCTTGCGCTTACGATAAGGCTCTATGACAGGTATCATACCTTAAATCTTGACGAGATATCGGCAGCTATTAAAAACGAGGAGGCAAAATAATGGCTTTTGTACTTAATTTTCCTCTGTTTGCGATAATACTGTCCCTGTTTTCGGGGCCTCTTTCCACTGTGCTGGACAAAGGAAAGGCTAAAGCACTAAACAGATTTGTTATCTTATCTGTCGGAGCAATGATGATGTGCGTGCTTTTGTACTGTTTGCAGAGCGGAGAGTGCTATGTATATAAAATGGGACATTTTCCGGCACCTTGGGGAAATGAGATTCGTATAGGAGTGCTTGAGGCATTTATGTCGGTATTTTTCTGCATAATAATGTTTCTTGCGATGCTCGGCGGATCTAAGGAATTTGAGGAGGAAATAGAGGAGAGTAAAAAGAATCTTTACTATGTTATGGTAAATCTTCTTCTGTGCTCACTTCTTGCACTGGTTTATACAAACGATATATTTACGGCTTATGTATTTGTGGAAATAAATACAATTTCAGCCTGCGGTCTTATCATGATAAGGCAGAGCGGACGAGCTATGGAAGCCGCAATGAGATACATGATAATGTCTCTTTTGGGTTCGGGTATGCTCCTTTTGGGTATATGCTATCTTTACGCAATTACGGGAGAGCTTCTTATGAGCTCCATAAACGAGCAGGTAGAACTCCTTTATGTGAGCGGAGAATATCATATACCGCTCATGCTTTCCATAGGACTTATGTGCGTAGGCCTTGCGATTAAAAGCGCACTTTACCCGTTTCATACATGGGTGCCGAATGCCTATGGCAATGCGACTCTTTCATCTCAGGCCATACTTTCGTCCCTGGTTTCAAAGGGGTATATTTTGCTCCTTATAAAGATTCTTTTAAGAGTTATAGGAATGAATACCATATGGCAAAGCAACATTTTAAATGTGCTTTTTGTCTTCGGAATACTCGGAATGATAATGGGATCGGTACATACGATGAATGCTCCTGAGATAAATTCGATGATTTCGTATTCATCGGTTGCACAGATTGGATATATCTACATGGGCATAGGACTCGGATCGAAATACGGTTTTGTAGCCGCGGTTTATCATATTATCTGTCACGGAGCGACGAAGTCTCTGCTGTTTTTGTCGGCTTCGGGACTTTCGCAGGCATCGGACACGCATAAGGATTTTAAGGCGCTTACAGGCTCGGGACACAGAAATCTTCTTGCCGGAGCGGCGTTTTCTGTGGGCGCGCTTTCGATGGTGGGAATCCCGATGTTTGCGGGATTTATTTCGAAGTATCTTTTTGCGGAGGCGGCGGTTTACAGTACCCATAAGCTTCTTCCGACAATGATAGCACTGGCCTTAAGTACCTTGCTTAATACGGTTTATTATCTTAAGACAATGATAAGAATTTATACAGACCGCGAAGGAATTGACACTGCGCAAAGAATCCGCATAGGGGATCAGAAACTTAAAAGTATCGCAATCATAGCGCTTTCGGCACTTAATATTTTTCTCGGACTTTTTTCGGAGCCTGTTATCGATCTTATTGAAAAAGGAGTTTCGATGTTTGCGTAGGAGTTTGGAGGATTTATGAATTTTTGGCTTATACTCCCTGCCGTATTTTCGGCTGTGGGAGGCATTGCACTTTTAATACTTTCTCTGGCTTTTCATTTGAGGGAAAAGAGCTGGGAGACATTAAAAGAAGATGACAAATTTAGAAAAAAACTGCATATATATGTGATGATTGTGCTTGCAGTGGGAGTATTTATGGGCTTATATGCCGCCTGGGGAAGCAGTGGGACTTTTATGGCTTTTACATTTGTGGAAGGCATAAGAATAGAGTTTTGCGCAGACGGGATTGCAAAAATATTTGCCACTTTGACAAGTATAATATGGGTATTTTGCGGATTTTACTCCTGCAGATATATGAGACACGAGAAAAACGAACTGAGATATTTCGGATTCTTCCTTGTGGTATACGCCGTTGTTATAATGCTTGATTTTTCGGGAAATCTTATTACGTTTTATCTGTTTTACGAGATGATGACTTTAACCTCTATGCCGCTCGTACTTCATACCGGCACAAAAGAGGCAATAAGCGCAGCGTTTAAATATCTTTTTTATTCGCTTATAGGAGCATATCTTGCTCTTTACTGTATTTACTTTTTGTATTCAAACACGACTTCTCTTACTTTTGCACCGGGGGGAACTCTCGATACGGCGCTTGCGGCGGAAAACGGCGAAATACTTTTACTTGCCGTATTTTTCATGCTCATAGGTTTCGGTGCGAAGGCCGGAATGTTCCCGCTTCACGCCTGGCTTCCGAGCGCTCATCCTGTTGCGCCCGCACCGGCTTCTGCGGCGCTTTCGTCCATTATTGTAAAAGGCGGAATCCTTGCGATAATAAGAACACTTTTTTATATAGTCGGAGCCGATTTTATAAGAGGAACATGGGTGCAGAGCGCGTGGTGTGTTCTTTCTCTTATTACAGTGCTTATGGGCTCTGTGATGGCGTTTAAGACAAAGAATCTTAAAAAGAGACTTGCCTATTCTACTGTTAGCCAGGTTTCTTATGTGATTTTCGGCCTATCGCTTTTAAGCGAGAGCGGATTTGAGGGCGCCATCCTTCAGGTGGTTTTCCATGCTTTTGCAAAATGCGCGCTTTTCCTTGTGGCCGGAATATTTATTTTTGAGACGGGAAAAACAGATGCAGATGATTATAAGGCCATAGGAAAAAGATTGCCGGTAAGTTTGGCGGCGTTTCTTGCTGCGGGGCTTTCTCTTATTGGAATACCGCCGTTTGGAGGCTTTGTAAGTAAATGGTATATTGCATCGGGAGCTCTTGTTGCCGAAAACAGCGTTTTGGGATATGCGGGAGCTATTGTGCTTCTTATTTCGGCAGTACTTACGGCCGGATATCTTTTACCTGTCGCAATAAAAGGTTTTATGCCCGGGAAAGATGACAAAACTCCTAAAAGCAAAGAAAAGATTAATCTGATGAATGCAGCGGCGCTTTTGCCTGCGGCAATCGTTTTATTACTCGGAATATATCCTGCGGCGCTTATTGAATTTATTAAAAAAGCGGCTGATGGAATTTTTTAGGATACTTAAGGAAGGGACTTAAAATGAGCAGTATTTTTCTAGTTATAGCGGTACTGAT
>JAILQM010000009.1 GCA_024698965.1 Eubacterium sp. | reverse complement strand
GCTACAACCGCTCCGCATATCCCCTTAAAAGGATAAGGGCATAAAGCCTGCTTTGGATTTACAATGGCATCCGCGGGCGGAAGAATCTCACATCTTTTGCCGCCGTTTTCTTCAAACGGAACTTCGTGGTGGTCTGTTACTATCACCTTTAATCCTAAAGACTTTGCGTGAGCTATCTCACCTGATGCGGCTATGCCGTTGTCGCAGGTGATTATAAGTCCTGCGCCTTCTTCTTTGGCTTGGTCAATCAGTCTTATGTTTATACCGTAGCCGTCGTTTGCTCTGTGAGGGATGGCGTAGCTTACGCTCGCCCCGGCATTCTCCAAACATCTATATAATATATAAGTTGAGTTTACTCCGTCAACATCATAGTCTCCGATAATTCTGATATGAGTGCCTTTTTTTATTTCATCTTCGAGGATCTCTGCGGCTTTATCCGAGTCTTTTAAAAGATGCGGATCGTGCAATTGAGAAAGAGTCGGGTTTAAATACCTTCCCATCTCTTCTTCTTTTACGCCGCGGTTTACCAAAAGCCTTATTATAACGGGATCAACCCCGTATTTTTCAGAAAGGGCAAAGAAGTCTGCCTTCTTTGCCCTTAACATCCATTTTTCCTGCATAATACCTTTTCAGCATTTATGAAGACAATCCGCCCTCATTTTGCATTCTACTCTTCAGTTTCAACCTCTAATTCTTCGTCGGTCTCTTCTGTTTCTTCTGTGTATGTTACATTAGCTGCTTCTGTAAGCTTGTCCCAAACCTTGAGCTGTACAACTGCTGCGTTAAAGTCTTCCTCACCTACATATTCGATGAATGAAGCTGAATCTTCAAATCCGTAAGCTGTAAGGAAGTCTTCTGCTGTCTCATATCCGTAGTATACCGCATACTCTTCAAGGAAAGCATTGGTGTCTTCTTCTGTAATCTCGTCCCAGCCTTCTTTTTCAGCAATTGCTTCCTGAATAAGCTTCTGCTCGAGGTATCCTTCGAGGTACTCTGTAAGAGCTTCGTCGTATTCTTCTTCCGATGCATATCCGTAGTAGTTAAGGATGTAGTCTTCGAACTCGTATCCGTAAGACTCTGCGGATGCCTGATCGCTTTCCTTATACTCTGCGAACTGCTGGTCTAAAAGGCCGTCCGGAAGTGATGTGCATGTGCAGCATGCATATACGGCTTCCTGTACTGCCGACTGAAGTGCGCTTTCTGTATCGCTTTCAGCTGTTGCTGTAATCTCGCTCCAGATATACTCGTCATAGTCGGCTGTTGTTGTGTACTCGCCTTCTGTATATTCATTTACAAAATCATCTGTATATTCAGGTACTGTCTCATCTGCCTCTAAGATTGCGTTTACCGTACATGTAAATGTAGCATCTACGCCCTGGAGGTCTTCTGATGAATAATCATCCGGGAATGTTACTTCAACTACAACTTCTTCGCCTACTGTAGTTCCGATAAGCTGGTCTTCGAAGTCATCGATGAAAGTGTCGGAACCGATTTCAAGTTCGTAATCTTCTGAAGAATCGATTTCTTCTCCGCTCTCTGTCTGAACTCCCGAATAGTCAAGACTGATTAAATCTCCGTCTTCAACTACTGTCTTATCGCTCTCTGCGTGATAAGCTTCTCCCTCTAAAATGCCTGAGAGATATTCGTCATAATCATCCTGTGTTGCTTCATACTTAACCGATGTAACCTCAACTCCGAGATAATCGCCAAGCTCTACATAGTCCAATGCATCATAAACAATGTCTCCGCTTGCATCAGCGCTTTCTGCAGTAGCGTCACCGCTTGAAGTAGCTCCGCCGCATGCAGCAAGAAGTCCTACTACCATAACTCCGAGTACCCCAAGTACAATTTTTTTCTTCATGGTTAATAAATCCTTTCCTTTAGCCTAATTCCTCATCTATTTTTTGAATCTGCTGAAAAAGCCTTTCTTTTCAGGTTCTGCTTCCTTATTTCCTCTAAGTCCCTTAACTCCTGTAATATAAATTCCGCTTACTACTGCCTTAACCTCTTTCTTTACCGGAATCTGATCGTAGATTTCGTAGTCGGCAATAAGAGTCATAATCTTTGGGCCTACCTTAGCCTTAACAACCGGCACTTTAGATCTCTTAAGATACCAAGGTGTCTGCTCTATAACGATTTCAGGTAAACCTGCGTCTTTGATAGGCATTCTCTTTTTATCGATAATAAGCATTGATATTGTCTGAGAATTAGCGGCAATGGCTCCGGCCTGCTCATCTCTGGTCTTCTGAGCCTTGCGTCCCAAAAAGTATAAAACAATCAATACCACTGCAAGAACAACAGCTATAATTAAAAGCACTGTAATAAATGTATTCATATCTTCCTCCTATACACACAATGGTAGTATTCTATCATCAGTCACCGAAAAAATCAAGTTACCCGAGATTGAGCCTTGAGTCTTTAGACTGGATGTTCATGCTGATTCGGCAGTCGGCAACATGCTCAAAATTAATGGCAAGTCCGTAGTTGGCCGAAAGCATAATATTATTCTCTTTCTCGTCTACAACAATGTTTTTTCCCTGAAGCGCAACCTGAAGAGCACCCATAGGAGTCTGATAGCTTGTAATATTTTCTTTGTTCTCTTCTATTATCATCTGCACATTAGTATAACCTGTCTTGGTAACACTAAGGTACTTGTCGTAAAACTTAAGAGTATTTTTCGTTATTTCGTTTTTATTCTCACCGACCTCGTCGTAAAGCACATAGTGCTTGCCGTTTTTAAAATAATACTGTGCCGGAGTGATGATTTCTATCGCCTCTCCGTCCTGAAGTACTTCGTCCGGCCCAATGTGAAGTCCCGAGATTTTCAAAAGTACGTCTTTAGTCATATTTCACCTGTTTATTTAATGACAGCCTTGTGGAATACTTTCTTACCCTTTTTAATCTTTACTCCGTTTGTAAGAGCATCTTTAGAGATAATCTCGTCAATTGCCGAAATCTTCTCACCGTCAACGGATACTCCGCCCTGCTGAATAAGTCTTCTTGCTTCTCCCTTACTTGGTACAAGTGAGCATGCTGAAAGGAGATCTATGATATTCATTCCTTCTGCAGGTACATCTGAAGCGTTAAGCTCGGTTGTAGGCATGTTTGCATCATCGCCCTGACCTGAGAAAAGAGCTCTGGCTGTTTCTTTTGCCTTGTCTGCTTCTTCCTTGCCGTGTACAAGCTCTGTAAGCTCATATGCAAGAATTTCTTTCTTTTCGTTGATTCTTGAATCATCCCATTTTTCCATATCTTCGATTTCATCAAGAGAAAGGAATGTGAGCATTCTTATGCACTTCATAACATCTGCGTCATCAACGTTTCTCCAGTACTGGTAGAAATCGAAAGGTGATGTCTTGTTAGGATCGAGCCATACAGCTCCTCCGACAGTCTTACCCATCTTCTTTCCTTCAGAGTTAAGAAGAAGTGTGATTGTCATTGCGTATGCATCGTCCGATTCTTTTGTTTCCTCATCAAAAGATTTTCTTCTGATAAGCTCTGTTCCGGCAAGCATGTTGCTCCACTGATCGTTTCCGCCGAACTGCATATTAACTCCGTAGTTATTATGCATGTAGTAGAAGTCGTATGCCTGCATTATCATATAGTTAAACTCTAAAAATGAGAGTCCTTTTTCCATTCTCTGCTTATAACACTCGGCTCTTAGCATGTTGTTAACCGAAAAGCATGCTCCGACCTCACGAAGAAGGTCGATGTAATTAAGCTTTAAGAGCCAGTCGGCGTTGTTAAGCATTATTGCCTTGTCTTCACCGAACTCAATGAATCTCTCCATCTGCTTTTTAAAGCAATCGCAGTTGTGCTCAATGGTCTCAGGAGTCATCATGCTTCTCATATCCGTTCTTCCGGAAGGATCTCCGATATATCCTGTACCACCGCCGATAAGTACAACCGGCTTGTTGCCTGCCATCTGAAGTCTCTTCATAAGGCAAAGTGCCATAAAGTGTCCGACATGAAGCGAGTCTGCCGTAGGATCGAATCCGATATAAAATCTTGCTCCGCCCTTATTTATAAGTTCTCTTATTTCAGGTTCGTCTGTAACCTGCGCAATAAGACCTCTTGCCTGTAATTCTTCATATATTCCCATTTTTATTTATTCCTCCGTATCTGTATCTTCTTCTGAGTCAGCCTCTACATCTATAACTTCGTTGTTGTAAACCTGATCAATATATGCCTGTGCGGCTGCTACCGATTCCTCATCAGGAATCATTACATAAGCATACTGGCTTGGAGCAGAATAGGTTGTAGCCTTAGATCCCGTACCTGTAACACTAACTTTTTGTACATCCCATGTTCCGCCGTTGTCAAGCTGATCCTGTACCATATCCGAAATAAGCGAATACGGCATACTTGTTTCAAAACTCTCCGATAATGCACTCATAAGCGATGAATAATCATTTAAGATTGCTGTTGAGGTTGCTGTATCTATTACTGCCTCAATTATCTTCATCTGGTTGATACCTCTCTGGTTATCTCCCGATGCAAAAGCATGACGCTCTCTTGCAAACTCAAGGGCATATTCTCCGTTCATATGGTTAATACCCTGGGAGAAATAAAGTCCCTTTGTCCATGAGGTAAACGCAATATCAGAATATACATCAATGCCGCCAAGCGCATCTATGATTTCTTCAAATCCCGTAAAGTTGACGCGGAAATAATAATCCACATCTGTATCATAAAGCATTGACAGAGTCTCCATTGAACAGTCGACTCCGTAAAGTCCGGCATGTGTAAGCTTATCTTTCTGTCCGTAGGATACCGATGTTGTTACATAGTAATCTCGTGGCGTTGATACAAGAAGTACCTGGTGAGTATTTCTGTTTATTACCGCAAGAATGTTTACATCGCTTCGGCTTGTTGTAGAAATATCTCCGGTTACGTCGATACCACTGATAAATACCGTAAATATTCCGTCTTCTTCATCAATTTCTTCCGCAGCTGTAGAAGTCTCTACCTTATATTCCGCAATGGCTTTGATTTCGGAAGCAAGTTCCTCATATCCGTCGGTATCTTCAAGAACGGCTATGTAGGCCGCATTTATAATCATCGAATCTATTTCCTGTGAAAGTACGGCGTCTGTAACCTCGTACATATCACTGTATGTTTCTACATTAATCTCTGCATCAAGTTCAGCCTCTATCTGATCTATTATCTGATCTGTATTATCTCTGTCCTGAGCCGCTACAATACCGAATGTATAATCTGCGGCATCTTCAATATTTTCCGCTTCGTCATCCACATCAACGTAAACTCCGTATCCTGTTACCTTGATATTGGAATCCGAAATATTCATAAGCGTTGATATCGCTCCGTGGAGATAATAAAATCCGGCTCCGCAAACAATTGACATCAAAAGTGCCATTATCATACCGACAAAATACGGTTTCTTTTTTATAAAAAGGAACATAAATATTGCAGTAAATAAAAGAGCGACTGCCAAAATCGCCAAAACGGCATAAAGATATCCGTTTACCACCATTCCGCTTATATAAAGTTCATAATAGAATATTACTGTTGTAATAAGCTGTATAAACCAAAGTATTCTTCCTATTAACTTTCTTGCACGCATCAATTTTTCCTCCGGATGCTTTTATTCTTTATCATAAAATCTTTTTAATATATTAGGAAGCGGTTCGGGCTTACTGATAAGATAACCCTGAGCTTTATCGCATCCTATGTCTTTCAAAAAGTCGAGCTGTTCTTTTTCTTCAACACCCTCGGCCAGTACACAAATCTCAAGCTTCTTTGACATATTTATAAGCGAGTTTACTATTCTCTTCGAACGATCGTTAAAAGTCCTTAAGAAGAGCATATCAAGTTTAATTCCGTCAAATTCAAAATCCTTTAATATGTTAAGAGATGAATATCCGCTGCCAAAATCATCAAGCCATACCTTGTAACCGTTTTCTCTGAAACGGTTCATCTCAGCAAGCATAAACTCAACATCATCGGCAATTGAAGTTTCTGTTATTTCAATAATGAACATATCCTTTGTAATGCCGCAGTTTTCCACAACAGAGTCCACATAAGCTATGGCATCCATCATCTGCAAATCTCTTCTTGAAATATTTACAGATACCGGAACTTCGTCATATCCGTCTTTTGAAAGCCTCTTTAAATCCTGTCCGACACGTCTTATCACATGCTGGTCGAGTTTATGTATTTTATAATGCTGCTCAAGCGTTTCGACGAAATCCGCCGGAGAAATCATTCCGTAAATCGGATCATTCCATCTTGCAAGAGCTTCGTAATTGATAATTTCTCCCGTCTGCGCACTTATAATAGGCTGATAATAAACCTCAATATGACCGTACGCAATGGCTTTATCAATATTATCAACGATATATCTTTCTCTTTTAATTGCATTATCAAGTTCGGTATCATAATACCTGATAACAGAAGAGGCATTGTCTTTAAGTGTATCGCAGGCAAACTTTGCCTTGTCTAAACAAAGACTCGGCTCCGTATCTTCTGCCTTTATGCAGTAAATACCGCAATTAATTTCAATGCCCGCTCCCATATGCACACCTTTTACAAGTCCGTGTATGAGTTTGGCCTGCTTGTCTATTCCTTCTTTCGGAGCACATACTCCGAAATGGTCGTCCGAAAGTCTGCTTACTACAGCATATCTCGAATGAACCTTATTTAAAATAGAACCGATCTGCTTTAAAAGTTCATTTCCTTTTTGAAAACCGTATTTTTCGTTGTATGAAGTAAATTCTCCGATATTGTAGTAACAGATTGCAAAATCTTCCTTTAGCTCTCCGTTTACAATGCTGTTTACCATCAGCTTAAAATAAGCTCCGTTCATAAGCCCCGTCACCTCATCGGTAGAACGAATTATCTCATTTTCTCTTCTGACTCTCATGCTGTGAAGCATCGCTTTTACGAGAACAAAATTCGTTATATAAAGGCCTAAGGTAATCCACTGAATCCAGAGAACAAATACCTCATTTACTTCATGATTGTCTCCATACAGATACAGGCAGGTATTAATGGCAAAAATCAGTACCCACATAATATTCTGAAGAATAATAAATACATATCTTTCGGAAACATCCGAATTCTTTTTTACGAATTCAAGATCATCTTTGAAAAGGGTATACCAGAAAATAAAAAGCGCTATGTTAAGGATAATCTTACTAATCTCGGAATCGCCCAAAACCTCTGATGTAAAACCGGCGTTTACAAACTGATAGTATATAAAAAGCGTATACTCAATCGGATACGGCTCTTCAATTCTTTTTGCAACATAAATATGATATAGACTTGCAAAGAGAAATATCATAAGAAGCAGTATCACATATTCAATTATTATCCTTGTATTGCTGTATACAGGCATTTTACCGAGCACAAAATCGCATATGAGCGCAGCTGACAGATAACAGCAAAAAAACGAGGTCAGAAAAACAACAATGCTCTTCAACACCTTTTCTTTTAAAGGCAGACCTCCCATAAACAGCTTTATGTTTAAAAATATGAAAAGTATTGATGAAACAAATAGCGGCAAGCTACTGTATATACTAATCCATACCATAAAGGCATCTCCGTTTCCAAAAATAAACTACCCCTAATAATACTCCAATAACTCAGCACTTGCAAGGCTTAGTTGTCATTAATAAGCTCATCAAGAGTTTTTCCGTAAGGCGGAACAAATTCTTCCATAAAGTCTTTAACTTCAGGAAGCTCTTTTGTCATAGCCTCAATTGACTTAAGAGTTGATTCTTTGGCTTTGGAAAACTCATTATTGCCTGCGTTTTCCTCATCCATGCACTTTATAAGGGCCGAAATCTTGTCGGCAGCCTTAACAAGTTTTCTCATGTATTTCTCGTCTTCTCCGTCATTGCCAAAGAAAATCTCCTCATAAACAGGCTTTAAATCAGCCGGAAGCTTTTCCAAAAGATGGTATTCCGCCACGGCTTCCACCTGCTTATATGCTTTTTTTAAGTCCTCGTCAAAATATTTTACAGGAGTCGGCATATCTCCCGTAATAATCTCGGAAGCATCGTGATAAAGTCCGATGAGTGCCGCTTTTTCGGCATTTAAATTCTTTTTGTATCTGACATTTCCGATTACGCAAAGGCTATGGGCTATCATAGCCACATCAAGCGAATGCTCACTTAAGTTTTCAACCCTCGAATTACGCATGAGCGCCCATCGCTCAATATATCTCATTCTTGAAATTGTTGCAAAAAAATTATACGTCATAAATCCCTGCTTTCCACTGCGATAAGAATTCCTTTCGAAAAGCTTACCTTAGCCTCTTTATCTTCTATTTCATTGCTGATTCCCACAAGTATTCCTCCGCCGCCGGCTTCAAACCTGCCGCCGTCAAGTGGATATTTAAAGCCCTTTAAGCTTACATTTTCCACCTCAGAAGTAAGAGGAATAAAGGAAATGTATTTGCCCCACTGCTCATCTTTTTTTAAAGTCTCAGAATACTTTCCTACCGAAACTCCGCCCAAAAGATGAATCCTGTTGCACTCATTTACGGTATAGGCTTTAATGTTTTTTTCAAGCAAATACCTAAGAGCGTGGATATTTCCTATGGTGTGATCGAGCCTTGTCCCGGACGCGCCCAGAATATATACGGTATCCGCCCCGTTTTTTTCAGCGCATCTTATGGCTATCTCTGTGTCCGTATAATCCTTTTCCGGAGGGAAAACTTCCATCTTGGGGTTATACTCTTTCACATAGTTTTTAACAAGCTCCATATTTGCCGAGTCAAAGTCTCCGAGCACAAAGTCTGCTTTAAGTCCGAGCGCTTTTGCGCTTTCCGTGCCTTTGTCGGCCGCTATTAAAATATCGTATTTTATTTTGTCTAAAAAACCGGCAGCAAAGTCTCTGTCAAGACTGCCACCGGTAAAAATTACAGCTACCATCTGTTATTGTGCCTCAAATGTTTTTAAAACCCGGTTAAAATATCCTACGTTTTCTTCTATATCTCCGTTAAACACGGCGCTTCCGGCTACAATAATATTGGCTCCGGCTCCGACAACCTTTAAAACGTTGTCTTTTGTTATTCCGCCGTCAACCTCAATATATGTATTTAACTCTCTCATGTCTATCATACTCTTTAAATCAAGTATTTTCCCGGTGATGTAGTCTATGTATTTTTGTCCTCCGAATCCCGGGTTTACCGACATAATAAGCACCATGTCGATTTTGTCCAAAAGATATTCTATCTCGTATAAAGGAGTGGCAGGATTTAGCGCAACTCCGCATTTAAGTCCCATCTCCTTTATCTTGTTTACCGTTCTGTCAAGATGACGGCAGGCTTCAGCATGTACTGTGATAAGGTCTGCGCCCGCTGCCTTAAAGTCCTCTAAATATCTGTCCGGATCTTCTATCATAAGATGAACGTCGAAAAAAGCGTCCGTCTTTTTCCTAAGTGATTTCATAACAGGCATGCCGAATGAGATGCTCGGAACAAAATGTCCGTCCATAACATCTATATGCAGCCATTTGGTGCCGGCTTTTTTAAGAGCCGCAAGATCACTTGCCGAGTCAGCAAAATCCATCGATAAAATTGAAGGTGATAATATGTATTTTTTCTTCATAATTCCTCTTAATACTTTCTTTTGTCTTTTATTTCTTCATACATCATACAATAATGCTCATATCTTTGCCTCGGAATCTTTCCCTCTTCAAGGGCCTCTTTTACTTTACAGCCCGGCTCTTTAATATGAGCGCATCCCGCAAAGCGGCATTCATTATTAATCTCTCTCATTTCCGGGAAATAATCCGAAAGCATTTTTTCATCGGGCTCTTCGACGTTTAGAGAAGTAAATCCCGGCGTATCTATGATATAAGTACCTTCAGCGATTTCTATGATTTCGCTGTGACGAGTGGTATGCTTTCCTCTTCCGAGCTTTTTGCTGATTTCTCCGGTCTCCATGGTTTTTTCTTTGGCAAGGGCATTTATTGTCGTAGACTTACCGACTCCCGAAGGCCCCGCAACAACGGCAGTTTTACCCTTCATTACTCCAAGAAGATTATCAAGACCTGTTTTTTCTTTGGCTGAAATAAATATGACCTTGTATCCGGCCGGCTCATAGAGTGCCCTTAAGCTCTCCATCTCTTCGTCGTTTGAAAAATCAATCTTATTAAAGCAGATAACCACGGGAAGATTCTGCTTTTCCATGGTTACCAAAAATCTGTCCAGAAGATAAAAATTGGGATCGGGCTTTTTAACCGCAAAAATCACAAGCGCAAAATCCGCATTTGCCACAGCCGGGCGAATAAGCGAATTTTTGCGCGGTAAAATTTCTGTGATATTCCCTTCCATATCACCTTCATGGGTAATCTCTATTTCAACGTCATCGCCGACAAGGGGACGGATACCTTCTTTTCTGAAGATACCCTTCGCCTTGCAGGCCCAAACGTTTCCGTCTTTTGTATGTACGTAGTAAAATCCGGCAATGCCTTTATAAATCTTACCTTTCATGCATCATCCCCGGCGCTACTCTTCATCAGAGGCTTCATCTGCGTCGGATTCCGAAGGATCCGGACCTTTGCTTATTACAATACTTACAGTGCTTCCCTGCTCTACGCTCTCGCCCGAGCTTGGTGACTGGCTGATTACATATCCGACCTCAACAGAATCACTGTATTCTTCTGTATAAGTACAGCTGAGTCCGAGATTTGCAAGTGCGCTCTGTGCGTATGAAAGCGAGTTACCTGTAAGCTTAGGCACTGTTACATATTCCGTCTTCTTTCCGAGACTTATAACAAGATCAACCGATGTTCCCGATTCAACCTGCTTTCCGCTCGAAATACTCTGGCTTATTACCTTACCCTCAGATACGGTATCCGAGTAGGCTGTAGTTACCGTACCTACCGTAAGTCCGTATGAAGTAAGCTTGGTTCTTGCGCTCTCTTCTGTCTCGTTAACAACTGAAGGAACCGATACAAGCTGAGCACCGCGGCTTACCGTAAGAGTTACAGTCATGCCTTCAGTAATCTCTGTATTTGCATCAGGTGTCTGGCTTATTACTATACCTGCCTCAACAGAGCTTGAATACTCGTAATTTGTAGTACCTGCCGTAAGTCCGAGAGCTTCAATCTTCTCTATTGCGGCTTCTTCGGTTTCACCCGAAAAGCTTGGAAGAAGCGATGCTTCTTCGCCGGAACTTACAACGACATAGATTGTTGTATTCTCATCTACAACATCTCCGCTTTCAGGATCCTGTGACATAATCTTTTCAGCATCATACTCATCACTTGTCTCATAAGATGAAATCTTAATGCCGAGTCCGAGTTCATTTAACGTCTCAAGAGCCTCTTCGTAGGTCATGTCCGTTACGTCAGGAACAATGATTCCCGTCTCCGAAGATGTATCCGAATCGCTCGAATTTGAGCTGAACTTCCATATACCTAAAATATTACCTGCCAAAAATACCAAAATGGCAAATATTACTATTACAACTACAATTCCGAGGATAGTAACGATTTTTTCCATCTTAGGATTTAAAAATCCGTCATCATCATCCTCTTCTTCCTCTTCGTCTTCTTCACCTTCAGATTCTGATAATGTTTCATCTTCTGTGGTTGCGACAGCGTTTTTAATCTCACGGGCGTCATCTTTTCCGATAACTACCGTCTTTTGAGCTTCAAGCGCAGGAATTACAACAAAGTTTTCGTTAGGTGATATAAGAGCCTTCTTTAAGTCTGTAAGAAGCTCTTCCATATTCTGGTATCTTCTGTCAGGGCTCTTTTGAGCACACTTTAAGATGATGCCTTCCATACTTACAGGAAGATCCGGTGCGTAAGCAGACGGATGTACCATTTCGTCCTGAATATGAGATACGGCAACAGCTACTGCCGTATCCGCATCAAAAGGTACTCTTCCCGTAACCATCTCATACATTACGATACCCAAAGAATAGATATCACTCTTGCAATCCACAAATCCGTTTCTTGCCTGCTCAGGCGAAATGTAATGAACAGAGCCCATTACCTCTGAATTTATTGTCTCGGCGGAAGCGGCTCTTGCGATACCAAAGTCTGTAACCTTAACCTTTCCGTCAGTTGATATCATAATGTTCTGAGGCTTAATATCACGGTGGATTACATGATGCTTATGCGCATCCTCAATACCTTTGCCCACCTGGATTGCGATACTTACCGCCTCTTTAAAAGAAAGCTGGCCTTTCTTTTCTATATATGTCTTAAGGGTAATACCCTCAATGTATTCCATTACAATGAAATTAAACTCCTGAGTCGCTCCGACATCATAGATATTTACAATGTTCGGATGAGACAAGGCAGCAGCATTCTGCGCCTCACTTCTGAACTTCTGCAAAAAGTTTTCGTCATTTGCAAACTCGCTCTTAAGAACTTTAATTGCAACAAATCTTCCGAGGGTATGATCCTTAGCCTTATAAACGTAGGACATTCCTCCCGTACCAATCTTTTCTATTATTTCATATCGCTCTGCGATAAACATTCCTTCATTAAGCAACTTTTTATCTCCTATGGTTCAATCATAATTACCGAAATATTATCTGCTCCGCCGCATTCATTCGCTTCGTCAACCAGCGCGGCCACTGCATCTGCAAGATCTTTCCTGCTCTTAACAATGCTGCGTATGTTTCTGTCTTCAATCATATTGGTAAGACCGTCTGAGCATAACAGAATTCTGTCTCCCTCTTCAATTTCGTACTCGAAATAATCGATCTCCACTTCATGTGCAGCACCTATGGCTCGTGTTATAACATTTTTCTTCGGATGAATTCTTGCACCCGCTTCGTCGAGTTCTCCTTTTCGTACAAGATCCTGTACATAAGAATGGTCTCTTGTAAGCTGGGTTATATCAGAACCTATGACATACAATCTGCTGTCTCCGATATTAACAATATGAAGTTTTCCGTCTTTAATTGTTGCTGCGACAAGTGTCGTACCCATACCGCTTTTATTTACATCGTGGTCGGCTATGTCAATCAGTTCACTGTTTACCTTTGTGGCAGCCTCATCAAAAATAGCTCTTATATCGGTTTCTTTTGACTCGGCGCAAAGCTCCGAAAATCTGTCTACAGTATATTTGGAAGCGTAATCTCCGGCATTATGGCCTCCCATTCCGTCCGCAACAATGAACAGATTTGGCAAGGCTCCGAGAGGCTCTTCGCTGGTAAACACAGAATCCTGATTTATCTGTCGCATTTTCCCTATGTCAGTCATGGAAAATGTTTTCATCAGTCTGTCCGCCTTTCATATCCTATACATCTTTATATCGTTTTCTAAGTTGTCCACAGGCCGCGTCAATACCCCGGCCCATTTCCCTTCTAATAGTAACATTTATTCCGTATTTTTCAAGTTTATTTTTAAACGCCGCTATCCTTTGACCTTCGGATTCTTTGTATCCGTTTTCCCTGACCGGGTTAATCGGAATAAGGTTGATATGGCAGTTTTTTTTGCCCACGGCACGGTAAAGATTTTCGGCATCCTCGTCCGAATCGTTTATGCCGTCCGCCATCGAATACTCAAAGGTTACTCTTCTTCCGGTCTTTTCAAAATAGTAGTCGCAGGCCGAAAGCACTTCATCAAAAGAATACATTTTTGCAATCGGCATAAGGCGCTCTCTTGTGGCCTGGTTAGACGCATGAAGAGAAAGAGCAAGTGTGCAGGTAAAGCCTTCCTCGGCAAACTCCCTTATCTTATCGCAAAGTCCGCAGGTAGATACGGTAAGGTTTCTGCCGCTTATGTTTAATCCGTTTTCGTCGGATACCATATGAAGGAACTTTACAAGCTCATCGTAATTATCAAACGGTTCACCCATACCCATAACGACTACATTATGCACTCTTTCGTTTGTGTATCTTTGAATCCTGTATATCTGCTCAAGCATCTCTCCTGCAGCAAGGCTTCTTATGAGACCTCCCACGGTGGATGCACAAAAAGTGCAGCCCATCCTGCAGCCTATCTGCGAGGAAATACAGACGCTTATTCCATGTTTATATACCATCTTTACAGACTCTACAAACTCTCCGTCATAGGTCTCAAAGAGGAATTTTTGAGTTCCGTCTTCGGCGGTCTGCACCTCTTTAATCTTCATGGTGCAAAGCGATGCATTCTCTTTTAAAGTCTCCCTGAGACTTTTGGAGATATTTGTCATCTCATCAAAGTCTTCTATGAGCTTTACATGCATCCACTCATAAATCTGCTTTGCCCTGAAGCGTTTTTCTCCGAGGCTTTCTATGTAGTTTTCAAGCTCTTTTAAAGACATTGATTTAATATCTACCATTTTTTAAACCTCGCAACATAAAATCCGTCACAGTATTCCTCGCTCATTCCCGGAACAAAAAGCTTTTCGTCCTCTTTGTAAAAAGGAAGATTCTCTTCTATCCATTTGGCGTTTTCCTCATTTTCTTCGGCATTTAAAGTACAGGTCGAATATATGAGATATCCGCCGGATCTTACGTATTTATTTACAACCGATAATATCTTTCTCTGGAGAGTAATAAGCTCCTCAACAGACTCTTTGGATACGTGATATTTTATATCCGTCTTTCTTCCCATAACGCCGAGCCCCGAGCATGGAAGGTCTGCTATAACAAGATCGTATTTTTCGGCGTCTTCTTCATTAAACCTTGTTGCGTCCCAAACCATGGCAGTTATGCCCGAAAGGCCAAGGCGCTCCGTATTTTCTTTAATTCTTCTGATCTTATCTTCGGATACGTCTCTTGATATTATGCTTCCTTCCCCGTTCATAAGGAGGTAGGCGCAAATGCTTTTTCCGCCCGGAGATGAACATACGTCAAGTACCTTCATCCCGCTTTTTATATTATAATACTCGCTCGCTGCCGCAGATGAGACATCCTGAATATAAAAAAGTCCGTCCTTAAACTCTTTGGTATCGGTAAGGTTTCCGGCGTCTTCCAATATAAGAACATCTGATGCAAGCGTGCTTTTTTTGCATGTCATCCCCATGCTTTCAAATGTGGCCCTCAGGCTTTCGGCATCCGTTTTTAAGGTATTTACCCTTAAAGAAAGAGGCTTATCCTCAAGCATCGCGGAAAGCATTTTTTCGGTATCTTCTTTGCCGTATGTCTTTATGATTTTTTTGACCATCCATTTGGGGAAGGAATACTTTGCCGAAATATAGCCGGCGGGATTCTTTTTTTTGTCAGGAAACTTTATCCCGTCTTTTTTTCTGACAAGTGACCTGAGCACTCCGTTCACAAATCCCGAAAGACTTTTTTTATTCATTTTTTTGGCAAGCTCTACGGACTCATTTACCGCAGAGTGCTCCGGCACCTTATCCATAAAGAATATCTGATAGGCGCCGAGTCTTAAAATATTTAAGATACAACTGTCCATGCTGACCGTCGGTGTTTTAGAAACGCCGTTAATCGCATAGTCAAGAAAAATCATCCTCTCAAGTGTGCCTTCGACAAGCCTTGTCACAAAGGCTCTTCCTCTTTTATCCAAAAAAGAATACTTTTCAAAGGTTTTATCGAGCACAAATGATGCAAAAAGCTTTTTCTCCGTTATATCGTTAAGCGCTCTAAGCGCAATCTCACGCTCTTCCATATATTATCCCAAAAAATCGCCCTCGTTTATATGGGCTCCGCGCAAAAATTCCTCTGCGCTCATTCTCTTTTTACCTTCAATCTGAAGTTCTGTAATTTTAAGAGCTCCTTTTCCGCAGGCCACGGTAAGAGAAGTCTTGTCCTTTTTGATCACGCAGCCGGCCTTACCCTCATCATCAGTAACTTCGGCCTTCCAGATTTTAAGAATCTTGCCGCTGAGATGAGTAAATGCGCTCGGCCACGGATTAAGGCCTCTTATAAGACATTCTGTTTTATAGGCCTCGCCCGAAAAATCAATTTCTCCGAGCTGCTTTTTGATAATACCGACCTTCGTGGCTTTACTCTCGTCCTGAGGAGTAAATACGGCGCTTTTGTCCTCTATTTTTGCCAAAGCTTCAAGGCAAAGCTCTGCTCCGACTTTTGAAAGTCTGTCAAAAAGCGAGCCTCCCGTCTCATCTTTGCAAAGCTCAATCTCTCTTTGCAAAATAATGTCTCCGTCGTCAAGACCTACGCCCATCTTCATTATAGTAACTCCCGATACCTTATCCCCGTTAATAACGGCCCACTGTATGGGAGATGCGCCTCTGTACTTAGGCAAAAGTGAAGCATGTACGTTAATGCAGCCGTATTTCGGCATATCCAAAATCTCTTTCGGAAGAATCTGACCAAAGGCCACAACCACAATTATATCGGCATCGTATTTTCTTAAAAACTCGATGTTTTCGCTCTCTCTTATTTTAACCGGCTGGAATACCTCTATGCCCTCTTTAAGAGCTGCTTCTTTTACGGCAGAAATAGCCATATGACCGCCTCTTCCCTTCGGTCTGTCCGGCTGAGTTACGGCAAGGACTATTTCATGTCCGGCCTTAATAAGACTTTCAAAAGTTTCCACCGCAAAATCCGGTGTTCCCATAAATATTATTTTCATTTATTCTTCCTCTTCAGGCTCTCCGGCTCTGTGAAGTGAGCCTTCAACAATATCCACATAAAGCTTTCCGTCAAGATGATCAAGTTCATGGCAGATGGCCCTTGCGAAAAGGTCTTCGGCCTCTATCTCGTACTCATCTCCCTCTTCGTCGCAGTAGGTGGCTTTTACGTACTGAGGTCTTGTAACCTTTCCGGCCATTCCCGGTACTGATAAACATCCCTCATCGCCCGTCTGCTCACCGGAGCTTTCAATAATCTTGGGATTAATCATTACAACAGGGCCTTCGCCTACGTCTATTACAACTATCCTTTTAAGCACTCCGACCTGAGGAGCCGCAAGTCCTACTCCGTCTGCTTCATACATAGTATCAAGCATATCCTCAATAAGTTCTTTTATTCTCGGTGTTATTTCCTTAATCTCGCGGCAATTCTTTCTTAAGATTTCATCGCCTTCGGTTCTTATTGTTCTAATCGCCATTTTTTATCTCCTTAATTAAACTGAAACTGTATGTTAATATCCGCATTCTCGGATATTCTTTCCACTTCATCTTTAATTCTTACAAGCATCCTTATATCGTCGGCCTTTATATAAACAAGTCTTTTGTAAATGTCGTTTACCTTTGATACGGAATCATCCGACGGCCCTATTACCGATATATTTTTTGCGTCTTTAATAATGCCTTTTATATGCGCAAAAACCTTCATTGAAGCCTCATCCGCATCTTTTTTTGACGGTGAGGAAAAAAGGATTTTAAGCATGTTCCAAACCGGCGGATATTTAAGTATTTTCCTGTATCCAATCTCTTCCTCGTAAAAGCCTTCGTAGTCTTGAGCTGCCGAAAGCGTTACCGCATAATCCTCCGGATGATAGGTCTGAAGTATTACCCTGCCTTTTTTATCACCTCTGCCCGCTCTGCCGGCGGCCTGGGTTATAAGCTGAAAGGTTCTCTCCTTTGCTCTAAAGTCGGGCACAAAAAGCGACATATCCGCAGCAAGAATCCCGACCAAAGTAACATTCGGAAAATCATGACCTTTTACTATCATCTGAGTGCCGATGAGTATATCAGCCTCCTGGTTTGCAAAGGCCGATAAAATATTTTCATAGCTGTCCTTTTCCCTTGTGGTGTCATAGTCCATCCTTAAGGTTTTGGCCTTTGGGAACATCCTGTTTACAGCTTCTTCTATCTTTTGAGTGCCTGCCTTAAAGGAGCCGATTGCTCTTGAGCCGCACTTCGGGCATTCATTTATCATAGGCTCTTCATAGCCGCAGTAATGGCATTTAAGTATTCCGCCTCTGTGATAACTGAGCGAAACATCGCAATGAGGGCATTTTACCACATGTCCGCACGAGCGACAAGAAACAAATCCCGCCATGCCCCTTCGGTTTAGGAAAAGCATTACCTGCTCTTCCTTTTCGAGAGCCCTTTTTATCTCGGCCTGAAGCCTTCTGCTAAACACCGATTTATTGCCGCTTTTAAGCTCTTCTCTTAAATCTACAATCTCGGTTTGGGCCAGTTTTGAATTGCCGGCTCTTTCCTTAAGCTCTAAGAGGTTATATATTCCTTCCTTTGCTCTGTAATATGAATCAAGTGAAGGAGTGGCTGACCCCAAAACAACTGAGGCTCCGGCTATTCTTGCCCTTGCAACGGCCGTTTCTCTCGCGTGGTATCTCGGAACATTCTCGCTTTGATATGAGGTCTCGTGTTCCTCGTCTATTATTATTATCCCAAGTTTTTCAAAAGGCGCAAAAAGAGCAGACCTCGGACCAATAATTACATCTATGTCCCCTGATTTTGCTCTCTCATACTGGTCGTATCTTTCTCCCTGAGACATTCTCGAGTTAAGAATAGATACCCTCTCTCCAAATCTGTTGTAAAATCTCATTACCGTCTGATAGGTAAGTGCAATCTCCGGAATAAGTACAATTGCCTTCTTTCCTTTCGATACAACATAGTCTATCAGCTCTATATATACCTCGGTCTTACCCGAGCCTGTAACGCCGCGAAGAAGATAAGTCTCGTGTTTGCCGTTTTCCATATCGGAAATAACTCTGTCTGCGGCCTTTCTTTGTTCTTCGTTTAAAGTAATGTTTTTCCTTGCCGCACTTGGGGCATTTACAGGATTACGCATAACCCTGCCGGATATTATCTCAATCATCCCAAGGCTTGAAAGCGCCTTCATAACGGATGAAGATACATTTAATTTATCGGTTACAACTTCGTAGGGAATCTTCGGCTCTTTTATAAGAGCTCCCAAAAGCCTTGCCCTGGCCTTATTGTTTTTCCTCTCGAAAAGCGCAAGCGCAGTCATTGCATCGTCTGCATCAAGCAAAAGACTTACCGTCTTTTTTTCCTTTGGCTTTGCCGTCTTTTTTACCGGGATAACGGTTTTTAAAGCTTTGATAATTGTGCCGCCGTAGTTGCGGTGCATCCAGGATGCAAGGCGTATCAGTTCAGATTCAATCTCTACGCTGCCCTCGCAAACCCCAAGGAGAGGTTTTATTTTGCCCGGGTCAAAGCTCGGAGTTTCCGTTATATCAATAACATAGCCCTTAATCTTTCGGTTTCCTTTTCCAAAGGAAGCCTCAACCATAACTCCCGGGCGCACCTTATCTGTAAGCTCATCAGGCACCGAATACTCAAATGCTCTATCAAGTTTTTCATGAGAAATATCTACAATAACCTTTGCGTACTTCATCCTTTAAGCTCTTCTAAAATCTCCTTTATGATTACCCTCTCATCCATAGGATATTTTTTACCTTTGATTTCCTGGTAATCTTCGTGGCCTTTGCCGGCAAGTATAATAATATCGCCCGGCTGACCGTTTTCTATAACATATTTAATGGCTTCTTTTCTGTCGGCAATCTCTATGTATTTTCCGTCCGTCTTTTCCATGCCGATTTTGATATCGTTTATAATATCCTGCGGATCTTCGTCTCTTGGATTATCAGATGTTATAACCGTAAGGTCTGCAAGTTTTCCCGACACCTCACCCATCTCATATCTTCTGAGTTTGCTTCTGTTTCCTCCGCAGCCGAAAAGGCAGACAAGTCTTTTCGGATTGTAGGCTTTTAAAGTGCTGAGCAAACTTTCAAGAGCCATTGCGTTATGGGCATAATCTATCATTAAAGTAAAGTCGTCCGATACCTTAACAGGCTCAATTCTTCCCTTAACCTTAGGATTAAGAAGAGCCTCTTCAATATTCTTTTTATCTATTCCGAAGTGATCGCAGATAGCTGCCGAGCAAAGAGTATTATACACACTGAATTTACCCGGAACATGAGATACGATATGAGCATCAAGGTCGCCTGTTATATCGTATTCTACCCCAAGGCTTCCTCCGCCCGAGAACATATTTACATTCTCTGCTCTGTAGGATGCACCTTCGTTAAATCCGTATGTCTTAATGCTGCAGGTTGCGTCTTTAATAATGTCTTTATAATGCTTGTCATCTAAGTTTATAAGTCCGTATCTGCACTGCTTAAAGAGCATCGCCTTGCACTCTAAGTATTCTTCAAAGCTCGCGTGCTCGTTAGGTCCGATGTGATCCGGCTCGATATTGGTAAATATTCCCATCTCAAACTCAAATCCGGCAACTCTGTGCATCATAAGTCCCTGGGAAGATACCTCCATAACAACGCATTCAATGCCTTCTTTTTCCATCTCGGCAAAAGACTTTTGAACAATATAAGATTCCGGTGTAGTGTTTACAGCCGGAATATGCTTATCTCCTATTATGGTCTCTATTGTGCCGATGAGACCGGTCTTAATGCCGGCTCGCTCTAAGATGGACTTAACCATATAGGTTGTTGTGGTCTTGCCCTTTGTACCCGTTACGCCGATTACTTTAAGTCGATCTGCCGGATGAGAAAAGTAAGCCGCAGATAAAACCGCGAGGGCTTTTCTCGTATCCTTTGTCTTAATTATTGTAATATCAAAAGAGTCATCTACCTCAACATCATCTTCTGTAATTAAGGCAAATGCTCCTTTTGATGCAGCGTCGTTTGCGTACTTATGTCCGTCCGAAGCCGCTCCTTTGATACAGACAAAAACGCTTCCCTTTGTGACTTTTCTAGAGTCATACACAAGGTCTGTAATCTCTGTATCAGTGGTTCCTTTAACTGTTTCATACTCCAGTTTTTCAAGTAAATACGATAATTTCATTTTATTCTCTCGATTCCCCGAAGAAAATTGCCACGCGCTCTCTTAAATAAATAGGTCTTATCGGCTTGGTAATATATTCTACGGCATTTATTAATCTGCATTGATTCTTAATTGCATCGTTTATAATTGAAGTGCAAAAGATGACCGGAATATCGGGCACTTTTGATATTTCTCTAAGCTTTCTCATGCAGGTGATTCCGTCAAGATCGGGCATCTCAATATCCATAAGCACAAGGTCGGGCGCAGGATTCTTTCTGACATACGCCATTGCGTGCATTGCATTTTTAACAAGGACAAGATTATATCTGTCCTCAAGCGCGCTTCTGGCTGTCATAAGAGATGTCACACTGTCATCAACAACAAGAATTGTCTTATCCGAAGCATGCTCCAAGGCGGAAATCTTTTCCTGGTTTAGCTTTTCAATATCTTCTGCCCATGAGTTTGCCGGCAAAAGCGATGACTCTACAATATCAATATCTTTATATCTTCTGTCAGTCATAAGGTTTACATCTTCCATTCTCTCAATAACCCTTACCCTTGGGCGAAGAGCGTTTCTTGTATGGGCTATGCAAAGGCATTCTTCCCCGTTTGAAAGGGTTACATCAATTCCCGGAGGATAAGCCGGAATTACCTTCATCATTACCTCAACAACATCTTTATCGAAAAGAATTCCCTTTCCTCCGTCTATATACTGAAGCGCCTCAGCCGGTGTGAAAGGCTCTTTATACGGCCTCTTACTTGTGAGGGCATCATAAACATCCACCGCGTGAAGAATCTTGGCAAAGAGCGGAATCTCCTCCCCTTTAAGGCCTTCCGGATATCCCGTGCCTTCTTCGTTTTCGTGGTGATAAAGCACCGCCTGCTTAACCTTGGCGGAAATATTAAAGCATCCGCTTAAAATCTCATAAGAGTACCTCGGATGATTTTTTATAAGTTCAAACTCCTCATCCGTGAGCTTATCGGGCTTTGTAATTATTGATGCGTCAATCTTGCTTTTGCCGAGATCGTGGCAGATACCGGCCTGGCAAAGCATCTCAAGCTCCATGGCCGACAGATTCATTCTCTTACCGATAAGTGTCGAATAAAGAGCGACATTAACAGAATGATGATAGGTATAATCATCATAACTTCTTAAATCCAGGATATCAGCGCAAATATTGTCGCTGTATAATACCTCTGAGACAATGACCTTTGATACCTCGACCAATGCCCCTATATCCTGATTTTTAACTGCTTCAACTCCCTCAGCAAAAAGTTCGGGAGCGATTGTATCCATAATCTGAACCGAATCGGATATCTTATCTTTTATATAAAGTCCGGCATATCCGGCCTCAGTAAGTCTGTTGATATACTGCTGGGTCAGCTCAATATTTTCCTTTATCATAAAGGTTTTGGAGCTGTTCGTAAGACCCTTGGCCACTATCATACCGGGTTTAAGATTCTTTACACTAACAAATCTCATACTTTTTCCCTGTAATTATTCTTCTCCGTCTTTCTTATAAGTAGCAAGCAGGACTATGAGCCGGGTTATGTCGTGAGTGATCATCTATCTAATATGACCGTCGCCGGTCATCTTTAGCGACCTACCTGAGACTGACGGGCCGCCATATGTCTCAACTTGGTCTTGCTTCGAATGGGGTTTACATGTGCCCGGAACGTTACCGCCCCGGCGGTAGGCTCTTACCCTGCCTTTCCACCCTTACAGCAAAGCTGCGGTTTATTTCTGTTGCACTGTCCTTGGAGTCGCCTCCACCGGATGTTATCCGGCATTCTGCCCTGTGAAGCCCGGACTTTCCTCTCCTGCGGCCTTTCGGCACTTGCAGCAGCGATCACTTATCCTACTTGCGATATTCAATTATATCATATAGTAAAGTATTATTCAAAAAGCATTTTACCCCTTTAAATCTGCTTTTTCATCACAATATTTACATCTGTAAATCTCATTTTCCTCATCTGTAAGCACAAAAACATGCTCAAGCTCCTGCTCGATCGATGTAATACATCTCGGATTCTTGCATTTAATGATATTGTGAATTTCTTTAGGGAGCTGAAGTTTTTTCTTCTCGACTATCTTTTCTCCCTTAATAATGTTTACAGTGATGTTATGATCTATAAATCCCAAAACATCAAGGTCGAGATTATCAATACTGCACTCTGCCTTAAGAATGTCTTTTCTTCCCATTTGCTTGCTTTTGGCGTTTTTGATGATAGCCACCGCCGAATCCGTCTGGTCAAGATGAAGATGGTGATATATCTCAAGACTCATTCCCGCCTTAATATGATCAAGTACAAACCCTTCGGAAATTGCTCCTACGTTAAGCATCTGTTTCCCTCCTTTATCTCTATGCGAGCTCTAAAAGTGTAAGAATAAGCGCCATTCTTACATATACGCCGTACTGCGCCTGCTTAAAATACACTGCTCTTTCATCATCATCCACATCGACCGAAATTTCGTTTACTCTCGGAAGCGGATGAAGCACAAGCATATCTTTAGGTGCTTTGCTCATCTTTTCTTTGGTGAGCACATAGTAATCTTTAAGTCTTATATAATCCTCTTCGTTAAAGAATCTTTCTCTCTGCACTCTTGTCATATATAAAATGTCGAGGTCTACCATTGCATCATCAAGCTTGTCTATCTCTTCGTATTCAATTCCGTTTTTATCGAGCACATCCACCCTTACATAATCCGGAAGTCTGAGCTCTTCAGGTGAAATAAGTTTAAACTTTATTCCCGGATATCTTACAAGCGAGCTTATAAGAGAATGCACCGTTCTGCCGAACTTTAAATCTCCGCAAAGTCCGATTGTCATATTGTCAAGTCTGCCCTTTAAAGTCCTGATTGTAAGCAGATCCGTAAGAGTCTGCGTAGGATGCTGATGTCCGCCGTCACCTGCGTTTATAACAGGTATACCCGAATGCATTGATGCCACAAGCGGCGCTCCTTCTTTAGGATGTCTCATGGCACATATATCGGCATAACACGAAAGAATGCGAATAGTATCCGATACGCTCTCTCCTTTTGCCGCCGAACTTGAATCGGCACTCGAAAATCCCAAAACGCTTCCTCCGAGGTTGATCATTGCCGCCTCAAAAGAAAGTCTTGTTCTTGTACTCGGCTCATAAAATGCCGTTGCAAGCTTCTTTCCGGTACATGCATGTGAATACTTCTCCGGATTATGCTCAATATCATTTGCCAAATCAAGAAGTTTATCAAGCTCCTCAACGCTGAAGTCCAATGGACTCATAAGATGTCTCATAGTGTTCTCCTCTTTATCTGCGCTACAAGCGCAATTTTTATAATTTTACCACCTTAGGCTTTTTCAGTAAATGCCGGCGGGCTATTTTTTAACACCTTTTGTATCGCGTTTTCCGAAATGAAGTCTGTTAAGCACAACTTCTTTATCTTTAATCTTTACGCTCACCTCGTCTGTGGAATGTATGAGGTAAATCTCTTCAACCTCATCTCCCGGCGAAAGCTTTATACCTCTTACGCCGACTGCGGCCTTTTTCTTTTCCGGGAAATCTTCTGCGGCCACACGAAGGAACATACCTCTTTTGGTCCTGTATACAAGTGAATCTCCGGCTTCTATAACGCCTACGGCATAAAGAGTCTCTCCCTCAAGAAGCTTGGTTGCGGCAGTTGTGGACTTTGCAACATCAAATTCATTTCCGGATACGAGCTTTGTCATACCGTTTGAGTTTGCAAAGATTATTCTTCTGTCTTTAAGCTGGCTTATGCTCGACATAAAGAGAATGTCTCCCTTTGAGCTGTCATAGTTACATACATTATCGAGCGGCGTTCCTTTATCCTTATATTTGCCGTGCGGCAGGTCTTTAACTTTTATCATATGGAGATTGCCGAGGTTGGTAAACATACATATCTTTCCAATGTTCATACATGGGAATACATACTTATAATCCTCGTAAACAGTCTCTTTATTTCTCTCGTAAACGGACATATCTATTGTCTTTCCGTATCCGAATCTGTCCATTACAAACATTACCTGTTTAGCCTCAACAGGTTTTTCAACAAAGACGGCTTCTTCGATATTATCTATTACCGTGCGTCTTTCTTTGCCGTATTCTTTAGAGTATGAATCAAGCTCTTTAATTATGAGCTTAGTCATGGACTTTCTGTTATCAAGCAAGTCTTCGTAGGTCGCGATATTTTTAAGAGTCTGCTCATGTTCTTTTAAAAGCACCTCAAGCTCAAGTCCTATGAGCTTTTGAAGTCTCATCTCCAAAATAGCCTTGGTCTGAGATTCTGTAAACGAGAGCTGCGCCGCCATATTCTTTGACTCTGCAGACTTGAATCTGATACCGTCCGTCTCGCCCTTCATAAGGCAGTTTTTAGCCTGCTCCACCTTAGCCGAGCCTCTTAAAATCTCGATAATAAGGTCTATAATATCAACGGCTTTTATAAGGCCTTCCTGAATCTCTTTTTTGTCGAGTTCTTTTCCCAAAAGAGTGGAATACTTTCTGTCATTAAGCTCATACTGGAAGTCCGCACAGTATTTTATAACATCTCTTAAACTTAAGGTCTCAGGTCTTCCGCCCGCAACCGCGAGCATATTTACTCCGAAGGTATCTTCAAGTCTTGTCTTTTTATATAAAAGATTCAAAAGGTTTTCCGTATCGGCTCCCTTTTTAAGCTCTAAGACGATTCTTATTCCGTCCTTTGAAGACTGGTTTGAAATGTCTGTAATATCGTTTGTCTTTTTGCTTTCTACAAGGTTATAGATATCATTTAAGAACTTACCGATATTTGCACCAATCATAGGATAAGGAATCTCGCTTATTACGATTTGTTCTTTTCCGCCTTTAATCTTTTCGACAGTAGCCTTACCTCTGATCTTAATCTTACCTACGCCCGTCTCATATATCTCAAGAAGTTCGTCTTTATTTGTTACAATTCCTCCCGTCGGAAAATCCGGTCCTTTAATGTATTCCATAAGCTCGGCAGTTGTAATAGACGGCTTTTTAAGATAAGCCTTCATTCCGTCTATTACCTCTGAAAAATTATGAGGTGGAATACTTGTCGCCATACCTACGGCAATACCGTCAGCTCCGTTAATAAGGAGGTTCGGCACCTTAACCGGAAGCACCTCAGGCTCTTTTTCGGTCTCATCAAAGTTTGGCACAAAGTCTACGACATCTTTATCAAGGTCCGAAAGATAGACTTCCTGAGTTACCTTTTCAAGCCTTGCTTCCGTATACCTCATTGCAGCCGCTCCGTCTCCTTCTATAGAGCCGAAGTTACCGTGTCCGTCCACAAGAGGAAGCCCCTGCTTAAAGTCCTGAGTCATTACAACAAGCGCGCCGTAGATGGAGCTGTCGCCGTGCGGATGGTATTTACCCATCGTATCTCCGACAATACGCGCGCTCTTTCTGTACGGTCTGTCGTACCTAAGCCCAAGCTCCGCCATATCGTAAAGTGTACGCCTCTGAACCGGCTTAAGCCCGTCTCTTACATCCGGTAATGCTCTTGCAACGATTACGCTCATCGCATAGTCGATGTAAGACTTCTGCATTATCTCCGAATATTCGGTTTGTATTATGTTATCGTTGTTTTCCATCGTTTATTCTCCCTATACATCCAGTGCCGCATCATTGGCATTTTCATATATGAACGCCTTACGCGGAGCGACATCGGTACCCATGAGCATCGCCGTAACGTCCGACGCCATTCTCGCATCCTCAATCTCAACACGCCTCATCTTGCGTCTTTCCGGATCAAGCGTGGTCTCCCAGAGCTGGTCTGCGCTCATCTCGCCAAGACCTTTGTATCTCTGCAATGTAAACGGCCCTTTATGTCTCTTTCTGTATTCTTCAAGCGCTCTGTCGTCGTAAAGATATTCTTCTTCGCCCTTTGTCGGCTGAGCCTTGTAAAGCGGTGGCATCGCAATATATACGTGTCCCTCGAAAATAAGCTCAGGCATGAACCTGTAAAAGAGAGTCATAAGAAGTGTCGAAATATGGGCTCCGTCGACATCGGCATCGGCCATAATGACAATCTTATCGTATCTTAGCTTTGTTATATCAAAATCATTTCCGTATCCCTCGGAAAATCCGCAGCCGAATGCATTAATCATAGTCTTAATCTCGGCATTTGCAAGAACCTTGTCAATGGAAGCCTTCTCGACGTTGAGAATCTTACCTCTTATAGGTAAAATGGCCTGGAACTCCCTGTTTCTCGCCATCTTTGCGCTGCCTCCGGCAGAATCTCCCTCGACAATGAAAATCTCGCATTTTGATGCATCTCTGCTCTCGCAGTTTGCAAGCTTTCCGTTCGAATCAAACGAGAATTTCTGTTTGGTAAGAAGGTTTGTCTTGGCCTTTTCTTCGGCCTTTCTGATCTTTGCCGCCTTCTCGGCGCAGGCAATAACATTCTTTAAGGTATCAAGGTTTTTATCAAAATAAAGCACGATTTCGTCTGCCGTAATCTTCGCCGTAACCTTTGAAGCGTCCTGATTATCGAGCTTTGTCTTTGTCTGTCCTTCGAATCTTGGGTCCGGGTGCTTTATTGAAACTACAGCAGTCATGCCGTTTCTAACATCGGCTCCCGTAAAGTTTGCATCTTTATCCTTTAAGATTCCGAGCTCTCTGGCATAGACATTTATTGCATTTGTAAATGCCGTCTTAAATCCGGTAATATGAGAGCCGCCCTCTGCGTTATAAATATTATTGCAAAATCCCAAAATATTCTCATGGAACTCATTCGTAAACTGGAAAGCCACGTCAACCGATATTCCGTCGGCCTCTCCCGAGAACTTTATAACATCATGAACAACCTCGGTATTTGTATTAAGTTCTTTTACAAATCCGACTATTCCGTCCGGCTCGTAAAAATCATGGATTTCAGGCTCTTCTTTTCTCCTGTCCTCATAGTGAATCTTAAGCTCGGGATTAAGATAGCATGTCTCGTGAAGGCGGCTTTTTACCTCGTCTTCCTTAAAGTCTGTCCTCTCGAATATCTCCGGATCGGGCAGAAAATTAATCTTTGTACCCGTAGATCTTGTCTTCTTTATTACCGGAAGTTTTCCGTCAACAAGGTCAAGTGCTATCCTTCCTCTTTCGTATCTGTCGTGATGAACCTCTCCGTCTCTCGAGATTTCAACGTCCATATACACAGATAATGCGTTAACAACCGATGAGCCTACACCATGGAGACCACCGCTTGTCTTATAAACGGAGTCATCAAATTTTCCGCCTGCATGTAGAGTCGTAAATACAACTCGCGCAGCCGGAATTCCGCTTTTATGCATATCTACCGGGATTCCTCGTCCGTTATCTTCTACCGTACAAGATCCGTCGGCTTCGAGCGTCACCTTGATATTGTCGCAATATCCCGCCAGATGCTCATCCACGGCATTGTCCACTATCTCATAGATAAGATGATTAAGGCCCTTTCTCGATACACTTCCTATATACATGCCGGGGCGTTTTCTTACCGCCTCAAGTCCTTCAAGGACGGTAATACTGTCCGCACCGTAGTTTTCGTTTTTTGCCATAAAAATCTCCCTCTCGTTTCATTAAAACCGAACAGAGAGTCGAACACTCTTTCTCCATTCTATGATAGAATACCACAAATAGTGGCTCTGTGTAAAGTTCTTTTCTATATATTGGGTTTGGGGGCATTAAAAAAACTGCCACACCTTTCGGTGTGGCAGTTACATTTTAAGATTGACATTTTAATGCGGCTTTAGAATACCGGCACTACTGCTCCCTCATAAGTATTATTGATGTAATCTCTTACTTCATCGGAAAGAACAGCGTTTACAAGCGCCTGAATCTTCTCACTGTTTTCTTCGCCCTCGCGAACCGCAATAATGTTTGCATATGTCTCGGCTGCAAGTGAGTCTGAAGCTTCCTGAGCGATGAACTCTGTAAGACCTGCTTCTACAGCATAGTTTCCGTTGATTACGGCGATATCAACATCTCCGATTGCCTGTGGAATCTGAGCTGCTTCAAGCTCCTGAATCTGAAGGTTGAGCGGATTGTCAACGATATCAAGTACGGTTGCTGTAACGCCTGCTTCTTCATCAAGTGTAATAAGTCCCTGAGCCTCTAATAAAAGAAGTGCTCTTGCTTCGTTTGTTGTATCGTTTGGAACGGCTACGATTGCACCGTCAGCAAGCTCATCAAGAGATGCTGTCTTGCCGGCATAGATTGCCATCGGCTCAAAGTGTACTGCTGCCGCGCTTACGATGTGAGTACCGTTTTCCTCGTTAAAGTTCTCAAGGTACGGATAATGCTGGAAAAAGTTTGCATCAAGATCTCCGTCTTCAAGAGCTGTGTTTGGAAGTACATAATCATTGTACTCTACAACTTCAAGTGTCCATCCTTCCTCTTCAAGAAGGCCCTTTACAACATCATTAAGGATTTCTGCATGAGGTGTAATGCTGGCTCCGACAGTAATTGTCTTGTCCTCATCTGTCGCCTCCGCAGTTGCCTGCGCATCTGCCGACTCAGCCGCAGTCTCTTCTGCACTGCTGCCGCAACCTGCAAGCATTGAAAGCGCCATAACACCTGTAAGTAATGTTGCTAAGATTCTCTTTTTCATAATATCTTCCTCTCTTTTAAGATTTTTATATAATATTTCCCCTCGCCCTAAGATGTCTAAGGAAAATCTTATATCAGAATTCTATCTTCTCATCTTCAAATATGAGCTCTGTATATTTTCCGTATTTCTCATTCTCCCACTTATTCTGTATTCTTTCAATGATTTTTTGTACTCTTACATCATCAACTTCAATTACCATAAGGAAATAATGTCTCGCCCCAACCCTTGTAACTATATCGCAGCCTCTTAAAGACGATGTAAGGGTTTCTTTTAAAGTATCCATAACGCTTTCCCTGTGGCTTTCGTCCCCGGCTCCGGGCTTAGGTCTTACCTCAACCAAAACTCTGAATGCGGAAACGTAATTCATCTTTAAATATCTCATTACATAACCGTGAATGTTTTCGAAAATATTTTTCTCGACATACATGGCTCCTCTCTGATATCCTCTTCCTTCCCAAAGATAGCTTAGATTCTTTAAAGATAATCCGGAATCAATCATATTATCCGAAATATTTTCCGAATAAATGGCAAAGCCGTGCTTGCCGTTCATCTTAACATTATAAAGTGCTCTGTCCGCAAGGCTGAAAAGCTCGTTAAACTCTGTGCCCATATCCGGCACAACAGCCGCTCCCACAGATGCTCCCAAAGGTATCTGCATATCGGCCCCCATAAGTTCATGAGCCGCATTAAGAAGATCTTTGTTGATACTTGTCGTAAAAATTTCTATATCCTTATCCCTTTTTATATTAGGGCAAAAGAGCATAAACTCATCGCCGCCGACTCTTCCGAGAATGCTTTCGTCCGGCATGTGATGTCTTAATATATCCGCAAACCTTACCAAAAGATGGTCTCCCATATCATGGCCGAAGCTGTCGTTTACCGATTTAAACGAATCCAAATCAACCATTAAAAGAATACCGTCCTGCTTTTTGCAGGCAGCAGAGATTTCCTTGTTTGCCGTCACCTTATTAAGGCAGCCTGTAAGCAGGTCTTTTGACGCTGCTTCTTCAACCCGAAGGAGCTTTCTGTTTGAGGCAATTATATTTTTAACTCTTTGTACGTGTTTTTCCTCATTGAAAGGTTTTTTGATGAAATCCGCAACTCCGTGTTCAAGACTGCGCATCTCACTCGAACTGTCATTGTAAGATGTCAAAAAGACTACGGGTATGGTAGCTATTTTAAGCTCGTCTTCAAGAGCTCTTAAATTCTCCAAAGTATCAAATCCGTCCATATCCGGCATGACAATATCAAGAAGAATAAGATCCGGAGCCCCGTATTCTCTAATATAGCTGAGCATAGTTCTGCCACTTCTTAAAGCAGTTACCCTAAGTCCGTTTTGGCTCAGAGTTCTACCGGCAATCTGCAGGCTTTCAATATCATCATCAATAACCATTACCCAGTCTGACATACAGTTCTCCTTTTTTTCATAGTCACTGTTTATTCTACACAAAACGGACTGTTTTTTCAACAGTCCGTTTGATTTATTCGTTAAAGTTTGATAGCACATCTTCATAACCGGAATCGTATGCATAATCAATCATTTTTCCGGCCGTCTCAGTGTCATCTTCGCTGTATGTCTGTATGCTCCAGTATGCACCCGTCTCCCTTAGAAGTAAAAGCGCTTCGTCAAATGTCATTTCCTCCGAATCACTTTCAACAGCTTCATCGGTATAAATAGCGGCGTCATAATCGCTCAGATTGCACAAAAAATACCCATATACATCTGCCGCCTCGCTGTCGTAAGTGCTTCCGCTGCTTGCAAGCTTGCTTTCCTCGCTCTCAAGCGCATAATCCGAACATTCTTCGTTAGAGCTTCCCATCATCAGTATTCCCGAATAAGAAATACCTACCACCGCAACCACACAGGCCGCGCACGAAGCCGCAACAGCATAAAGCCCTCTTCTTGCGCGTTTTCGCTTTTCTCTTTTGTTTTTAAGCTTAAAGGTTTCTTCAAGGAGGTCATCGTCAATATCTCCGATTGCATCGAGCAGATCCTCTGTTCTCATAATGCATATCCCTCCTTTAAAAGCTCTTGTTTAAGTTCTTTCCTCATCCTTGATAATATCGTCTTTACGTTAGATGAAGAAAGTCCCGTATAATGTGAGATTTCCTTTACCGAATCCATGTAAAAATACCGGCCGATAAAGACATTCCTCTTATCCTTATCATACTTTTTAAGAAAGCCGTTTATTATCTCCGAAAGCTCTGAAGCGATAATGCCCTCTTCTGCGCTTTCTTCTCCTCTTAAAACTTCGGAAAGCTCATCTATGCAGTCCTCATACAAACATCCCGCTCTTTTGGCCGCATGTTTTTTTCTGTACATATCTATGGCTCCGTTTCTGCATAATTTTCCCAAAAAAGAAGATAAAATACCGGGCCTTTCGGGCGGCATAAGATTCCAGGCCTTAAAATAGGTGTCGTTTACATTCTCCCTCGAATCTTCCCGCTCAAGTAAAACATTATATGAAATTTTAAACAGATATTTTCCGTAAGCTATATCCGTCTCTTTTATGGCCGCCTCCTGACGCGCCCAGTATAAATCAATTATCTGTGTATCAGTCCTCATTTATTTCTCCGGCAATATCTTTCTTCTCGGTTTCAGCCATAAGCTTTTCCTTTTTTGCCCTGCGTGATTTTTTAATCTTTCTAACGATGAGTACGATGATAACTATTACCAGCGCCCATACCGCAAAAATCGGAAGTCCTGTTATAAGAGTTACGGCAAGATTAACAAAGAATACCGCTACAGTGTCAAGGTTTGTCCTAAGTCCTTTTATTATTCTTTCGCCAAAGGTATCATCATCAATTGTAGATACTGTTGAAACTTCGTAAACATCAATATTTATCGTCACATAGTTTACCTGATTGTCATAGATTTTAAGCGTCTGCTCATAGCTTGAAAGTTCGTATTCAACCTCCGAAAGCCTTTCTTCAAGCGCAACAATATCATCAATTGATGAGGCCTCTTCCATCAGTTCAAGCAGTCTTTCGTGCTGAGTTTCAAGCGCCTCAATATGAGCCTCGGTATCATAGTAGCTCATTGTGATATCTTCCTGACTCTCGTTTTCGTAGGTTTTGGTTCCGAACTCTTCGGAATCGTTTAAGAAAGCGTCGGCATTATCCTGAGGGATACGCACAACATAATATGCTTCCGTGCCCCCGTCATACATATTTGACGACTCGATGTATCCGCCGTACTCGCTTACCTTGCTTCTTATAAGCTTATTGGTGCTCTCTGAATCTGTCGTCTCTATGCCAAAGCTGTAGGTTTTGATTATCTTATTCTCATATTCCGAAGCAGTGCTCTCTTCACTCGAAGCTTCTTCGCCGGCATATTCTTCTAAGCAGTCTTCATCCGAAACGGCATATAAATCCGTAGATCCGCTCCATCCGTCCGCCGATGATGCCTTTGAGCTATCGGTTTCTACGCTCTCTGTCATAACCGAGTTTCCGCAGCCGCAAAGAAGTGCCCCCGCTGTCATAAGTGCCATTAAACAACATAATAATCTTTTTTTCATAGTTATTTCCTCCATTTTCTTTAGGGTTATCCCCTTTATACCTAAATACACGGAAAAAATTTTAAAAGGTTACAAATTTTAATCAATAATTGTTGTTCCGCCTTCAAGTTCGCCCGACTTCTCCTGCCAGGTCGTGATTTCATAAAAGCTCTCCCCGTCATTTTCCGGATAAAGAATCTCAAGCTCTACATACAAAGAACGGGTATCTGAAATTGCCACGGTAAAATTAACCGTATCCCCAAACTCCTCAAAATACTCATCCTTATCCATGCCGCTTTCGTAAGCTGCGCTAAGCTCTTTATCTATATCGCAAAGCCTCTCTTCGGCTATAGAGCAAGCCTCATAATATCCGGTTGTTTTCTCCTCTGATTTATCCGTCATCGTCTTATCGGCAAGCGCGCTCGATAAAGTAAGAGCTGCAAAGCTAACAAGACAAAGCACAAAGAAGATGAGCATAACCGAGCTTGTTCCTATATTCATTCCGTAATTTTTCTTTAAGTTCATTACTCTCCCCTTACTTTCTGATGATAAATCTGCGTATCCAAAGAATATATTTCATCGCCCGAAGAGCACTCCGTGGTAACAATGCTTGCGTATGAAAAGTCCTCATCTTCGCTTTTTACAAGCACAACCTCATACGCGGCCTCTTCCTCTTCTGCGCTCTGCCAGTTCTCGTCAAAATACAGGGCAATGCTCTCATCTTCCTTCTTTTCGCCGGATAAAATCTCAGCCATCGCAACAAGCTCTCCGTCTGTGGCTTCAAAGGTCTCCGCAAGAGAAATTGAATGCATTATTGCATGTTCTTTTTGTTCATTCTCCATATTTATGCTGTGACCCATGGCAAACATCTGAATACATACTGCTGCCGCAAGTGCAAAGAAAAACACAGCTATCATAAGTTCTATCAAAAATAGATTGGATTTGGAATGCATTACTTTTCACCTGCCTTTGTTCTTGATGCGATATAAAACGATATTTCATCCCTGCCCGGGCAGGTTATTGAAATATTTATAAGATTATCCGATTTTTTGGTGACGTTAAAAGAATCAGCCTCTATTACTGTCTGTCCGCTCGCAGGCGCAACATCTGCACCTTCCTTTATTACAAGTTCTCTTAAATATCCGTCGTAAAGGTAAATATAAGTAACATAGTTTGTATCATAAACAGACTCGGATAATACAATCGCATCCGAATCTCCGAAAGTGGCTACATCTATTCTCGAGTCTCTGTCATATTGGCGCAGTTTCTCCGTCAAATACTGATAAGCCGTCCTGTCTGTGTAGTTTTCTTCCATACTGACTACGGCGGATTCGTATACATCCGCTCCTATCGCAACTATCGCCATAGATGAAACGGCGAAGAGAATAAAGAGCGTTATAACGAAAAGAAGATCCACCATATGTCTGTTACTTTGGTAATCCATATTAATCGTTCCTTCTTACTATAACGGTAGTATCAGGTCTTAAATTTGAACCTATATAATCATAATCCACGAAAAACAAATCTTCGTTGTACAAAAGCCCGTAATGTTCCTTGAGATATTCTAAGGAAGGAGGATAGGCCCCCTCAAGTGCATAACATTCAACTATTGTCTTATTAAGCGCATTTTCAAGGCTTTCTTTCTGCTTTTCGGTGTTGCTCGTGCCAAAGACAGATACCGCCCTTATAAAAATCACAAGCACAACTACAAACAAAAGCAGGTATATGAATCCGAACCTTCCCGAACTTTTTACGTTTTCACTGCCGAATTTAACCATGAATATCACCTATCCTATGCTTGACATTATTCCCATAAGAGGAAGAATTACCGACAAAAGTATGAGTCCCACTATTACCGAAAGCACAATAACAAGCGTAGGCTCTATTATTGCGATAATGCTTACAAGCTTTTTGTTTATCTCCTTATCATACGAAACCGAAATCTGCTTCATTACAGAATCGGAAGCTCCGCTCTTAAATCCGACGGAGATCATACGGTTGTATATTGTCGTAAAAATGCCTGCCCCTGCCACAGACTCGGCAAAATCATAGCCTTCCGTAATGTGGTCTCTGCAGTCGTTAATCTTTTTAACAGTCTCGGGATGCTCTATTATCTCAGCAACCATCTCTAAACTTGAAACTGTATCAAGTCCGCTCGATAATGCAAGAGCCATGCCGCTTGCAAACCTTCCTGCCGCAACCTTGGTATAAAATCCCCTTGTAAGCGGGAATTTATTGAAAAATCTCTTTGCGGCTTTCTTTCCTTTTTCGCTCTTTGTGGCCGCCACATATAAAGCCGCCAAAATAACAAGCACAGCAATAACCACGATAATATATTTATTAATGACCTGTCCGAATACAAGAAGAGACTTTGAAAGTCCGGTCATCTCTGTGCCGAGCTGTTCGAAAACCTGATTAAATATCGGCAGAACCTTTGAAACCAAAACTATCATTATGACTATCATCATCGCAACCATAATAACAGGATAGGTAATTGCGCTTTTTATGCTCTGCGCAATCTCCTCTTCTCTTTCGTAATAGTCCGCAAGAGACTGCATGCAGACATCTAAATTACCGGACTCTTCGCCGAGGCGAATCATCTTTACCACATAGTCCGGGAATCGCCCGCTTGTCTCAATGGCGTTTGCAAACCTCTCGCCTTTTTCGCACTCATCAAGTATTCCCTGAATAATGGCTATACCGGCTGAATCTTTTGTATCTTCAAGCATAATGTACATGCTTTCCACAGGTGTTATTCCCGACTTGAAAAGCAAGGCACACTGGCTGCAAAATGATGCAATTTCCGTATTTGATAATGTTCTCTTACTCATTTTTTCCCTCTTTAATAAATGTATTTGACGGTGTAGTTTTCTCCGTCACCGATAAACTTCTTAAGCTGTTCGTCGTTACCTCCGCTTGTGGCTGCAAAGGTCGGATCCATTATCTGCCACTCGCTTCCGTTGAACTCAATCATGCCGTTAACCCATCCGACATCATCGATGTAAACGCTGATCCATGCGTGATAAGCCTCTCCCGCATATCCGACTTCGAGCTGACACGGAATGCTCTGACTTCTTAGCATGCAGGCCATAAGAGACGCATAATCAAGGCAGATGCCTTTTCCGGTCGAAAGCGTTGTATCGGGATCGGGAATATATCCGTTCTCTAAGTTTTCCGCATGATCGTAATCATATTCAATATTGTCAATTACATAATTGTATACACTTGAAACAACATCCAAATCGCTGTCCGCACTCTTGGCAAGCTCTTTTCCTTTGGCCACCGCCTTGCTGCTTGCGGTAAAGGTGCAGTACTTATTTGGATAAAGATAAGGGCCGAATTCGTTTTCTATCGAAACATCAATCGTTTCGCCGAGACATGTCGCATACTGGTTATCGGAAATATTTTCGAACACGGTAACCGAATAACTGCCGTTGCCTCCCGACAAAGGAAAGGCCTCATAGCTGTCCGAATTAAGATCGTATGTATATGTAATTCCATCAGGACAAGCTATCTGCAGCTTGACTTTACCGTTCTCCCCACTGTAGCGAACCATAACATAGCCTTCCGAAGTATTCGAATAGTCTATTACGGCACTTTCATTAGATGATTCCTTTTCCCCGGACGCTTCAGGCACAAGCACGTTGGGCGTATTATCCCTTGAGCCGGACGCACTTTCCGTCTCCGAAGAAGCCGAATCTCCCCCGCTATCTGTGTCATTTGAGGTACTGCTTACAGTACTTCCTCCGGCCGGGCTTTCATCGGAAGAATCCCCACAGCCCGCCGACACGAGACATAAAATCAAAAGCAGACACAATCCTAAAGACTGTAGTTTTTTTCTCATATCCGCTCCTGTTATTTAAAAAATTCTTACAAATTATATCATACTGAATAATAAATTACCATAAACTCGCTTGTATTTCACAATGTGAAGTGATAAAATTTTATAGTATTAATATACGAATGGGAGTATGGTAATGAACGATAAAATCAAAACAGAAGCAGTAGACCATCTTTTTCAGTCAATCCTGACTTTAAAAGACACAAACGAATGTTACATATTTTTCGAGGATTTATGCACCATAAATGAGCTTTTATCTCTTTCACAGAGACTTGAAGTTGCCAAAATGCTCAGAGAAAAAAAGACATATTTGGAAATCGCCGAAAAGACCGGAGCATCTACAGCTACAATAAGCAGAGTTAACCGCTCGCTCAATTACGGCAACGACGGCTACGATATGGTTTTTGGCAGATTGGAAGAATAATATGCAGCTTAGACCATGTATAGACATACATAACGGAAAAGTAAAACAGATTGTCGGACAAAGTCTGCGCGATGCCGGAAGCAGTGCGCAGGCTAATTTTGTTTCAGAGCATTCTGCGGATTATTTTGCGCTTATGTACAAAGAAGACAATATTAAAGGCGGCCATATAATAATGCTTAACAAGGCCGGAAGCGAGTACTACGAAAAGACAAAAGCCCAAGCTCTTTTTGCCCTTTCGGCCTATCCTATGGGAATGCAGATAGGCGGCGGAATAAACGCAGATAACGCCGAAGAGTTTTTAAAAGCCGGAGCAAGCCATGTAATAGTTACTTCCTATGTTTTTTCCGACGGCAAAATCAATATGAAAAACCTTGAAAAATTAAAATCCGCCGTTGGAAAAGAGCATATTGTTCTCGACCTTAGCTGTAAGAAAAAGGGTGAAAACTACTATGTCGTAACTGACAGATGGCAAAACTTTACGGATACGGTTTTAAGCACAAAAACCCTCGACTCTCTTACAGATTATGCTGACGAGTTTTTAATCCACGCAGCAGATGTCGAAGGAAAAAAAGCCGGCATCGATAAAGACGTTCTTAAAATCTTAAGTACCTATGACAAAAAACCGGTAACCTACGCCGGAGGTGTCTCATCTTTAGATGACATAGAGACAATTAAAAATTTCGGCTCGGGAAATGTTAATGTGACTGTAGGCTCTGCCCTTGACATATTCGGCGGCAGTCTTTCATATAAAGAATTAGTGAGGAAATACAGATGAAATTTACAAAAATGCACGGACTCGGAAATGACTATGTATACGTAAACTGTTTTACGGAAGAAGTCAAAAATCCCGAAGAGGTATCAAAGTTTGTGAGCAGACCGCATTTTGGCATAGGCTCGGACGGACTTATTTTAATAAAACCCTCAAAAGTAGCCGACTTTGAAATGGCAATGTATAATGCCGACGGCTCAAGAGGAGAAATGTGCGGAAACGGCATTCGTTGTGTCGCAAAGTATGTTTACGACTATAAGCTAACCGATAAAACCGATATTTCCGTAGAAACCCTTGCCGGTATAAAGTATCTGCATCTTACGATTGAAAACGGAAAAGCCGTAAAGGTAAGAGTTGATATGGGAGAGCCTATTCTTGAGGCCGATAAAATCCCGGTAATAAGCGATAAGTCGCCTGTAGTTGGCGATGATATAAATGTCTGCGGCAAAGATCTTAAGATGACCTGCGTATCCATGGGAAATCCTCATGCGATATTTTTTACGGATGATCCGAAAAATTTAGACCTTGAAAAAATCGGCCCGGACTTTGAAAACCACGAAAGATTTCCAAACAGGATAAATACCGAGTTTATCAAAGTCACAGACAGAAAAAACATTGAAATGAGAGTTTGGGAAAGAGGCTCCGGCGAGACTCTTGCCTGCGGTACGGGAGCCTGTGCTACGGCCGTGGCCTGTATTCTTAACGAAAAAACAGACCGCCTTGTAACCGTACATCTTTTGGGCGGAGATCTCGAAATAGAGTGGAACAAAGAGGATAACCATGTCTACATGACCGGTCCGGCAACCGTTGTATTTGATGGTGAGATAGATATCGATGAGTAAAAAAAGAGTTTTTGAAATTTTGGAAATCGGCAATAAAAACGATAGGATAAGCAGTTTTTTCGACTACTTTCTTACCGTGGTCATAATATTAAATATTGCCGTTATGTTTTTAATGACTTTCGACTGCTACGCCGAGTACATGCCGATTTTTAAATTCATAGAAATAATTACAATGTGGATATTCGTCGCAGAATACGCCCTAAGGATATGGACGAGCGAGTACCTCTATCCCGAAGAAAACAAAAGACGCGCCGCCGCAAGATTCGTCCTTTCGGCAGACGGAATAATAGAGCTTCTTACCATTCTTCCGTTCTTCTTTCTTTCTGGATTTGTGGCCTTTAGAATGCTCAGAGTCGTGCGAATCTTTCACCTCTTTAGGATTAACCCCAAAACCGATTCGCTCTCTTTGATAGGTGATGTAATCTGGGAGAAAAAGGATCAGATTTTTTCTTCGGTACTCATCATAATAATACTTATGATGGCATCATCCATCTGCATGTATTCCGCAGAGCACGAAGCCCAGCCCGAAGCCTTTAAGAATGCGTTTTCGGGAATCTGGTGGTCGGTATCTGCAATGCTGACTATCGGCTACGGAGACATTTACCCCATAACCTTTGCGGGTAAGATACTTGCGATAATAGTTGCTTTTTTAGGAGTCGGAGTTGTCGCCATCCCAACCGGTATTATAAGTGCAGGTTTCGTCGAGCATTATGCAAGAGCAAAAAGCATGGCATACATCTCCCGTGAAAGCGACCTGCAGTTTATAACAATAACGATTGATCAAAAGCACAACTGGAAGGACCGCTCCTTAAGAGATATACAGCCCCCTCAGGGCCTTGTAATTGCCTTTATTCAAAGAGACGAAGAAGCCATAATACCGAAAGGTGATGTGGTCCTAAGAGAAGGCGATGAGCTCGTATTCGGAGCCAAAAACTTCGGCAAAGAACAGCTCGGAGTAAGTCTTAAAGAAATAGAGATAACCGAAGGCCACGAATGGATCGGCCATGCAATAAGAGAAATCGATATCTCCAAAAAGACAAATATTGTTGCAATAAAAAGAAGCGGCCGCTCACTTATGCCAAACGGAAATACCGTAATAAAAGCAAACGACACGCTTATAATATTTACGAGGAAGTAAAATTACTTCCTCGTTTTTTTATTCGAAAAGAGCCTCAAACTCTTCTCTTGTTATCTTTTCTTTTTCAAGTAAAAGCGCTGCGCTCTTCTCAAGAACATCCATATGCTCGTTTATAATGCTCTTTGCCTTTTCATAGCACTCATCTATTATGCGCTTAACTTCATCGTCAATTCTTGTCGCAACATTTTCGCCGTAGCTCTTTTTATGCGCAAGATCGCGTCCGATAAATACCTCATCATCATCAGAGTCATAGTTTATAAGACCGATATTTTCGCTCATACCGTATTTTACAACCATGGATTTTGCAAGCTGTGTGGCCTGCTTAATATCCTGAGAAGCTCCGGTTGTGATATCGTCTAAGATAATCTCCTCTGCGATTCGTCCGCCAAGGTCAACCATTATCTCCTGAAGCATCTTGCCCTTTGTCATAAACATCTCATCCTTTTCCGGAAGAGGCATTGTATAACCCGCAGCTCCCGAGCCTGTAGGTATGATAGATACCGTATATACAGGTCCCACATCAGGAAGAACATGGAATAAAATCGCGTGACCTGACTCATGATAAGCCGTAATTCTCTTTTCCTTTTCGGAAATAATCTTGCTCTTTTTCTCTTTGCCGATTCCGACCTTTACAAAAGCATTGTCAATGTCGGCCTGCATGAGATATTCTCTGTTTTCCTTTGCGGCAAGGATTGCTGCCTCGTTAAGAAGGTTTTCAAGATCTGCTCCGGTAAATCCTGCTGTCGTTCTTGCAATCTTTTCCATATCGACATCTTCAGAAAGAGGTTTGTTTTTGGCATGTACCTTTAAGATATCTTCTCTTCCTCTTACATCAGGTCTGCCGACAGTAACTCTTCTGTCAAATCTTCCCGGTCTCATAATGGCCGGATCTAAGATATCCACTCTGTTTGTGGCTGCCATAACGATAATGCCTTCATTTTCGCCAAATCCGTCCATCTCGACAAGCATCTGGTTTAAGGTCTGCTCTCTTTCGTCATGTCCGCCGCCCATTCCTGTTCCTCTGCGTCTTGCGACCGCATCGATTTCGTCTATAAATACGATACACGGAGAATTTCTCTTTGCCTCTTCAAAAAGGTCTCTTACTCTCGATGCACCGACACCTACGAACATTTCCACGAAATCGGAACCCGAAATACTAAAGAAAGCAACTCCGGCTTCTCCCGCAACGGCTTTTGCAAGAAGTGTTTTACCTGTACCCGGAGGTCCTACAAGAAGGACTCCTTTAGGTATTCTTGCGCCAAGGTTAATATATTTTTCCGGATCTTTTAAAAAGTCCACAATCTCTTCAAGCTCTTCTTTTTCTTCGGCAAGTCCGGCAACATCATCAAACTTTGCAAGCTTATCTTCATCCGTTGTCATCCTTGCGCGGCTCTTTCCGAAATTCATCATCTTAGAACCGCCGCCCGCATTTGCGGCCGCCTGATTATTCATTATGATAAAGAAAATGAATACTATCGCAAATATCACAAGAAGCGGAAGCATATCCGCAAACCAGCTCTCCTGAGGCACATCAAGATAATAATAAGCCGTAAACTCATATTCATCCATAAGCTCCTGAGCCGTGATTACATCCGGCACGTTAAGCTCGAAATTATTATCGTCGTCTCCTTTAAGTGTGATTTTTAAAACACCCGTCGGCGTCTGAGCATTCTGCTCAATAATTACGGAATTTACATTTCCTTCTTCAAGCGCATCTTCAAACTGCGTCAGAGTCATTGTTGTAACGCTCTGCTGAGTTACGTTCAAAAAGTAATAAAGAGCAAGTATGCCCAAAATAACTATTGCGTAAATCCCAAATCCTCTGCTTCTTCTCATAAACTTCTCCTACCCATCAATTTCAAGCACTCCTACATACGGGAGATTCCTGTATTTTTGTGCATAATCAAGTCCGTATCCTACAACGAACTCATCCGGAATATCAAATCCGTTATAATCCACATCCACCTCTACTTCTCTTCTTTCAGGCTTGTTTAAAAGCGTGCAAAGCTTTAAGCACTTAGGCTCTCTGTCACTTAAAACCTTAAGCAAAAAGTTAAGTGTTCTGCCCGAATCGATAATATCTTCTATTACTATAACGTTCTTGCCTTCTATAGAATCGTCAAGTTCTTTTTTAATCTGGATTACTCCCGTTGATTTTGTTCCTGCACCGTAGCTTGATGCCTGCATGAAATCAATCATTACCGGAATCGTAAGCCTTTTGGCAAGCTCACATGTAAAGAACATACTTCCTTTAAGAATACAGATGAGGGTAACTTCCTCTCCCTCAAAGTCTTTGTTGATCTGATCGGCTATTTCCTGAATCCTTTTTTCAACATCTTCGCGCTCTATAAGCACTCTAATTGTGTCACTCATTTTATTCCTCCGTGAGAGATATTTTAAGAATATCTGTAGTTTCCTCCGATACTTTGTAAAAGCTCGAAAGCCTTGTGCCTACGGCCCAGATAATATGATCACCGTCGGCAAAAACCGTCATTGTCTCCCGACTCTCCTTCGGGATCTTTTCATCTATGAAAAGACGGCTTAATTTTTTTGTGTCGCCTTTGTCGTTAATGACCAGATAATCACCCGCCTTTGGATGGCGAATTTTAAGGCTGTCACTTATTTTATCACAATCCACAAATTTAGTATATGGATTTTGAGCAATTATTTTCTCCATATCGCAAGTCTTTTCCAGCGCAAGCTCATAGGAGCTGCCGGCAAATCTCGGCGTTATTGTCTTGCCCTCAAAAAGGCCGCCAAGTTCGATTACGGTCTCTTTGTCGGTATTCTTTTTAACCCTTGTAATCCTTAAAACGTCGTATTCTCTTAAAACTCTTACATTATAAGGCAGATTCACCATCTTTCCGTTTTGCTTGTTTAAAAGCTCTGCTGCCGCCTCGATATGGACAAATGAGATGTCCTTTTTTTGCCCGGCTATTTTTTCGACGAAAATCTTAATGACAAATAATCTCATAAAAGCAGGAAGATTTAAAAGCTTTTTAATATCGGCTTTTATTTCATCTTCGTCTTCTTCGGTAATAACGCCTTCAGCTGCCCTGTTTGCGTCATTTAAAACATAATCGTTCATTTCCCTTAAAAGGTCCATGGATTTATTAATATGCTCTACCGCAGCAGTATTTAACTTTTCAAGCTCCGGAATAATACTGTTTCTTATTTTGTTTCTCGAATACTCGTTATCTAAATTTGTCGAGTCTGTCATGTAGGTTTGCCCTATCTTGCCGAGATATTTTTCTATTTCATCCCTTTTTACGGCAAGAAGAGGTCTTATGATATTTTGGGTAACGGGTGCCATGGCGCAAAGGCCTGCAACTCCGCTTCCTCTTGCAAGATTAAAGAGCATGGTTTCGGCGTTATCGTTCATATGATGGGCAACTGCTATCTTGCTGCAGCCCTTTTCTTCCGCAACCTTTTCAAAGGTCTCATATCTTTTGATTCTGCCGGCTTCTTCCTCGCTTAGAGAGTTCTCCTTGGCAAAGGCCGGAATATCATAGGTATAAAGCAAAAACTCCGTTCCGAAGGATTTGCAGAGCCTCTCGCAAAAATCAGCGTCTCTTTTGGCCTCTTCTCCTCTTATCCCGTGATTAATATGGACGCAGACTATATCAAAGCCCACCTCTTCCATAAGCTCGACAAGCACTAAATAAAGGCAGACAGAATCAGCTCCTCCGGATAAGCCCAAAAGAACTCTGTCGCCCTTTTCTATCATTTTATGTTTGTTTATATATTCTCTTACTTTAGCTTTCATATCTTAAAAAAAAGACACAGAAAAAATTAATTTTCTGTGTCATCGTTTACTATCTAATCTTCCTGACGGAATATCTTCTCGTCTTCAAATACAAGTCCGAGCTTTTCTCTAGCCATTTCTATAATATAGTCATCGGTCTTTGAATACTCTTCGTATTCTTCTATCTCTTCCGAGCGATCTACTTCACTTTCGTACTGCGCTTTAAGCTCGGCTTCTTTTTGCGCGTACTCATTATCCTTGGCATAAAGCTGCATACATCTTACAGATAAGACTACAAGAAGTATACTTACTATTACTGCCACACTGAAGAAGGCACCTTTATTCTGTTGTCTATGGCTTTTGGCTCTTCCCCTGCTCATACTTACGTTCTCTCCCTATTTATTAGAGTTTACATAAATGTATTTTACAGGATTATTATGTAAATTTCAACAATTATACAGAAATTTTTCAGATTTTTTTCTCATCTACGCACAATTTGTGGTGCATTGTTTTTAGAACCACAATATATAGATCAGAGATATTTGAAGAGTTCTTTCGCCTCTTCCTTTTTGACGGTTTCCGCTACCGACAATATTTCAACTTTTACGGTTTTTGTTCCAAACTGTATCTCAAGCACATCGCCTTCTTTAACATTTGCGGATGCTTTTGCCACTTTTCCGTTCACCGTAACCCTACCTGCATCACAGGCTTCGTTGGCTACCGGTCTTCTTTTAATAAGTCTCGATACTTTTAAATATTTGTCTAATCTCATATTAAATTCCTACAATTAAGAAAAGGCTGTTCAAAAGAACAGCCTTTAATTCTTTTAACAAAATATATTATTTGTTTACGATGTCCTTTAAAGCCTTACCAGCTTTGAACTTAGGTGCCTTAGATGCTGCGATCTTCATTGTAGCACCTGTCTGAGGATTTCTACCCTCTCTGGCAGCTCTCTGAGAAACTTCGAATGTACCAAATCCAACTAACTGAATCTTCTCACCCTTCTTGAGTTCTTCTGCAACAACATCTGTAAATGCCTGAAGTGCAGCCCCTGCGTCTTTCTTAGAAATACCTGCCTTGTCAGCCATAGCTGCTACTAATTCTGTTTTGTTCATAATTGTAATTTCCTCCTCTGCATAATTCAAACGCGTTTGTTACGCTCTTTACAAATTCATTTATATAATTTTTTGCCCTGTTTGTCAAGGCAAAATCCGCTTATTTCCTTGAAAATACTGTATTTTTTCAAGTTCAAGTTTACATATATCTGTCAAAAAGAACATTTATTCCTTTTTTGAGTTTTTCCATTGACTTTTCGGCCTCTTTTTCGTCTTTTCCTTTTGCTCCGAAATAGAGTTTAATTTTAGGTTCGGTGCCGGAAGGTCTTATACACGCCCATGCATTATCCTCAAGATCGTAGTAGATTACATTTGACTTAGGCATATTGGTAGGAGACTCTTTTTGGGTCTCTATATCGGTTATTGTCTGCTTATTGTAATCTCTTTTTGAAATCGTCTTAAATCCGCCGATTTCGCTCTCTGTCGTCTTTGCAAGGCAGTCCATAATATATGCTATCTTTTCAAGCCCTTCTTTGCCCGCAAGAGTTACGGAGATTACATCATCCTTATAATATCCGTATCTTTCATAAATTTCCGTCATAAGAGTCCAGAGGTTTTTACCCATGGACTTATAATATGCTGCTGCCTCGCAAAGTACCATACTTGCCGCAACCGCATCTTTATCCCTTGCATAAGTGCCCGGAAGGCAGCCGTAGCTTTCCTCCATTCCAAACAGATAGCTTCCTTTACCTGTCTTTTCAAACTCAAGTATCTTTTGTCCTATATATTTAAACCCTGTAAGCACTTCAATAAGCTCGGTGTTATAATGCTTTGCAATAGCATCGAGAAGGTTTGTCGATACTATGGATTTAATTACCGCTCCGTCTTTTGGAATACTCTTTTTTTGGCTTAAGATGTATTCTCCTATCAGGCAGCCCGACATATTTCCCGTAAGAGAATGATACTCACCTGCGTCGTCTCTTACATAAACGCCGAGTCTGTCGGCATCCGGGTCTGTGGCAAGCACCAGATCCGCCCCAAGTTTTTTTGCATCTCTAAGTCCAAGCTCAAAAGCTTCTTTTGTCTCGGGATTCGGATAACTTACCGTAGGGAAGTTTCCGTCCGGCAGCTCCTGCTCTTTAACAACATAAACCTTTGAAAATCCGAGTTCTTTAAGTACTCTTCTTACAGGTATGTTTCCCGTGCCGTGGAGAGGCGAATATACTATAACAAGGTCATCCTTTTCTTTTTCAATCGCCTCAGGATTTGATACGAGTTTTTTAAGTTCTTCGATGTATTTATCGTCAATGTCTTTTCCTATAACATTGTACAGGCCCTTTTTTTCGGCCTCGTCTTTAGGCATTGTCTTTACGGATTCATACTCTGTAACCTTTTTTACCTCATCCATAATTCCGCCATCATGAGGCGGAGTAATCTGTGCTCCGTCTTCCCAGTAAACCTTATATCCGTTGTATTCGGGCGGATTATGACTCGCCGTAACATTTATTCCGGCAATGCAGCCGAGAGTTCTTACCGCATAAGAAAGCTCGGGTGTAGGTCTTAACGCATCAAATACATAAGCCTTTATACCGTTTGCCGCAAGAGTAAGAGCGGCTTCATCTGCAAACTCCGGAGACATATTTCTGCAATCATAGGCGATTGCAACTCCCCTGTTTTGTCCGTTTTGTTTAAGAATGTAGTTCGCAAGGCCCTGAGTTGCCTTTCTTACGGTATACACATTCATCCTGTTAGTTCCGGCTCCGATGATACCTCTTAGTCCGGCCGTGCCAAACTCAAGATCCTTGTAGAATCTTTCGGTAATCTCGTTTTCGTCATTCCCTATTTTTTTGAGTTCTTCTTTTGTGGCCTCATCAAAATAAGGGTTTGTAAGCCAAGAATTATAAATCTCTTTTACGTCCATAAAACCTGCCTCCTTATATATTATTATTCTTCATCGGTTTCTTCTTCGGAAGTCACCTCTTCCGTATCCTCATCGGAATCCTCATCAGTATCTTCTGAATCGCTGTCCTCATCAGAATCTTCGGTGGTAACCGTAGTATCTTCTTCTTCATCGGCACCTGTAAGTTCTTCCATATCAAATACTATAGTTGCATTTTCCGAGCTTACTATAAGCGTTCTCGAAATTGCTCCGTATTCTTCCGAATAAAGATAAAGCTTATAAACTCCGTATCTCAGCTTTATGGCATTTGTATAATCGTATTCTTTGCCGTTAATCGTAAATTCGGTATCCTCAGGATAAATATGGAATCTTATGGATCCTATTTTATCAAAAGAAGCTCCAAGATCTCCAAGATCAAATACCGTCTCTTTTCCGCTGCGAATCTTAATCCTTGTAGAGCCGCCTTTTCCGTCTTTAGCGGCAGAAAGCATGTATGTCCCCGCAGCTATTTCCACTGACATATCCTCCGTTATTTCGCCGGAGTAAACTCCTCCCACGCAGATCCAGCCTCCGACATAAGTGTTTGTGCCTTCCAAGGTAAGAGTGCCGTGCTGCTTTTCGACAACAATGGAATTAATCTTCTTATCATATCCGTAAACATTAATTACATCCATATCGCTGAGCTCTTCGAATGCAATCTGCTCTCCGCCGCAAAATACGATAACGTCATTTACAATTCTGTAATTTACCGAATTAATTGTCATGTATTTTAAATCATCATCGACATAGTTTATCTCAAACTCGTCCACTTCTTCTTTCGACCATGCCTCAGAAGACTTTTGAATGGCGCTAAGCCCATCTCCGCTTTCTTTTATCGCAATACAAACCGGATCTCCTACCTCCAAATAGCTCCAGGTTCTTATGTCTCCGTAGCTGTCAAGCACATATGTGCTTGAGGTATAGTCATAGCTTTCATTTACCTTGCTTGTCGTATTGTAAAGTCTAACCTCAGATGCTTCCTCGTCGTTATATACCAAAATGTATTGTCCCGAGGTAAACGGAGCATCATCAACCTCTTCTATATAATCCGCATCCGCAGACTCTTCTGAATAATCATACTTATATCCGTCATCTCCGCAGCTTAAAAGTCCGAGAGACAGGATTAAAAGCCCAAGCAAAAGCAAGGATTTTTTTAATATATTTTTCATACTAATTTCTTTCCAAAAACTGTTCTTTAGCAATTGTCAAAAGTGTTTCTTTTTCGTTTAGTTCAGGGTTTTCTATAACAAGGCTTAAAAGTTCTTTTAAAGCGCTGCCTATAACCTGTCCCTGCTCAAATCCCTCTTTAATAAGGTCTCCGCCGTTAATGGCAAGGGATTTGACATCAACGCACTCGCCTTTATTTATAATCTCGTTATAAAGCCTTTCGTACTCATCTATTCTTCTTAGCTTTTCGGGCGCAAACTTTGGATTTTGTCCCTTTACATCGGCCCTTTTTAAAGCAAACATATCGGGATAATAATCTTTGCCGATCTTGCTTACCATCTTTCTAACGGACTTTGGCGTAAGCTCGGGATTTGCATCATGCCAAAGCACAAAGTGGCAAACCCTCTCCACTGTATTATTGTCAAATTTAAGTCGTCTTAATATCTTTCTCGCCATCTGAGCACCCTTTTCCGGATGACCTTTAAAATGGTTTATTCCTCTCGAATCAAGGGTTGTGCAATCCGGCTTTGCGACATCGTGAAGAAGCGCGCTTATCCTAAGAATTCTGTCCTTAGGTACGTTTTCCATCACCTTTATCGTGTGCATACCCACGGTATAGATGTGATGAGGATTAATCTGCTCGCTGACCATCATTATATCAAACTCCGGTAAAAATACCTTTGTTAGACCGAGGTTATAAGCCTCTTCAATTTTCCCGGGATTATCCGACATCAAAAGCTTTACAAGCTCACTTTGCACTCTTTCCGAGCTTATATGCTCCAAAGTCGGCGAAAGCTTCTTTATTGCTTCTTTGGTCTTTTCTTCTATATCAAACCCGAGTTGAGCTGAAAAACGGACTGCCCGAAGCATTCTCAGGGCATCTTCGGAAAATCTCTCCTCAGCAACACCTACGCATCTAATAATGCCGGCGTCCAAATCCTTAATCCCATCAAATACATCAATCAGTCCTTCTTTATGATTGTACGCCATCGCATTTATCGTAAAATCGCGGCGCATAAGGTCTTCTTTTAAATCAGAGGTAAAGCTCACACTTTCGGGATGTCTGAAATCCCTGTATTCGCCGTCCACCCTGTAGGTGGTAACCTCAAAGTTTTCTTTATCCATAACCACGGTTACCGTTCCGTGTTCAATGCCTGTATCAAAAGTCTTTTTGAATATTTTTTTAACCTGCTCGGGTTTGGCTGAAGTGGTTATGTCCCAGTCTTCCGGGGTTCTTCCCATATATGAATCCCTGACACAGCCTCCTACAGCATAAGCTTCAAAGCCTTCTTTGTTAAGTTCTTCTATTATTGTTTCAACCTGCTTCGGCAAGTAGATATGCACTGTCTTTTCCTCGCTTATAATACTCTGAATCCTTTTTCTTTAATAATTGTTTTGTTAAGCTGCGACTGTGACTGAACCTTGGCGTAGCACTGATCCTTCATACAAATGCAGGCTCTGCCGTATTCTTTTGCGCCGTATAGCTGCTTGTCCGCCTCGTTTTGAAGCTCCCAGAACGCATCTCCTCTTTCAACGTTTTTTGTTGCAATACCCATACTCACAGTAACAAAAGGTAAAAAGTTATTTGTGGCATGAGGGATTAAAAGTCCTTCTATACGATCTTTTAATGTCTTGGCCCAGTTAAGCGCATCCTGCGGTCCGGCTCCGTATAAGAATACCAAAAACTCCTCGCCGCCGACTCTGGCCGCATAATCAGTCTGTCGTCTTACACAATGAGCGATTTCAGTGGATACTTTTTTAAGACACTCGTCTCCCTTAGGATGACCGAAGGCATCATTGTATTTCTTAAAATAATCTATATCCATCATAATAATTGCAACAGAAGTATTCTGTCTTGCGCACATAGGCCATGTGGCTGCAATTCTTCTTTCGAGTCCTCGTCTGTTTAAAAGCTTAGTCATAGAATCGGTCTCTGCCATAGCCGTAGTCTCGACAATCTTACTCTCATCCACAACCTTCTGCGAATAAAGCTTTTCTCTTAAGTACTGAGCAATCTCGGCAAACATGAGAATCTCGGCCTGGAAAAGGAATTCTGTCAAAGTATAATCGTGATGAATGCTGAGTAAAACAAGCACCGCAGCTCCGAGTCCGCCGAAAATGAAAAGATCTCTTCTCTTTCCGACAGGAAGCATGCTTATTACTACCGGCATTACCATATATATGCCTATCGCAAGGTACTTAGTTGTTGCAAAATATCCTATAACAACAAAAAACATTATTTGATAAGCCCAGAAAATATCATCAAGCAGTACCGTCGCATCCTTTTCGTTTTTGTCTGTTAGGCTTCGGCTTACATGTATCATAAAGAAAAGTGAGAATGCTGCACCGCACCCTCCCATTAATAAAGTAATAGGCCAGCTGAAGCTCAAAAGCCCAAACATTTTACAGACAACAAGAAAAGCCGGAATAAAAAACAGCATTACTCCGGAGGTCTTGATAAGTCTTACTCTATTGGCGCGTTTTCTTTTAATTTTCCCTGCATTACGCGTCTTTTTACTGATGTGGGTTTTATTATCTTCCACTCAAAATCCTTCCCGTTAACTTTCGTTTCCCCAAACAAATTTTAATCCATTTTATTTTAGCACAGTTTTTCATTACTAACAACTTCTATCTTCTTGCTACTTGGTTATCTCTGATATATAATATATCTCGAATGAAAGGAGCTTTAAAATGGAAATCGAAAAAATTATAAAAGAACGCTATTCCGTTCGTAAATACAAAGATGAAAAAGTTTCAGACGAAGTAATCGCAAAAATTCTCGACTCTGCACTTCACGCACCGACAGCCAAAAACCTTCAACCTTTCCACATTTATGTGTTAAAGAGTGAAGAAGCAATGGAAAAAATCAAATCCGTTTGCAAATGCATCTTCGGTGCACCGAATTGTTTCATAGTAACTTATGATTTTTCTGAGTCATGGGAAAATCCATATACTCCGGAATATCACAGCGGTGAGATGGATGCTTCAATTGTAACAGACGAAATGATGCTTACAGCATGGAGCCTCGGAGTCGGCACCTGCTGGGTAGGAATGTTTGACTACCACAAAATCGCCGAGACATTTAATATCCCGGACAATGAAAGAGTTGCGGTTGTTATGCCTTTCGGATATCCTTCCGAAGAAAGCAAACCGATTGCAATGCATGATCAGTCAAAAGAGCTTTCAGCTTTGGTTACAGAATTATAAAAAATAAACTCCTCTTATCGTTTTGATAAGAGGAGTTTTTGTTTTTAAAATGTATATTTGCTGTATTTAAGCATTTTCTCATATTTTGTATAGGTCGAATCAAAGGTATGATCCTTTCCTATAACCGATGCGTCAACTCCGTAGTAGGTTGTAAGAATCTTCGAGTTCGTATCGTCATCATCCCATGTCACATCATAGTAAAGATACTTTCCGTCCACATAAGCGTAGTTCCATGCGTGGTTGGTGGTTCCGGATACCTTTCCTGTAATTGCAATACTTCTTATTCCGCATAAATGCAAAAGCATGTTAAATGCACCCGAATACCCCTGGCAGGTAGCCTCACCGTTAACAAGGCAGCCGTAAGCCGTGTAGTTTAATTTATCGCCCGATGAAACATATTTACAATTATTGCAAAGATAATCATGGATAGCCTTTACCTTCTCTTCATCCGTTGTCATCGAGTCGTCGATTTCAGAGCTTATTATTGATTTGGCCTTGTTTAAAGCAGACTTATAATACGACTTTAAATTCGACTTCGTATATCCGTCCTGCATCGAAAAGCCGACCATCGTATATCCTTCCACAGTCTTTTTGGCGTAAGACAAAAGAGCCGTGTTATATTCCGGGAACTGTCTGTAGACCGCGCCTATCATTTCATAGGCATTGTCATCGTTTCCTTCATAGTAAATATATTTATCAAAACTTCTCGTCTGAAGAATTTCAATAGCCGCCTTATAAAACTTGGCGTTTGTACTTACAACGTAAACATCTGCAAGGTCTATTGTCGCCTGAATCATATATTTACTCTTATAGTAGGTAACGCTTCCCTCGTCATACATAACCCCGTTTGCTATTGCAGCTTTCTGGAGCAGTGATTTAAATTTACTTCTCGTGTTGTAATATGTCGTAAACTTACCCTTGGTAAGATAGATGCTGACTGTAATATCGTCATCGCTTGTTCTTTCCGCAATCTGACTTTTAAGTTCGGCCTTTACAGCCTTGTCCGTGGAGTACCTTGTAACCGCAGCATCCGCCTCAGTTTCAAAGCCGGATACGAAAATTCCCAACAATGCAAATATGAAAATACCTCTTAAAAATAATGCCCCTAATCTCTTCATGCCTGTTACCTCCCAAAGTATTTATAATCAGTTTATATTATTTTTATAATTTCTCCACACTTTAGAAACAAAACCATTATATCATAATAACTGTCCTAAAGATTTAGGTACATTATAACATATGTTTTTAAAAGAAGCTGTTATTTCATAACATTTTTATTATTACTCGATAGCAAAAGGGGTACAAGGGTTTATGGGGTTGTCAGCTTCGCCAAAAAGTTATCTGCCATCCCCCTCGGCAGTTAATCTTATAAATTTCATTTCTCCCTCTGCCGGCCCAAAACGGGCCGGCTTTTTTTGTTTTTTTATTCTTCCGAAATACTTCCGTCAGCATTTCTTGAGAAATGACTCATGAAGTCCCAAGCAAGGTCTGCATATACATTTGAGCATGCATGTGCAACACCGTTAACAGCAACAAGCTCCATTACAGGATTTGTATATGTGCTGTTATAATACTTGTTAATGTCATAAACATAACCCTGGTATGTCTCGGAATATGACTTTGACGCCTTATATCCGAATGGGTTAATGCTGTAGTCTGCCGAAGAAGCGATTGAAATCTCATTAAACGAAGCAACCGCCTCAAACATATTCTTGCCTGCCATTGCCGTAAATGCTGTATATCCGTCGTCTGTTGTTACGGCATTTTTGTCATCTATAGTTCCGGCAAGGAAGAATGTAGGTAAATCGTATGCAGTAGAATCAGACATTGTAAATGCTGTAAAGTCTGCAACTCCCGACATAGGAGCAACCGCTGCAAATATCTCTGCATTCTGATATGCTGTAAGGAATGTATTCATTCCGCCCATTGAAAATCCCGTAAGATAAATCTTTGTGGTATCAATGTTGTATCTTTCTTTAGCTTCCGATACCACCTGAAGAATATTAGGTACTGCAACTCCCGTCTGCAGAATATCGTTTGTATAATCCGGAGCCACTACTATAAATCCTTCTTCAGCTGCCTTTTTAGCCCATCCGCAGGTAGCTGCAGGGCAAAGCGGATCTTCTGTAAATCCGTGGAGAAGCACTACAAGAGGCACTGCCTCATCTCCGGTGTAGCTTGAAGGCACATAGTCATACATTATCTTTGACTCGCCCTCATATGTATAAGTTCCGGCTACAACGCTTATTCCGAGCGCTTCATAATTAGGCCAGGTCATAAGTACCCACTCCGACTCGTCGAATGTGTTTGCAACAACGTCTGCTGCAAGAGGAGCTCTGGTAATTCCTCCAAGAAGATCATTCCATGCTGTCTTTATAACATCGGCATCAAATGTATCTCCGCCATCCTTTACAATCACCTGTTTTTCTTCATATGAGCTGTTTACATACTTGCCGCCCGATGAAGTATCTGTATCATTTACATCTTTATAGTAGCTTACTGCCTTTGATGTCGCATTTACAAGGTAAGCAGGAAGTGCAACACCGCTTGAAACGGACGAATCCATTTCGCCGCCGAATGTAAGAACTGCGGCAATTCTGTTGGCATTCTGTGTAAGATAGTTATTAATAAATGTAGAGCCTGCGCCCTCACCTATACAATAGAGCATGTTGTTGAATGTATATCTCTCATACTCTCCTGTAGGCGGTGTGTAAGATACGATTTTACCGCCGGCAAGGTATACCTGTGACTCATAGAAAAGATTAACATCATCTTCCGTATAAGTGCTTCCGTTAAGAGGATTAGGTACTACGATAAATGCCGCATTGTTTTCAGCAATATCAATAATGCCTGCATCTTCAAGAGCTTCATAAGCTTCATCCGAAGATGTATAAGCCTCGTTTGGATAAACCATAATAACAGGATTAAGCTGACCGCTCATCATATCAAAATTATGATAATAAGACGGTTTGTAAAGATAGAATGTGTAATCCTCATCAGGAGTCCACTTGCTGTCTGTTACAGCTGTCTCAGACTTTGTCATAAGTTTAAACATCCCCCCTGTAATACTTACGTTCTTGGCTTTTACAGTCTTAACAAGTTTATTTGTCTTCTTGTTGTAAATCTTTACCTTAAGAGTATAGGTTGACTGTGCTACCGATTTGTCGGCAGTAACTTTAATCTTAAGTGTGCTGCCTGTTCCTTTGATTTTCTTTGCTGTTGTGATTGTGGCAGAGCCCTTTGTAACAGTAACTCCGGCCTTAGCCGCACCTGTTACGGCAACCTTCACATACTGCGATTTTTTAACACCGGTAATCTTATATGTATATGCCTTTTCGGCTGCAACCGATGTTCTCTGGGTTACGGCATATTTAGCTGCCGCATTCGCAGACTGAGTATTTACCGGAAGTAATGTCAGCGCAAGAGCAAGCGCTAAAATCCCGGCAAAAAGCTTTTTCAATTTTTTCATTGTAAAAATTCCTCCCTATAAAAATGATTGTATATAAAGTATATATCTCATTATCACAAACGCCTAACTGTTTTTATCTTGTAAGGTTACAGCCTTTCGGTTGTATTATTTGGATTTATATTGTAAAATACAAATATGAATTTCAGAACATTACAGTATTTTATTGACATCGCCGACGCCGGAAGTATCTCGGCCGCAGCGCAGAAAAACTACATTACCCAGCAGTCCATGAGCAAACAGCTTAAAAACATTGAGGACTACTATGGGAAAACGTTATTTAAGAGAAGCTCACCTCTTAAGCTGACCAAAGAAGGCCGGCTTGTTTATGATGCGGCTTTAAAAATTATAGAAACCCAAAACAGCTTATTGGATGATTTAAATCCCGATGACACATCACATACAATTACAATAGGCAATGTTTACTCGGAAGCTCCTCCTTTTTTAGCCGATCTTCTCTCGAAATTTTCAGAATCCACGGGAGGAAAATGCTCTCTTAAAGTCGTACAAAACTGCCTTACGGATTTAGATGTTTCCTGTGACCTTATATTCTCTACGGAATATAATTCAAACGGATACAAAAAAATAAAGCTTTTGGACGACAGACTTGTCTGCGTTGTATCCAAAAAGCTTATAAAGAAAATTTAC
>JAILQM010000116.1 GCA_024698965.1 Eubacterium sp. | reverse complement strand
CAAACTTCGATGCATGCCAATAGCTCACCATGTTTTCCGACCACTCCGTAGGCCTTTGCATTTTCCCAATGATCCTGATATAAAGAATCCGGAAAATCATATTCCTCCGGCGTATGGATTATTTCCTCTTCAGCCTGCTTCTTAATGATTTTTACAGTGCACCCGTCTGCATTCAGCGGATCGATTTCAACATCATAATAACTATCGCTTCTTGTTGTAAGAGGAATAGGTTTTCCCTTCCACTGTTCCTTTGGCAGTGCTGCAATTTCATAATTATTTTCCATAACTTCTCCTATCAAAGCACTAATACAGCAATAATCTCCTATAGCTTATACTGCATAAAATTCCCATTCTTCCCGCTCGATGATTCCATGCTTCTGTTTAACCTGGGCAATATTCGGATTCGTCACATGAAATCCATACTTCTCCTGCACCCAGTCCTGAATCTCCTTATATGTAGCCTATGTCTCAGCACTTGTTGCATCGATCTCATCCAGATTAATCTCTATCTCAATATGATCATCTGGTTTTTGTTGGGACAGAAGAACAACCGTTTCGACATGCACAGTCTGACTGAATTGATCTACTGCCACAGCCTTTTCCAACCTGTATTTATCCTCACAAAGTATTTTCAAATCCCTTGCAAGAGTTGCGCTGTCGCAGCTGACATAGACGATTTTTTCCGGTTCCATATTTAAAATAGTCTCAAGGAGCTTTTTGTCACACCCCTTGCGCGGCGGATCTACGACAACCACATCAGGGCGAGCTTCGTCAGGCCGCTTTTCCATAAATTCGGTAAAAATGTCTTCAGCCGCTCCCACAAAAAACTCGGCATTCGTTATACCGTTTCTTTTAGCGTTGTCCCTCGCATCATCAATTGCCTGCGGGATAATTTCAACTCCGTAAACCTTCTTTGCCTCTTTTGCGAGGAACAAAGAAATCGTACCTATGCCGCAGTAAAGATCCCACACTGTTTCGTTGCCCGTAAGCCCCGCATATTCAAGAGCTTTTGTATAGAGTTTTTCGGTCTGTATGGGATTCACCTGATAAAACGAAAGCGGAGAGATTCTAAACTCCAAGTCTCCTATATAGTCCGTAATATAAGGCTTTCCCCAAAGCACACGAATCTTGTTTCCCATGATTACATTGGTGTTTTCGCGGTTTACACTTATACTTACAGATGTCATTTTCTCTATCTTTGAAAGTCTTTCGCAAAGAATGTCTTCCTCGGGCAGCTTATTTGCATTTACCACAATACAAACCATAATCTCGCCCGTAGTAAATCCGTATCTTATAAGAACATGCCTTATAAGCCCTTTTCCCTTTTCTTCATCATATGGCGGCACTTCAAACTCCTTCATATATGAAAGAATACATTCCAGGATTTCCTTATTAACCTCCACTCCCAAAATACAGTCGGTGTTTGCAACTATATTATGGCTTCTGCCCTGAAAAAATCCGGTCACCGTATTTCCGTCTCTGTCTTTGCCAAACGGGAACTGAGCCTTGTTTCGGTAGTGAAACGGCTTTTGCGATCCGATAGGTTCTTCCATAACGGCCTCGACATCCGCTGACGAGAATCCGCCTATGTGAATAAGATTATTTCTTACTTTTTTATGTTTAAATCTCAGCTGTTCTGAATATTTTAAAGCTTGCAGCTGACAGCCTCCGCACTGCCTTGAAAACTTACATGGCGCGTCGCATCTTACCGGGGATTTGATAATGATTTCTTCAAGCCTTCCAAACCCATAATTCTTTTTGAGTTTGGTTACCCTGGCAACTATCTCATCACCTATAACCGCATCTTTTACAAATAAAGGAAAGCCATCAGCTTTGCCGATGCCTTCCCCATTAATACCCATATCTGAAATTGTAATTCTTACGAGATCGTTTTTCTTCATCTGATTCTTTACCACTCGGACGTCCTTCTTATATTTGAATCAAGCCCTCTGTTAAAGCCGAGCCAGTCAAAACTGTTTCCCGGAACGTTTGCCAAAGACTCTGCAAACATTTCCATCTTCGCATCGAGATTATCCGCCATAGAAAGCGCTATTGCCTCCACAAGAGCCGGCTTTTTCGGCGAACCGAACTCAAGCTCACCGTGATGCGCCAAAATGCAGTGCTCAAGTTCACTTTCAAGCTTCTGCGGGAATCCCGGAATATCTTTAATATGCTCTTTTATTTTCATGGTTCCTATAATTATATGTCCCAAAAGCTGTCCGTCATCTGTATAATTATTGGCCGGGAAAGCGGAAAGCTCTTCAGTTTTCCCTATGTCATGCATAATAGCCGCGCTTATAAGAAGATCCCTGTTTAATATCTCATACCTGCCTGCAAAATAATCACATATCTTCGCGACAGAAAGAGTATGCTCCAAAAGTCCTCCTACAAATCCATGATGCATTGTCTTTGCAGCAGAATGCTTTTTAAAAACCTTCGCAAACTCTTCATCAGCGAAAAACGAGTCCAAAAGCTTGTTTAAATACTCATTTTTTACAGATGAGATAAGTCCTTTAAGCTCCGAATACATTTCTTCAATATCATATTTGCTGACAGGCAGATAATCCGCCGGGTCGTATTCTCCTTCTAATGCTCTTCTTATCCTTTTAACATTAAGCTGAAGTTTACCTTGAAAAGAGGTTACATCTCCCACAATATCAATATAATCAAGCTCATCATAATCACCGATTCCCGGGGAATCCACATCCCATACCTTTGAATCGATTGTCCCTGACTTATCCTGCAAAATCAAATTTTCATAAGGCTTGCCTGCCTTTGTAAGTGCGGTCTGTTTTGATTTAACGAGATATACACCGCTTATTCTCTCGCTTTCCTTAAGGTCACTTATATATTTCATTTCTTTCTCCAACTACTCAAGTTTTATAAGCTGTGCGCTGCAGCTGATTTCTTTATAGGCATTTTTGCCCTGACGCATTATGGTTATCGCTATATTCTGCTCCGGACTTTTTCCTGACAGATATTCCATAAAGTCATCTGTTGTCGCTATTTCGGTATCGTTTAAAGCTATTATAACATCTCCTGTTTGAAGTCCCGCCTCAAATGCCGGCGAATCTTTTTCAACAGATTTTACATATACCCCTGCCGGTATATCATATTCTTCGGCTATTTCATTTGTAACCGTCGAAATTTTAACGCCGAGATAAACCGCATCTTCTCCGTTTGAAAGCTTTTCTATTATCGTCTTAAGCTCTGCTGCCGGAATAGCCGTAATCATCCCGTCGTCTCCGAAATTACCTGTCTGAATAAGAGTTATACCGATTACCTCTCCATCAAGGTTTACAAGTACACCGCTGCTGCTTGAATTACCCATCATGTTTGTGGTATAGACAGTATAATTCGAGTCATCCAAAGATACCTCATCCGTAACGGATGTTACAGATCCAAAAAGCACAGAGTATACACTGCCCAAAGGACTTCCTACAGCTAAAACAACATCTCCCTGCTTTACCTGTTTGCTCACTTCAAGAGTGGCTGTCTGTATGCTCTCTGTCGTATCTGACGGCAAATCGCTGTAAGCAACGGCTACAACAGATAAGCCTGTAACTCTGTCATAATTAACAAGCTCGCCCTCTGAGATATAATCATCCACAAATGTAACCTGTATCTTTGAAGCATCTTCTATAACCTTATATGTTGTAAGTATTAAAACCTTACCGCCACTCTGACCTATAATAAGGCCGGAAGATACATTCTCACTCTCATAATCAGCATCAAAAATATCGGTATCACTTTTTATCCCGACCACTTCAACTATAGATTTGTTTGCCTTTTTACCTATAGCATAAATCTTATTCTGAAGTTTTTGATAATCCTCTACTTCGAGAGTCTGCTGCTCCACTATTACCTCCGGAGTTTCCTCCTCCTCAGCCTCTTCTTCGGCATCGTCTCCGCTTTCGGTAATAACAAAGTTTTCTTTTCCGGAATTTTGCGCACTTCCAATAAGCTTATTCACCCCGGAATAAGCAACAGAAGCTGAGGCTCCGAAAATGAGTCCCAGCACACAAATTGTTATACATTTTTTTAAAATGCTTTTTTTATCGAGAGGCTTATCCTTTATCTTTTCACGGATAAACTTTTCCTCATCTGTCTGCTTTTTTTCTACGCTCATAATAGAGAATTATACTATTTCCGCGACTCAGTGTAAAGATATCTTATAAGTCTGAATAAGCCAAAGCAGATTTCGACTCTCGCCCGTGACGGTCTGAGAAATAATCCTTTGGCCGCCCTTTCTGCCATATTTTGACACATACCCCTCTTTCGGGTAAAATATTCCTATGAATAAAAAAGCACAAATAACCTTAGAATTTAATAAAATCTTACAGCAGCTTGCTTCACTTGCAAGCACTGAAGACGGGCAAAAAAAATGCCTTAATCTTCAGCCGTTGAATGACATTAATAAAATAGAAAAAATGCAGTCTCAGACAGCCGACGCCTTCACGCGCTCGCTGAAGGGCGGAAGGCTGTCTTTTTCGGGTATAAAGAATTTAGATTCCGAATATAAAAGGCTTGAAATAGGTGCTTCTCTCTCCGCTGCGGAACTACTTAAATTTGCCGCGCTTTTAGAGGCATCCAAAAAAGCCAAACATTACTCTTATGACGCAAACGGCAACGAGATAAATGATTCTCTCAAAAGCTACTTTGCAAATTTAGAGCCTCATGAAACCATACTAAAAGAGATTCAAAGATGCATTCTTTCAGAAGAAGAAATCGCAGATGATGCCTCTTCCAATTTGAAAACTATCAGGAAAAATATGTCCGGCATTAATGACAGGATTCATTCCCGTCTTAACGAAATGCTTTCAAACCAGTCCGTAAGAAGCTATCTTCAGGACGCTGTTATAACCATGAGGGGCGACAGATACTGCTTGCCTGTTAAATCCGAATACAGAAGCCATGTTCCGGGACAAATTCGCGATCAGTCCTCAACCGGCTCCACAGTATTTATAGAACCGGATTCCGTTATAAAACTCAACAACGAATTTCGTGAGTATCTTGTGCAGGAAGCCGAAGAAATAGACAAGATTCTCGCCTCTTTAAGTGCCAGTCTTGCTTTAGAGCTTGACTCTGTCAAAAACAACTATGAGCTTATTTGCCGCCTTGACTTTATTTTTGCAAGAGCGGAGCTTGCCGCTCGCCATAATGCTACAAGGCCCAAATTTAGCAAAAACAGAGATATTCTTATAAAAAAAGGAAGACATCCTCTTTTGGATTCGGATAAAGTTGTGCCAATAGACCTGCCTTTAGAAAGAAGCTTTAACCAGCTTATAATTACAGGTCCTAACACCGGTGGCAAAACCGTTACCCTTAAAACCTTGGGGCTTTTTGTTCTCATGGGACAGTCCGGTCTTCACATCCCGGCTTCCGACGGCTCTATTCTTCCCGTATTTAAGCAAATTTATGCGGATATCGGAGATGAGCAGAGTATCGAACAGTCCTTAAGTACATTCTCATCTCACATGAAAAATATTATCTACATTCTTAAAAATGCCGATGAGAATTCTTTAGTACTTTTCGACGAGCTTTGTGCCGGAACAGATCCTACAGAAGGAGCCGCCCTTGCGATTTCCATTCTTACATATCTTAATAATAAAAATGTAAGAACGCTTGCAACCACTCATTACAGCGAAATTAAGCTTTATGCTCTTAATTCCGAAGGTGTTGAGAATGCATGTTGCGAGTTCGATGTTGAAACATTGAGCCCGACTTATCGTTTGCTCATCGGCATCCCCGGAAAAAGTAATGCTTTTGCCATATCCAAAAAGCTTGGTCTTCCGGAGAATATCATATCCGAGGCTCAAAAACATCTAAGTGACGAAGATACGGCCTTTGAAGATATTATCTCAGACCTCGAAACAAAAAGAGTACAGCTGAGCGACAAAGAACTTGAAATAAGCCGGCTCCATAAAGACGCCAAAGAACTCAAAGACAAAACTTATGCCAAATACGAAAAAATTGATACTCAGCGCGAAAACATCATTAACGAAGCTAAAGCAGAGGCTGCCAGAATATTAAAAGAGGCTAAAGATAAAGCAGATGAAGCTATAAGAAATATAAACAAATACGGTTCGGATGCCGACGCTGTCAAAAAGCTCGAGAAGGAAAGATCCGAACTTCGTGACAAGATTAAAAAGAGCAACACCGTGCTTTCCAAAAAGGACAGCCAAAACCGTAAAGTCAACCATCCCGAAGCTAAAGATTTACATATCGGCGATACGGTTATGGTGCTTTCACTCAACATGAAAGGCACAGTACACACTCTTCCGAATGCAAGAGGCAAACTTGATGTACAGATGGGAATTTTAAAGTATAATGTTGGTATTAATGACCTTATTCTTTTAAATGAGCCGGATGAGACCACTAAAAAGTATTCTTCCAAAGGTTCGTATTCAAGCGGAATGAGGATGTCAAAAACTGCCACAGTTAAAACCGAGATTAATCTCATAGGATTAAACTCGGACGATGCCATTGCCGAACTCGATAAATATTTGGATGATGCCTATATAGCTCATCTTCCGCAAGTCAGAGTTGTACACGGCAAGGGCTCGGGTATCCTTAGAAATGCTGTATCCGGCTACCTTAAAAGGCAGTCTTATGTTAAATCATTCCAGCTCGGCGAGCACGGAGAGGGCGACGCCGGGGTAACCATTGTAAACCTGGATGTATAAATCAGAGGGGAAAATATGTCAGTAAAGCAGAAGATATTAATTGTAGATGATGATTCAAATATTGCAGACCTTATTTCTTTATATCTTATAAAGGAATGCTTTGAAACGATGATTGTAAATGACGGAGAAGCGGCTTTAAAGGAGTTTGACCGTTTTCAGCCCGATCTTATCATCCTGGATCTCATGCTTCCGGGCATCGACGGCTATCAGGTTTGCCGTGAGATAAGAACGCGTTCAAGCGTACCTATCATTATGCTCTCGGCAAAAGGAGAGGTCTTTGATAAAGTTTTGGGATTAGAGCTTGGTGCAGATGACTATATGATTAAGCCGTTTGACAACAAAGAGCTCGTCGCAAGAGTTAAAGCCGTGCTTCGCAGGTTTTCTTCGCCTTCGGAAACTGCAGTCTCAGATGATATAAAAGAAGTCCGTTATCCGGATATTACAATAAATCTTTCAAACTACTCGGTTACCTACAAAGGCGAACATATCGAGATGCCGCCTAAAGAGCTTGAGCTTTTGTATTTTCTCGCATCTTCGCCAAACCAGGTATTTACCCGAGAGCAGCTCCTTGATCACATCTGGGGTTATGAATATGCCGGCGATACCAGAACAGTGGATGTCCATGTAAAAAGGCTTCGTGAAAAAATAAAAGATCACGACAGCTGGAGGCTTTCAACCGTGTGGGGTATAGGATACAAGTTTGAGGTAGTTTAGTAATGAAGCGAAAAGTATTGTTTAAAATAATCTTCGGATATATTTTGTTTGGAATTATGGCCTTTGCCGTTGTATTCTTTTACTCAGGCACTGCATTAAATGAATATCTTATAAAGCACGAGGCTACCATCCTTTATGCCGAGGCGATTGAAATAGCCGACTCTTATGCGACGGACTACTATGAGGATGACATTTCCCTTACAGGCCTCCAAAGACAGCTTACAATACTTTCGCCTTATCTAGATTCTACAATTATGGCCATATCAACCACAGGCGAAGTTATAGCTTCTTCTGACTCAGACCCTTCAGAGCCTGCCCGAGTAATAGAAAACTTTGATCCGACAACAAGCGGATCGGATATATATCAGCTCGGCAGCTTTTACGGTACATTTTCGGAAAATATGATTTCGGTTATGGCCCCGATTACTGCGAATTACAAAGTAAGGGGTTATATCACCCTGCATAAAACCGTATCCGCCGTAACATCGGATACCGACAGGCAGATAAATATTATTTATTTTACCCTTGCTTTGATACTTTTATGCGGACTTTTAATCCTGATTCTGTTTTTAGCGTTTATCTACAGGCCTCTTAACTCGATTTCAAAGGTCGCAAAATCATACGCCTCGGGTAATTACGATACGCCGTCAAAATACACCGGAACCGATGAATTTGGGCTTATCGGCGGTTCCTTAAACTATATGGCAACAGAGCTAAATACCTTAGAAGACGATCAAAGGAAATTCATATCAAATGTTTCACATGATTTCAGATCTCCGCTTACTTCTATAAAGGGTTATATCACCGCTATTTTGGACGGCACAATCCCTACTGAAATGCAGGAAAAATATTTAAACGTCGTTCTATTTGAAACAGAACGCCTTACAAAGCTTACTCAAAACCTCTTGGATTTAAATAAAATCGGATCTAAATCCACAATTATGGATATTACATCCTTTGATATCAACACTGTTATCAAAAATACAGCTATGTCCTTTGAAGGTATCGGACTTGAAAAAGGTATATCTTTAGACCTTATTCTTACCGGAGAAAGCGCATATGTATCTGCCGATATGTCGAAAATACAACAGGTACTTTACAATCTCCTTGATAATGCCATTAAATTCAGCAATGATAACTCGGTTGTAACAATTGAAACAACGGAAAGAAACGGAAAGCTTTACGTTTCCGTAAGAGACAACGGAATAGGAATACCAAAAGAAAGCATTTCAAAAGTTTGGGAAAGATTTTATAAGACCGACCTCTCCCGCGGAAGAGATAAAAAAGGCACCGGCCTTGGCCTTGCTATAGTAAAAGAAATAATTCTGGCCCATGATGAAAATATAAATGTCGTATCCACAGAAGGAGTCGGAACTGAATTTACCTTTACTCTTACACTATCCAAAGAGTAAAATAATATACTCCTATAAGCATAGCCAAAAAGACAACATTCATCAAAGTAAAAATGATAAAATATCGTCCCTTTATTTCGTTATAATTATGGGCAAGCAGCTTAAACGATATCAGACTCGCCATTGACGCTATAAGCGTTCCCAAACCGCCCAGGTCAACTCCAATAATAAGACTTTTTATATCATCCGTAAAATCTGCCAATAGCAAAGCCGCAGGAACATTGCTTATCATTTGACTGGCTATAATTCCGGCAAAAACCTCATTCCCACATACCATCGATGTCAAAATATCCTTTATGGCAGACATTCTTCCCAAATTACCTGTAAAAATAAAAAATCCAACGAATGTAAAAAGAAGAGCATAGTCAATCTTTTTAAGGATTTCTCTGTTCAAAACCAAAAATGAACAAAGCACTGCTACAACAAGTATTATATAATTAACAGAAAAAACAACCACAAGTACAGCAAATAAAAAGAGTACTCCGTAAACACCCGAACTTACCTTTGTCGAATTGCATGGTATAGACTCCGGATCCATCTCAAGGCGGTTAGTACTGCCGTTCTTTATATTCTTAGCCGTCATAACCGCAACGCAGACGAGCAGTCCAACTACTGAAGCAGCCGAATATGGAAGCATCAAACAAATAAATTCCACAATCCCCAAATTCGATTCTGTGTATAAATACAGATTTTGCGGATTGCCTATAGGCGTAAGCATACTTCCAAGATTTGCGGCAAGAGTCTGCAAAACAACAACAGGAATAATATACTCTTCCCTTTTCGTAACCTTTAAAACATAAAGCGCAAAAGGAACGAAGGTTAAAAGTGCCACATCATTTGTTATAAACATGCTGAAAAAAAACGGCATAAAAATAAGTACAGCAAATAGTTTCCATATATGATCCGCATATCTTATACAGATTTGGGCAATTCTCATAAATAATCCGTTCTCTTTGAGTCCTGCTACTATCACCATAAGACTCCAAAGTATTCCCAGTGTCCGAAAATCAATATAATCCAGATATACACCTGATGGCGGAACTATAAAAGCCGATATTACCGCAAGTATCCACGAAACCGTAAGTACTGTTTCTTTCTTAATATATTCTAAAACAAATTTCATCTGTATTACCGTAATAAAACAAAACGCCACACAAATGTGTGGCGCTTAAATCAAATGTCAATGTATTATACGAGCTCAAGTACAACTTCCATTGCAGCATCACCCTTACGAGGTCCGATCTTAACGATTCTTGTGTATCCACCGTTACGGTCTGCATATTTAGGAGCATACTCTGTAAAAAGCTTATCTACAAGGTCAATTTCCTTTGTAGCTTTCTTTCTTCCTGCAACCTTAGTAGGAACTTCTGTAACAGGATAAAGAACTTTCATGATCTGACGCTTAGCATGAAGTCTGCTTGCCTGATCTTTCTTAATCTTTCTTTCTACTTCGTCGTATACTGTAACTTTCTTGCCGTCTACAACTTCTTTAACACGCTTTCCGTTAGCGTCTTTTCTTGCAACCTTAGCCTGGATTGTAACTTCGTCAAAGTTATCTTTTTCCTTAACAGCGAGAGCGATAAGCTTCTCTACCTGCTTACGAACTTCCTTGGCTCTTGCCTCAGTTGTAATGATTCTTCCCTTGTAAAGAAGAGCTGTTGTCTGATTTCTAAGAAGAGCTTTTCTCTGATCAGATGTTTTTCCAAGTTTTCTGTACTTTGCCATTTTAATTTCCTCCTATTGTGGCACATCCGGCTACGCCCTTTGGTCTTACTTACCGAATGTTTTGTTCCACCGGATTCCGATTCGCCCTGCTCATGTGGTCTTACGGGCAAACCGTCAGCCAGCTTAAACTGCTAATTCTATTTATGAGACTACTCGTCTCCCTGGCTTAATGATAAGCCTAAATCTTTTAATTTTGCCAAAACTTCTTCGAGTGACTTACGTCCGAGGTTACGAACCTTCATCATATCATCAGAAGTCTTGTTGCAGAGTTCTTCTACCGTATTAATACCTGCACGCTTTAAGCAGTTGTATGAACGAACCGAAAGCTCAAGTTCATCGATGTTCATCTCAAGAACTTTTTCCTTCGCATCGCTTACTGTCTCAACCATAACTTCTGCGTTAATAGCATTCTCAGAAAGGTTGATGAACAGATTTAAATGCTCACTTAAAACTTTTGCTGCAAGGCTTACGGCCTCATCCGGTGCAAGAGTTCCGTTTGTAAAGATGTCAAGTGTAAGCTTGTCAAAGTCAGTTACCTGACCTACACGGGTATTCTCAACATTCATATTCACACGCTCTACAGGAGTGTAAATAGAGTCAACTGCGATAACTCCGATTGGGAAATCATCACTCTTGTTCTTGTCGGCGCCTACATAACCTCTACCGTTGGTAATTGTAAGTTCCATGTAAAGCTTAGAATCCGCTCCGCCGTTAAGTGTCGCAATAACTAAATCCTTATTAATAATCTTAATATCGGAATCAGCCTGGATATCGGCAGCGGTAACAACTCCCTGACCTTCAACCTCAATATAAGCTGTCTTCGGCTCATTGCTTGAGCTTGTATTCTGGATGGCCAGTTTTTTGAGATTCATAATGATCTCTGTTACATCTTCTTTAACACCCGGAATAGAACTGAACTCATGTAATACTCCATCAATCTTAACTCTGCTGACTGCTGAGCCTGGCAGAGATGAGAGCATAATTCTGCGAAGAGAATTGCCAAGTGTGATACCATAGCCTCTCTCCAATGGTTCAACTACAAATCTACCATATTTCTTGTCTTCTGAGATTTCTACAATCTCAATATCTGGTTTTTCAAAATCGAACACTAAAAAAGTCCCTCCTTCACCGGTATTTTAGAATGGATTACTTAGAGTATAACTCGACGATAAGCATTTCGTTTACAGGAACATCGATTGCTTCTCTGTTTGGAAGATTCTTAACTGTTCCCTTAAGTGCTTCAGCATCTGCATCAAGCCACTCAGGTACAAGTCTTCCGCCTGTAACTTCAACGATCTCTTTATATCTCTGTGAGCTCTTGCTCTTTTCTCTGATTTCAATCACATCACCGGCCTTAACCTGATATGAAGGAATGTTGATGCACTTTCCGTTTACAAGAATGTGCTTGTGATCAACGATCTGTCTTGCTTCCTTTCTTGTTCTTGCGAAACCAAGACGGAAAACAACATTGTCAAGTCTTGACTCGAGGAGTACCATAAGGTTCTCACCGGTCATTCCTTTCATCTTATCAGCTCTTTCATAATAGTTATGGAAAGGCTTTTCTAATACACCATAGATGAATTTAGCTTTCTGCTTTTCTCTAAGCTGAAGACCATATTCTGAAATCTTTCTGCTTGATCTGTTTAACTGTCTCTTAGACTTTTTATCGATACCCAAAAATACAGGATCCATACCGAGTGATCTGCATCTTTTAAGGACTGGGGTTCTGTTTATTGCCATTTTTAAATCACACCTCCAATTAGACTCTTCTGCGTTTTGGTGGACGGCATCCGTTGTGAGGAACAGGAGTTACGTCTTTGATACTTGTAACTTCAATACCACATGCAGCGAGCGCACGAATAGCAGCCTCTCTGCCTGAACCCGGTCCTTTAACCATAACATCTACATACTTTAAACCGTGTGGAATAGCTGCCTTTGCAGCTGTTTCTGCAGCAACCTGAGCTGCATATGGAGTAGATTTCTTTGAACCTCTGAATCCAAGACCACCGGCACTTGCCCATGAAATGGCATTACCCTGTGCATCTGTTAATGTAACAATTGTATTGTTAAAAGATGCCTGAATATGTGCCTGTCCGCGTTCAACGTTTTTCTTTACGCGCTTTTTTGTCACTTTCTTTGTAACTTTCTTAGCCATATTAAAACTAACCTACTTTCTTATAAATAATTATTTCTTCTTGTTTGCTACTGTTCTCTTTGGACCCTTGCGTGTACGCGCATTTGTCTTTGTCTTCTGTCCACGTACAGGAAGTCCTCTTCTGTGACGGATACCACGATAGCATCCAATCTCCTGTAATCTCTTGATGTTAAGAGCGATTTCTCTACGAAGATCACCTTCAACCATCATAGACTGATCGATTACAGCACTTATTCTTTTAACCTCATCATCAGTTAAGTCTCTAACACGAGTGTCAGGACTAACTTTTGCTTCTTCAAGGATTTTGATTGAGCTTTTTCTGCCGATACCATAAATATATGTAAGGCCGATCTCAACACGCTTTTCTCTTGGTAAATCTACACCTGCAATACGAGCCATGTGTGTTTACACCTCCATTAACATTTGCTTTTTTAATAAGTTTCCTGTCGGTTCCGGTATGTATGTATAAACCGACAAATAGTGATGAAATCAGTATTCCATCACATGTATTATAATTCACAACCTCAGCTTGACGGAGCCTTGTTGTGACAGCCGCACGAATTTTTGATGCCAAATCGCATCGCTACCAAGTAATTAATGCTTCGTTACACATTAACCCTGTCTCTGTTTGTGTTTTGGGTTTTCACAGATAACTCTGATGCTACCCTTTCTTTTGATGACTTTGCATTTTTCGCAAATAGGTTTAACTGATGCTCTAACCTTCACGGTATTGCCTCCTTTCTCCTCATTGCTTTCCAAAAGTGTCCATTTGACATTGTAACACATGCATCTATTAGACGCAAGCACTTTTTTTCTTTTATTTATCTCTCCAAATGATTCTTCCCTTGGACAAATCATATGGGGATAATTCCAATGTTACCTTATCTCCCGGAAGAATTCTGATAAAGTTCATTCTAAGCTTACCGCTGATATGCGCCAGAACCTGATGTCCGTTTTCCAGTTCTACCGAAAACATTGCGTTAGGCAGTTTTTCCAAGACGGTTCCTTCAACTTCAATTACATCTGATTTTGACATTTTATTCCTCCTGAGCTTTAGTCATAATCTTATAATCTTTAATCGCTTTTTTTATTCCTTCATTATAAAACTTTCCGTTCTGCAAACATAAAAGCTTTATATCTTCGGGTACCCTGTTAATAGGTTGTATATGTTTTACGTTCTTCTTCTTAGGCTTTTCCGTTGGGCGAAGTCTTCCGTCGCACAAATAAACAAAACCTTCCGAAATACCGACGACCACATATATCTCATCCTTATCATGCCCCGATTTGGATTTGGCAAAATCGCCTGTGCGAGCATCCATAATTTTATGCTCCGAGAATAGCCGTAATGGCATTGAATACATCATTCATTTCCATGGTTCCGTCCACTTCATGAAGGATATTCTTCTTATTATAATAATCAATAAGCGGCTGAGTCTGATCATGATAAACAGATAATCTGTTCTTTACTGTTTCAGGCTTATCATCATCACGAAGAACAAGTTCTTCTCCGCATCTGTCGCATATGCCCTCTTTCTTAGGTGGGATGTTTACGATGTGATATGTAGCTCCGCATCCCTTGCATGCGCGTCTACCGCCCATTCTGTTGATAATGTTTTCATCAGGGACTTCAATATCAATTGCAAAGTCCATGCTTTTGCCCTCTTTTTCAAGAGCTGCACTTAAGCTTTCGGCCTGTGGAATAGTTCTTGGAAAACCGTCTAAAACAAATCCGTTTACGCAGTCATCCTGACTTATTCTGTCCATAACAAGGTCGCATGTAAGTTCATCGGGAACAAGTGCTCCCTTATCCATATATTCTTTAGCCTTTTTTCCAAGTTCCGTTCCTTCTTTGATATTTGCACGGAAGATATCTCCTGTGGAAATATGCGGAACCGAATATTTATCGGCAATAAGTTTAGCCTGAGTACCCTTACCTGCACCGGGTGCACCTAACATTATAATCTTCATTTTAATGACCCTTTCATCGCTGCTTTAGTATTCCGAAGTTTAATTCTCATACTGATGCTCTTTTAATGTCCACGAAAGTGCTCCGGGAGTTGCCCCGCAGCACTTACCATGGTTATATGTTATTTTTTATTCACTTAAGAATCCGGTCTTGTAATGGCGTGTAACCATCTGAGACTCAATCTGTTTAAGTGTCTCTATAATAACACCGACAATAATGATGATCGATGTACCGCCGAATGAAACACTTGCTCCGAACATTCCGTTAAAGAAGATCGGAATAACGGCTACAATTGCAAGGCCTACAGCTCCGATAAATACGATATAGCCGAGAATCTGATTAAGATAATCGCTTGTAGGCTTGCCCGGTCTGATACCCGGAATAAATCCGCCCTGCTTTCTCATATTTTCTGCAATCTCTAAAGGATTAAAAGTAATCGATGTATAGAAATATGCAAATGCAATAATGAGTAATACATAAACTGCAAGGCCTATTGAGTAAATCGGCTGAGCCGGATTACACCAGTTAGACTGTGAAAGACCTGTAAGGATCTTACCCCAGATTGATGTTCCGCCTGTTACACCGAGAACCTGACAAATAATAACAGGTGTCTGAAGAATAGACTGAGCAAAGATAACCGGGATAACTCCGGCTGTGTTTACCTTAAGCGGAATATGTGTTGACTGTCCGCCTACTGTCTTTCTTCCCTGAATTTTCTTTGAGTACTGTACAGGAATTCTTCTGAGTGCGTCCTGAAGAATGATAACAAGTACTACAGTAAGTAAAATTACCGCTGCGATAATGACGATAGCCACTGCCGCTCTACCATAATTCTTACCTGCAACAAACTGCTCATAAAGAGTTGAGAGATCGTTTGGAAGGCGGGAAATGATATTAATTGTAAGTACTATAGAAATACCGTTTCCTACTCCGTTTTCTGTGATTCTCTCACCAATCCACATAAGGATGGCAGAACCTGCTGTAAGAGTTGCAATCATAAGGATTACGTATAATGCATTAAACTCTTCAAGATATCCCTGTCTTCCAAGTCCGATTGCAAGAGCAACAGACTCGATAATACTAAGACCGATTGTAAGATATCTTGTAATAGTTACGATCTTTTTACGTCCTTCCTCACCGTCACGATGCATTTCCTCAAGTGCCGGGATGGCAATAGTAAGGAGCTGCATGATGATTGATGCGGTAATGTACGGTGTAATGTTAAGTGCAAACACCGACATGTCTTCAAACGATCCACCGGTAACGGAATTAAAGAAGTTAAACGCATCTGACGACTGATTTGAGAACCAGCTCGTAAACACACTTCTGTCAATTCCCGGAACCGGGAGCTGTGATCCTAAACGGATCACAACCAGCATGAAGAATGTATACATTATTCTTTTGCGAATGTCTTCAATTTTAAACGCGTTACGAAGCGTCTGTAACATTAGATCACCTCTGCTTTTCCACCAAGAGCCTCAATTTTTTCTGCTGCGCTTTTTGAAAAAGCGTTAGCCTGTACTGTAAGTTTCTTAGTTAACTGTCCATTCCCCAGAATCTTAACACCATCGCGTGGGTTCTTAACGATTCCTGCTTCAATAAGTGTTTCTACCGAAACAACATCACCGTCGTTAAATCTTTCAAGTGTTGAAAGGTTTATAGCAACGATATCCTTAGAGTTGATGCAAGTGAATCCTCTCTTAGGAATACGTCTGTAAAGAGGCATCTGACCACCTTCAAAACCAAGTCTCGGTGAACCTGAACGAGCCTTCTGTCCCTTGTGACCTTTACCGGCTGTCTTTCCGTTTCCGGAACCGTGTCCACGGCCTCTTCTGAAATCTCCACTATGCTTAGCGCCATCTGCCGGCTGTAAGTTTGATAATTCGATTCCCATTGTGGCACCTCCTTCTATGCTTCTTCTACTTTGACCATATGTCTAACTCTCTGAATCATGCCCTTTGTAGCATCGTTATCAGGAAGTTCTACGGTCTTGCCGATTTTATTTAATCCTAAAGCTTCAATAGTCGCCTTGGTCTTTGGCTTCTGACCAATAACAGACTTTGTAAGTGTAATCTTTAATTTACCTGCCATGATCTTTCCTCCTAACCAAGAATCTCTTCTACTGATTTACCACGAAGAGCTGCAACTTCTTCAGGGCTCTTAAGCTGGCTTAAAGCATCGATTGTAGCAAGTACAACGTTCTGCTTGTTGTTTGAGCCTAATGACTTTGTACGGATGTTTGTGATACCAGCGAGCTCGCATACGCTACGAGCAGGACCGCCGGCGATAACACCGGTACCCTTTGGAGCCTTCTTAAGAAGTACTGATGCTCCGGTATGCTTTCCTGTTGTATCATGTGTGATTGATCCGTTCTGATCAAGCTTAACTTCAATAAGATTCTTAGTTGCGTCTTCTTTACCTTTACGAATAGCTTCCGGAATTTCGGCAGCCTTTCCAAGTCCAACGCCAACGTGACCGTTTCCGTCGCCTACTACTACAAGAGCAGTAAATCTCATGTTACGACCACCTTTAACAACCTTGGTAACTCGTTTGATTGATACTACCTTATCTTCTAATTCCAGAGAACTGGCATCGATAATTGTTCGTTTCATTAATCCCTTTCCTCCTTCTTAGAATTTTAATCCGGCTTCTCTTGCTGCATCTGCAAGTGCTGCAATCTTACCGTGATAAAGGAAACCACCTCTGTCGAATACTACTTCTGTAATACCGGCTGCAGCTGCCTTCTTAGCTATTGCTGTTCCTACGTATGCTGCCGCTTCTGTGTTGTTTGTGAACTCAAGATTGGCATCCTTATCAAGTGTAGATGCTGCGCAGAGAGTGTTTCCGGCCACATCATCAATGATCTGGGCATACATATGATTATTACTTCTAAATACAGAGAGTCTTGGTCTCTCAGCCGTTCCGGCTATACGATTACGTACTCTTCTGTGTTTGTTCTGGCGAACTTTACTTCTAGATACTTTATTAACCATTTTTTCTCTCCTTTATTTATTTCTTACCGGCCTTACCGACTTTACGTCTGATTACTTCATCAGCATACTTGATTCCCTTGCCCTTATATGGCTCAGGTCTCTTCTTGTCTCTGATCTCAGCCGCAAACTGTCCAACCTTTTCTTTGTCAATTCCGCTTACAACGATCTTGTTTCCGTCTACAGATGTTTCTACACCTTCAGGATCGATCATCTCAACCGGATGAGAGAAACCAAGGTTTAAAGTAAGCTTGTTTCCTGATTTAGCTACCCTGAAACCTACACCGTTCACTTCAAGAGTCTTAGAATATCCTTCTGTAACACCGATTACCATGTTGTTAATAAGTGTTCTTGTTAAACCGTGAAGTGATTTGTTTTTCTTTAAATCGTTTGGTCTTGTAACGACAATCTCGTCACCTTCCTGCTTGATTTCCATCTCAGCAGGTAATACTCTTTCAAGAGTACCCTTCGGACCTTTTACAGTCACCTGATTATTTTCTGCAATTGTAACGGTTACACCCGCCGGAATTGCGATTGGCATTCTTCCTATACGTGACATGCCCGTACCTCCTATAATTTATTATTTCCAAAAGCAAAAACTACCATACGAATGCGAGAACTTCGCCTCCGACTTTAAGCTTTCTTGCTTCTTTATCTGTAACAATACCGTGGTTTGTTGAAAGGATTGCAATACCAAGTCCTCCAAGTACCTTCGGGATATCATCCTTGCCTGCGTATACACGAAGACCCGGCTTAGAAATTCTCTTAAGTCCTGTGATGATTTTTACATTTTTGTCGCTTCCGTACTTCATTGTGATACGGATTGTTTTGAAGCTGCCTTCTTCGATTAAATCGTAAGAGCTGATATATCCCTCATCTACAAGGATACCTGCAATGGCAATCTTCATCTTAGATGCCGGAACATCTACTGTATCATGTTTTGCAATATTAGCATTACGAATTCTTGTAAGCATATCTGCAATTGGATCGCTGGTTGTCATCTAATTTTTCCTCCTATATTTTAAGGTCTAAGGGAAGTTTACCAACTTGCCTTTTTAACACCCGGAATCTGTCCCTTGTATGCAAGCTCACGGAAGCAAACACGACAGATACCATATTTTCTTAATACTGAATGTGGTCTTCCACAGATTCTGCAGCGGCTGTATTCCCTGGTAGAGAATTTCTGTTTACGCTGCTGCTTAACTTTCATCGATGTTTTAGCCATTTAAATTCCCTCCTTATTTCTGGAACGGCATGTTGAACTGTGTTAAGAGTTCGCGCGCTTCTTCATCTGTTTTAGCAGTAGTAACGATGATAACATCCATACCTCTTACCTTGTCCACTTTATCGAATTCGATTTCAGGGAAGATAAGCTGCTCCTTAATACCAAGTGCATAGTTTCCACGACCGTCAAAAGCGTTAGGATTTACGCCTCTGAAGTCACGTACACGAGGAAGTGCAAGGTTTACAAGACGGTCTAAGAATTCATACATTCTCTCACCGCGAAGAGTAACCTTACAACCAATTGCCTGACCTTCTCTGAGCTTGAAGTTAGCGATTGATTTCTTTGCTTTTGTAGCGATTGGCTTCTGACCTGCAATAATCTCTAAATCAGCCATTGCAGAATCAAGAACCTTAGCGTTTTCTTTAGCTTCACCAACACCCATATTGATAACGATTTTGTCAATCTTTGGTACCTGGTGAATATTTTTATATCCAAACTTAGATGTCATAGCTGGGACAATCTCGTTTGTATAAGTTTCTTTTAATCTACTCACTTTGTGGTTTCCTCCTTAAGATTAATCAATAACGTCACCGGTTGATTTTGCGTAACGAACCTTTTTATCTTTGTCCATCTTAAAACCAACTCTTGTAGCGGTTCCCTTATGTACATACATAACGTTTGAAGCATCGATCGGTCCTTCCTGGTGGATGATTCCGCCATTCTGGTTTGCCATGCTTGGCTTTGTATGCTTAGTAACCATGTTAACTCCCTCAACTAAGAGTGTTCCCTTCTTAGTATCTACGGAGATAACCTTACCTTCTTTGTCTTTATCTTTACCGGCGATAACTCTTACTGTATCGCCCTTCTTAATTTTTGTCATTGACATTACCGATACCTCCTATAATACTTCCGGAGCAAGGGATACTATCTTCATGAACTGTTTCTCACGAAGCTCTCTGGCTACCGGCCCGAAAATACGAGTTCCTCTTGGTGTCTTGTCATCTTTAATGATAACTGCTGCATTCTCATCAAAACGGATGTAAGAACCGTCTTTACGACGAACACCCTTTACTGTTCTGACTACTACAGCTTTAACTACATCACCCTTCTTTACAACGCCGCCTGGTGTTGCATCTTTAACAGTAGCAGTGATGATATCTCCAATATTTGCATATCTTCTGGTTGAACCGCCCATAACACGGATGCAAAGGATCTCTTTTGCGCCTGTATTGTCGGCAACCTTCAGTCTGGTTTCCTGCTGAATCATGCGATAAGCCTCCTTTTATTTTGCTCTCTCAATAATTTCAACAAGTCTCCATCTCTTATCCTTTGATAAAGGTCTTGTCTCCATTACCTTGACGGTATCACCGATGTTACATTCGTTGTTCTCATCATGAGCCTTAAGTGTGTAAGTTCTCTTTACGATCTTGCCGTAGAGAGGGTGCTTAACGTGGTCTTCGATGGCAACAACGATGGTCTTATCCATTTTATTACTGGTAACTTTACCTGTACGTGTTTTTCTAAGATTTCTTTCTTCCACGATTGTTTCTCCTTTCTAAGCCACGCGCGACCTAAGCTTTAGCCTTAGCGCTTAACACTGTCTCGATACGAGCGATGTTCTTGCGAACCTCTTTGATACGAGCTGTGTTGTCCAACTGGTTGGTTGCGTTCTGGAATCTTAAATTGAAAAGCTCCTTCTTAGCATCTGTTAACTCTTTTGCTAAATCCTGGGCTGTCTTCTTCTGTAACTCTGCAACATACTGATTAGTTTTCATCCGATACACCGCCTTCCAGATCTGCCTTAGAAACGATCTTACACTTGCAGGGAAGCTTATGCATAGCAAGACGTAATGCTTCTCTTGCGTCTGCTTCGGGAACACCTGCGATTTCAAACATTACACGTCCGGGCTTAACAACTGCTACCCAATATTCAACAGTACCTTTACCGGAACCCATACGGGTTTCTGCCGGTTTTGCAGTAACGGGCTTGTCAGGGAAAATCTTAATCCAAACCTGACCTGCACGCTTTGTATAACGAGTGAGGGCAACACGGGCTGCCTCAATCTGATTTGATCTAACCCACGCCGGTTCTGTAGCAACAAGACCAAATTCACCATAGCTGATTACGTTACCACGTAATGCTTTACCTCTCATGGTGCCACGGAACTGTTTACGACGCTTTACTCTTTTGGGCATTAACATTATTTGTCTCCCCCTTCCTTAGTAGCATTAGCTTTGGTGGGAAGTACCTCTCCTTTGTAAATCCAGACTTTAACGCCTACTTTACCATAGGTGGTATCTGCCTCAGCAAAACCATAGTCAATATCTGCACGAAGTGTCTGAAGAGGAATTGTACCCTCGTTGTAGAACTCAGCACGAGCGATATCTGCTCCACCGAGACGTCCTGAACAACAGGTCTTAATTCCAAGAGCTCCTGACTTCATTGTTCTGCCCATGCAGGACTTCATAGCACGACGGAAGGAAACACGGTTCTCCAACTGCTGTGCGATGTTCTCTGCAACAAGCTGAGCATCACGATCGGGTCTCTTGATTTCCTTGATGTCAACAAGAACTTTCTTGCCTGTCATCTTGGATAATTCCTGCTTTGTGATTTCGATTTCAGCACCGCCCTTACCGATAACTACGCCGGGCTTTGCTGTATGAATAACAACTTTTACTCTGTCGGAAGCGCGCTCGATTTCAATCTTGCTGATTCCTGCAGCATATAATTTCTTCTTAAGGTATTTTCTGATCTCGAAGTCCTCTACAAGGAAATCAGAGAACTCAGCATCAGCATACCATCTGGAATCCCAATCCTTAATAACACCGACTCTTAAGCCGTGAGGATTAACTTTCTGTCCCATAGATTAACTAAGCTCCTTTCTATCTCTCATCAAGTACAACGGTGATGTGACTCATTCTCTTCTCAATTCTGTAAGCACGGCCCTGTGCTCTGGGCTGTACTCTCTTCATTGTAGGTCCTTTGTTTGCAAAGCACTCTGCAACATAGAGATTGTCCTTGTTCATACCGTTATTGTTTTCTGCGTTTGCGATAGCTGACTCTAACAATTTCTTGATGATGCTTGAAGCATATCTGGGATTGTAAGTAAGGATAGCTAAAGCGCTATTTACGTCTTTGCCGCGGATTGCGTCAAGGACGAAGCATGCCTTCTGAACAGACACTCTCGCATAAGATAACTTAGCTGAAGGTCTGGTATCTTTATTAGCATTTCTTTCTCTCTTGATTTGGCTTCTATGTCCTTTTGCCATGATCTAAACCTCCTTCTACTAATTTACCTTTGACTTCTTTTCGTCCTTACCGTGACCTCTGTAGGTTCTGGTAGCAACGAACTCGCCGAGTTTGTGTCCAACCATATCTTCGGTTACATATACGGGTACATGCTTTCTACCGTCGTGTACAGCGATTGTATGTCCAACGAATGAAGGGAAAATCGTGGAACGACGGGACCATGTCTTGATAACCTGCTTCTGACCTGCTGCGTTCATAGCATCTACTTTCTTAAGGAGATGAGCGTCAGCAAAGGGTCCTTTTTTAATTGATCTAGCCATTTTTTTCCTCCTGAAAATTTAGCGAAATTTACAATTACTTAATTGCTTTACCGTCACGACGTCTTACGATAAGCTTATCGGAATGTTTCTTCTTACGAGTCTTCAAACCGAGAGCGGGCTTACCCCAAGGAGTGCAAGGACCGGGACGTCCGATACTTGTCTTACCTTCACCACCACCATGAGGGTGATCGTTAGGGTTCATAACGGAACCGCGAACAGTAGGACGGATACCCATGTGACGAACTCTACCTGCCTTACCATAGTTGATAAGGTTGTGGTCGCCATTACCGATAACACCGATAGATGCACGGCAGATGATGGGAACCATTCTCATTTCGCCGGAGGGAAGTCTTAAGGTTGCATACTTGCCTTCCTTAGCCATCAGCTGTGCGCTGTTACCTGCGGAACGAACAAGCTGTCCACCCTTACCGGGATATAACTCAATGTTGTGTACCTGAGCACCGACAGGAATCTCTGAAAGAGGTAAGCAGTTACCGATTCTAACCTCGGCGTCTGCACCGTTCATGATCTTCATTCCTTCTTTTAATCCCTCGGGTGCGAGGATATATGCCTTCTCGCCATCTGCATAGCAGATAAGAGCGATGTTAGCTGTTCTGTTAGGATCGTATTCGATACCTACTACCTTTGCGGGGATACCATCTTTATTTCTCTTGAAATCGATGATTCTGTATTTACGTCTTGATCCACCGCCGTGGTGTCTTACAGTGATTTTACCCTGATTGTTACGTCCGGCGTTCTTCTTAAGAGATGAAAGAAGGCTCTTCTCAGGAGTGCTCTTTGTAATCTCAGAGAAATCTGAACCGGTCATATTTCTTCTGGAGGGTGTATAGGGATTGTATGTCTTAATTCCCATGATTCAAAATCTCCTTTTCTTTATTTGCGCGAACAAACCGAAGTTCTTACTTCGAGCAGCCACACGATTTAGCTGTGAGGTTTGTCGCATACGTTATTAGCTGCTTCTTGATTTTACAGACCTGCGAAAATCTCGATGTCCTTGCTGTCTGCTGTTAACTTAACGATGGCCTTTTTGGTCTTAGCTGTCTTACCAACTACCATGCCACGTCTTTTGTTCTTACCGTCGTTATTCATTGTGTTAACGCTCTCAACCTTGGTTCCGGCGAACATCTTCTCAACGGCTTCCTTAATCTGAGACTTGTTAGCCTCGGGATTTACAAGGAATGTGTACTTCTTCTCGCCCATCTGATTCATGCTCTTCTCTGTTACAACGGGCTTAAGGATTACGTCATAGTATTTAAGATCTGCCATTATGCGTACACCTCCTCAATCTTTGCAACAGCATCCTTGGTGAGTACCAATGTGCCTGCGTTCATTACATCGTAAGCATTAATGCTGTCATATACTGCTGTGTTTACTTTCTCAAGGTTCTTAGCAGATGCGATTACGTTTGTATCGTTGTCTGCAAGAACTACGAGGCCCTTCTCAACCTTTAAGTTGCTCATTACTTCAGCGAACTTCTTGGTCTTGATCTCATCAAGCTCAAGCTTGTCAAGAACGATGAGCTTCTCGTTTGCTACGGAATTTGTAAGAGCGGACTTAAGAGCTGCTCTCTTTTCCTTCTTGTTCATTTTAACTGTGTAATCTCTGGGAACGGGTGCGAATACAACTCCGCCGCCTGTCCACTGAGGAGAACGGGTTGAACCCTGTCTTGCATGACCGGTACCCTTCTGTCTCCAAGGTTTTCTTCCGCCACCGGAAACTTCAGAACGAGTCTTAGCTTTCTGTGTTCCCTGACGATTGTTTGCAAGCTGTCCAACCACTGCTAAGTGTACAAGGTGCTCGTTGATTTCAACACCGAATACAGCATCGTTTAAATCCATGGTTCCGACTTTCTTGCCTTCCATATTATAAACAGCTACGTTTGCCATTTGTCAGTTCCTCCTTTCGCGTGTCCCATTAAGCTTCAACCTTAACGGTCTCTTTGATTGTTACTAAAGCTTTCTTAGGTCCGGGTACAGCGCCCTTAACAAGGAGAAGGTTCTTCTCAGCATCTACTCTTACTACTTCAAGATTCTGAACTGTAACCTTTACGCAACCCATGTGACCGGGCATACCTTTGCCCTTGAAGACACGGCTGGGAGATGAACATGCACCGTTTGAACCCTGATGACGATGGAACTTGGAACCGTGAGCCATGGGTCCTCTGTGCTGTCCGAATCTCTTAATAGCGCCCTGGTATCCTTTACCTTTGGAAATAGCAGTTGCATCAACCTTATCTCCTGCAGCAAAGATATCAGCTTTGATCTCGTCGCCTAAATTGTAATCTTCAGTATTCTCGAACTTGAATTCTCTAACGAATCTCTTACCTGTAACGCCAGCTTTCTTGAAGTGTCCCATCTCAGCCTTGTTAACGCCGTGTCTGTGAACAAGCTCCTTGCCGCCGTCAGCGTACATTTCCTTCTTATCAACAAATCCAACCTGAACTGCTTTATATCCGTCGTTCTCTTCTGTCTTAATCTGTGTTACAACACAAGGACCAGCAGAAAGAACAGTTACAGGAATTAATGTTCCGTCTTCATTGAAGATCTGTGTCATTCCGACTTTTGTTGCCAAAATCGCTTTTTTCATTTTTTACCTCCTTGATTTCTACATAGCGGAACACATCCGGGGTGTTCATCTGTACGTAGAGGTTTGTTTACATTGTTTCTTATTAATATGAAGAATTATTTGTTCTTCATCTTGATGTCGATGTTAACACCGGCAGGCATCTCAAGACGCTGTAATGCTTCAACTGTCTTGGGTGTAGGTGTGATGATATCGATGAGTCTCTTGTGAGTTCTCTGCTCGAACTGTTCACGGCTGTCTTTGTACTTATGTACAGCACGAAGAATTGTAACTACTTCCTTCTTAGTAGGAAGGGGTACGGGACCGCTTACCTGTGATCCGTTCTTCTTTACAGTCTCGATGATTTTCTTTGCAGATGCATCAACTAA
>JAILQM010000108.1 GCA_024698965.1 Eubacterium sp. | reverse complement strand
AATACGGTTAAGGTTACTGTGACCGGCAGGGTTTTTGGGTTTGAAGTTGTGGATATTATTGACTACCCTAGGTGGCAGAATGTATTTAGGCTGGCGGATGGGATTACATGGAGCGGTTTTACTTATAAATCCGGCACAAATGACAAGGACGGAAACTGCATTTTCGGAGCAGGTGTATTGCCTCTGCTTAGCGGTTCCAATCCGGGCAGCATTACTACCGAAGGATCGGGACTTGGCTACAGGGTTAGATTCAGGCTTAAAACAATTGGGAATTTTTACGGGCCGGACGGGGCAATCTGTATTGAACCGCAGTTTTACTACACAACGGACGGTAAAACCTATAAAGAGGTAGACCTTTACTATAATGAAAAGATTGAAGGCAGCGAAGAATATTTTGTAAAAGTGGGAGGAGAAAGGGATAAGAGAAATTTAAAATATGTGACACTTGGAGGCGACGGAAAATACAGCATTACTACGGAAAACGAAAGACTTCTCGGAAAGTATGTGGCTTATAGTCTTAGCGGAGAATGGGAAGATATTTACACTAAAACGCCGTTATACTCCTACGGGAAAATAAGGCTCGGAAGGAGCATGAGGGTATACGGCGGCTGTGAAAGCGGAGAAGGATTTGATATAAAAACCTACAGAGCGCAGCAGATATGGTACGGAGAATACTGCCTTCCGCCCCGGGTATACGTTCTTGAAAAAGGGACGCAGAAAGAAAACGGAGAGATACTAAGCAGTAAGATAACCGGTCTTGAAGATGAGTTTTTAAAGGACGGATATATAGTTGTTAAATTTAATATAACGGCAAAAAGAAACGGCCTCTCAGATTTGCTCTATGAAAATGCAGAAAATGCCGCAAACGGATATTGCAATATGTGGTCGGTAGAAAATTTCGGTCTGATAAGAAAAGACGCAAATGAAAATATATGGAGATTTGAGTACGGGGATGTCCTCCTCTTTGACACAAAAAACGGAATTTTTAAAGATTATTTCAGCATGGGAACTCATTAATATTGATTTTTCCTAAAAAAATGCTATTATAGACTTATCTTTAGGGCAAGGGATGCCGATAAAGAATATGCAGATATATTTGTGTTAGGACAGGGAAGTCCGACTGTAAGATCAAAGGAGTGATATTATGTCAACAATTTCAAGCATTGTTGGTAGCGGCGGCACATCATCATTTATTGATTCGATGCTTGGCTCGTCATCTACCAGCTCAACAAGTTCAACATCGTCAGGTGGACTGGTGGATTATGCGCTGATTAAAAGTGGTGCATATAAAAAACTCATGTCCGCTTATTATGCTGAGCAGTCTTCGGATGAGAGTTCCACAGATTCAGAGACAACTTTAAAAACAACGCAGAGCAGTGCAAAAGATTTGGCCAAAAGTGCAACTGTTCTTCAAAAAGCAGACTATTCTTCAGAGGATAATAGGGAAGATCTTTTGGAGGCAGTAAAGGATTACGTGGAGGATTATAATTCGCTTATCGAATCCACAGATGACCTAAACGATACGACTGCACTCAGAAATGTGCTCTGGCTTACTCAGCAAACCTCATCAAACGAGAATCTTTTAAGTGAAATCGGTATTACTATTAATTCCGACAATACGCTTTCTCTCGATGAAGAAACGTTTAACAGCGCAAATCTTACGACGATGAAGACGCTATTTTCCGGAAGTTCGTCATACGCAAGCCAGGTTGTAACAAAGGCTGCGGCTGTATACAGTGCGACTGCAAGTGCTCTTAACAGCACAACTACAGGATCGGCTTATACCAGTTCCGGAACTTACACATCCCTTTCAACCGGATCGATTATAGACAGTCTTACTTAAGAGATGTAAAATCACGGGCCTCAGGAAAATTTTTCCTGAGGTCTTTTTTACAGATTCTTGACAGAAAAGAAAAATCGTACTATAATCTCTCTGTTACCGCGGGGTGGAGCAATCGGAAGCTCGTCGGGCTCATAACCCGAAGGTTGCAGGTTCAAGTCCTGTCCCCGCAACTTCTAACTGAATAAATACTTATAAAAGCTGTGACGAAGACAGTAAGGTAATTATTGAAATTCTCAGAGAGCCGGATTAGGTGAGAGCCGGTAAGAGTAGAGATTATCCGAAGATCACTTCTGAGCTGTGGCCCGAAAGAATATCAAGTAGGCGTCAACGGATTCTCCCGTTAAAGAGAGCTTGTATGCAAAAGTTTTTCTTTTAAGTACATTGCGTAATAAGGTGGTTATAACCGGGAAGTATTCTCCTGTCCTTTTACGGACAGGAGTTTTTTATTTTCAAGGCATTAAAGCCGGATTCTTTAAACCAATAGGAGGAAAGAAATGTATAACAAAGTCCAAACAGATATGAATTTCGTTGGCAGAGAGAAAGAAATTTTAAAATTCTGGAATGAAAACGACATTTTCACAAAGAGCATGGAGAACAGAAAAGAAGGAGAGACCTATACCTTCTATGACGGACCGCCTACCGCAAACGGTAAGCCACATATCGGTCACGTTCTTACCCGTGTTATTAAGGATATGATTCCGAGATACCAGACAATGAAGGGTAAATATGTTCCGAGAAAAGCAGGATGGGATACACACGGTCTTCCTGTCGAGCTTGAGGTTGAGAAAAAACTCGGTCTTGACGGAAAAGAGCAGATTGAAGAATACGGTATGGAGCCTTTCATCAAAGAGTGTAAGGAATCCGTATGGAAATACAAAGGTATGTGGGAAGACTTCTCGGATACTGTAGGATTCTGGGCGGATATGGACAATCCTTACATCACTTATGATGATAATTTCATTGAGTCTGAGTGGTGGGCACTTAAAGAGATCTGGAAGAAGAAGCTTCTCTATAAAGGTTTTAAGGTAGTACCTTATTGCCCAAGATGCGGTACTCCGCTTTCTGCACAGGAGGTTGCTCAGGGATATAAGCTTGTAAAAGAAAGATCTGCCATTGTCAGATTTAAGGTTAAAGGCGAAGATGCATACTTTTTGGCATGGACAACCACTCCTTGGACACTTCCTTCAAACGTAGCGCTTTGTATGAACCCGGATGAGACCTATGTAAAGGTAAAAGCCGCTGACGGATATACATATTATCTTGCCGAGGCACTTTGCGACAAGGTTTTAGGTAAACTCGGAAATGAAGAAGAAGGCGTAAAACCTTACGAAGTTCTTGAAAACTACAAGGGAAAAGACCTTGAATATAAAGAGTACGAACCTCTTTACGAATGCGCCGGAAAAGCAGCTGAAAAGCAGCATAAGAAAGCTCATATCGTAATGGTCGATAATTACGTAACCATGACAGACGGTACAGGTATTGTTCACTGTGCTCCTGCCTTCGGTGAAGATGATGCGAGAGTCGGAAGAAGATACGACATGCCATTCGTACAGTTTGTTGATGAAGCCGGAAACATGAAAGATGAGACTCCTTTCGGAGGACTTTTTGTAAAAAAAGCTGACCCGGTTATCTTAAAGGATCTTGAAGAAAAAGGACTTTTATTTGAAGCTCCTAAGTTTGAACATGATTATCCGCACTGCTGGAGATGTGATACTCCGCTTATCTACTATGCGAGAGAGTCATGGTTTATCATGATGACAGAGGTTAAGGATGACCTTATTAAAAACAACAATACCGTAAACTGGATTCCTGATTCAATCGGAAAAGGAAGGTTCGGCGACTGGCTTGAGAATGTACAGGACTGGGGAATTTCACGTAACAGATATTGGGGTACACCTCTTAATATCTGGGAGTGTGAGGACTGCGGTCATCAGGAAGCAATCGGCTCAAGAGAAGAACTTGAAAAAATGAGCGGACGAGCAGACGCAAAAACAGTTGAGCTTCACAGACCTTATATAGATGAGTTTATTTGCAAGTGCCCTGAGTGCGGAAAGGATATGCACAGAGTATCAGAGGTTATTGACTGTTGGTTTGATTCGGGAGCAATGCCTTTCGCTCAGCATCATTATCCATTTGAAAACAAGGACCTTTTTGAGCAGCAGTTCCCGGCTCAGTTTATTTCGGAAGCTGTAGATCAGACAAGAGGCTGGTTCTATTCGCTTATGGCAGAATCTACTCTCCTCTTTAACAAGAGCCCTTATGAAAATGTTATCGTTTTAGGCCATGTTCAGGATAAGAACGGACAGAAGATGAGTAAGTCAAAAGGTAATGCGGTAGATCCTTTCGATGCTCTCGAAAAATACGGTGCAGATGCGATCAGATGGTACTTCTACAGCAACTCTCAGCCATGGCTTCCAAACAGATTCCATGGAGACGCTGTTGTTGAAGGACAAAGAAAGTTCATGGGTACACTCTGGAATACATATGCATTCTTTGTACTTTATGCAAATATAGACAATTTTGACGCTACAAAGTATGAACTTGACTACAATACTTTAAGCGTAATGGATATGTGGCTTTTATCAAAGCTCAATACTGTAATTACAGAAGTTGACAACGATCTCGGAAGCTATAAGATTCCTGAGGCGGCTAAAGCGCTCCAGTCATTTGTGGATGATATGAGTAACTGGTATGTAAGAAGATGCCGTGAGAGATTTTGGGCTAAGGGAATGGAGCAGGATAAGATCAATGCATACATGACTCTTTACAGAGCTCTTGTAGAGGTTAGTAAGGCAGCGGCTCCGATGATTCCGTTTATGGCGGATGAGATTTACAGAAACCTTGTATGCTCTGTAAATTCGCAGGCGCCGGAAAGCGTTCATTTATGCGATTACCCTGTAGCAGATCCAAAGCTTAGCGATGCTGAACTTGAAAGCTATATGGATGAAGTTCTTAAAATAGTTACTCTTGGCCGAGCTGCAAGAAACTCAGCCAATATTAAGAACCGTCAGCCTATCGGAAAGATGCTTGTAAGATGCCCGAAGGAGCTTGACAGTTACTATGTAAGCATTATCGCCGAAGAGCTCAATGTAAAAGAAGTTGAGTTTAAGGAGGATGTTTCGGAATATTCAAGCTACACCTTCAAGCCACAGCTTAAGACTGTAGGCCCTAAGTACGGAAAACAGCTTGGCGCTATTCAAAAGGCTCTCTCTGAGCTTGACGGAAACAAGGCTATGGATGAGCTTAGGAGCACCGGAGTGCTTAAACTTCTTGAAGGAGTTGAACTTGCGGAAGAAGATCTTCTTATCTCAATGGCTCAGCTCGAGGGATATCAGGCTGAAAGCGACGGAGATGTTACTACCGTAATAGATACCAAGCTTTCGGATGAGCTTCTTGAGGAAGGTTTTGTAAGAGAGATAATAAGCAAGATTCAGACAATGCGTAAAGATGCCGGATTTGAGGTTATGGACAGAATTGTCGTAACCTATAAAGGCACTGAGAAGGCTGAAAAGATTTTTAATAACAACAGCGCTTCAATAGCCGGAGATGTACTTGCCGATGAGATTAAGCAGGGTGAAGCGGAAGGTTATACCAAAGAATGGAATATCAACGGCGAGGCGGTTACACTCGGAGTTGTAAAGAAATAACAATATTTATGCCAAGAAAAAAGAGATCGGGTTTTTGACCCGGTCTCTTTTATTTGAATGTAAATTATATGCCTGCCATTACATGAAGAGCGTTGCTTGGAATGAGAAGTTCACAATGCTCGTTAAAGAATGCTTCAACAGCATCTGAATATTTCTCCTGGTGTGCGTATTCGGAAAGAATATTGCACATCTTGTTAAACTCTTCAGGTGTATGTGTACTCTTGCTTAAGAAAAGATAGTAGGAACCTGTCGCAGGATTCTTGTATAAACTGTTAGAACCGCTGTAGAAGCCTTCTACCACACGGGCAAGTTTGCTGATTTCGGTAATTTCTTTAAAACTGTAAAGTTTTGTAATGTCTGTAATAACTTCAGCCTCGGGCTGTGGATTGGCCACATTTGCATTGGAAGGATTCTTGCTCTTATGTCCAAGTGTTTCGGAAAGAGGAACAAAATCAGAAGGCTTTTTGCCGGTATCCTTTGCTGTTTTGCCGGCAGCTGACATTGTTTTAAACAAATCTATAATGTCTTCTGCGGTTTCTAAAATAGGAGCACCGCCTGCATCGGAGAGAGGAGAATCCTCTTCATCTGCCGGTGAAAACTGGGAAAATCTTGTGTCAAGCTCTTCCGGGTTTTCTACTTTGGTGATTATTAACAAAATATTTTCGCTGCTTAATGGAATTGCCTCTATCATAAGAGGAATATCTTCCGCATCGAATCCATATTCATATGCAGCTTGCTGCATCATATCACGAAATAAATCTTTGGCTTTGTCAGTGCCATAAGCAAGTTCACTTAGCTTAATATGGCGGTCTGCGAGGTCTTCTTTTGTAAGAGTACAACGGATCTGGTTATCATTCACTTTTTCAATTTTCATAAATATCACCATCCTTTGTCTTCTATTTGTTTAAACAATTATAATCAAAATGCACAAATATGTAAAGGCAGAGAATTCTAAAATTTGTATAAATTTCACAAAGTATCGATTTGTGCATTTTGCCATCTTGTAATATATATCGGCTGATTTATAATTACAAATGAGCCTGTATTGCGAAGCCTTTGAGGAGGCGATTAAAAGTGAAAAGAATACTAAACGGATATGAGACCGTTAAAGCCTTAGGGAAGGGCTGCAGCGGACAAACATATCTTGCGGTGCAAACGAGGCTCGGTCAAAATCGGGTAATAAAGTGTAGTTCTGATACACAAATTACAAAAGAGCTTATTAAAAAAGAAGCAGATCTTTTAAAAAGTCTTAGTTACCCGTCAATCCCAATTATTTACGATACCGGGACGATAGACGGTAAGGTTTTCCTGGTAGAAGAATATTGTCAGGGAGAGTCTCTCGGTTCATATGTTTCGAGGGTGAAAAATACCGATGAAAAGGAAATCATTGAACTTGGGATTCGTTTGTGTGAAACCGTATCATATTTACATGAGCTAAAGCCTGCGGCGCTTTTATACCTGGATTTTAAACCCGAACATGTAATACTTAATAATAATACCGTTAAACTGATTGATTTCGGTGCTTCTTTTTTTAAGGGTGAAGATGTGGGAAATATAGGGGCGACAAAAGGTTTTTCGGCTCCGGAACTTTTAGCGGGGCAGATGCCCGATGAAAGAGCCGATGTCTTTGGGATAGGATCGTTGCTTTTTTATATGGCGTCGGGCGGAAGGATATTCAATCCGGAGGAAGATTTTGTGACACAAATAAAAAATGCGGAATGGACAGCGCAGGGAAAACTTACTGCGTCAATAAAAGGCGCACTTTGCCCTAACAGAAACAGCCGCACTTTATCTGCCGAAGAGTTATTGGGAGAGTTAAAGAAAGTCGTGTCACAGGAAGGGCGCAATACAGCCGGCTCTTATGAAATTGCGGTTGTCGGGTCCGGTAGGCGCACCGGGACAAGTCATCTGGCAATTTCCGTCACGAGCTACTTAAGACAAATCGGATATGATGCTCTGTATTTTGATGAGCAAAACACCGGCATACTTGAAAAACTGAAAAATTATAATAACGCAGTTAAATTTAAGCACGGAGTCTATACATATATGAGCTTTAAGGGATGTCCGACTTTTGGGACGGCTATTAGCACAGAAGAAATAAAAGCTGACATTTGTGTAAGGGATTACGGCATGGTAACAAGGGAAATAACAGATTATATTTACAAATCAGATATGGTTTTTCTGGTATGCGGTTTAAGGGAATGGGAGATGGAAGAAACTTTAGACGCGCTTGCGAGCCTTCGCATGATTAAAGATGTGAGGCTTATAGCAAATAACACGGGACGTGAGAAAGCAGCTTGGTTTAGCAGAAAAATTAAGGTTAAAATCGCACTTTTTCCATCTGACGAAGATCCTTTTGTATTAAGCGGCGCAAAGAAGCATTTCTTTGAAAGTGTTTTAGGCTTGGAAGGGAGAATGATATTTGAGAGGAAAGGAAGGTTTTTTGACAAGCCCGAAGGTAGTGGTGGCAGTTGGTGGGACAAATTCCGGAAACGGAGCGACATTTTTTGCACTGGCACTGGCAAACTACCTGGCTAATTATAAAAGAAAAAAGGTGAGCTTTATGCAGCTTGATAAATCCGGCGACATGAGGAAACTTAGGGAGAGGATTCCTTTTTTTGTCGAAGAGGATTCGGAAGAATATTTTATTTTTCAGGGAATAAAAATCTTTTTAAAGGATTATTCCGGGAATATGAAAGAAATTATTAATGAAGACTACGATTATCTGCTTTTAGACATAGGAACCTTAGGAGAGGAGGTTTCGGAAGAATTTATCAGGGCAGACCGAAAAATTCTTATTTGTAATCTCGCAGCATGGAAGCTGGACGATGTAGAAAAACTCACCGAAAAATCTTTTGGCAATTTAGGAAAGGAGAAGTGGATATTGCTGGGAAAACCGGCTTATTTAGATGAAATAAAAAGAGTGAAAAAATGTTTTGGCTTGGCAGTGCATCCTTTACCTTATATTGAAAATCCTTTCAGACTGAAACAAAGAGAAATTAAAGAGATTGAGAGATTAGCCTAAGGAGGGTGATAAAGATTTTCAGGCACAGAAAAAAAGCACTTATAATGGCAGGCTGTATAGGCGCCATCTGTGTGGGACTGCCGATGTTTGCTTTCTGCTTTAAAACAGTTCAGGCAAAAAATGCTCTTAAAGAAGAACTCTATAAAGCAGAGCAGGAAGAAAAAAGCAGGGATACCATTACATTAATAACAGCCAAAACGGATCTTGAAAGCGGGCAGATTATCACCGCTTCCGATATTTGCGCATACACTATGACTGTCGAAGAAAAAACAGATACGCAGTCTGATGCGACAACAAATTATATCGGGAAAAGATGCAGACTGGATATACAGGCCGGAAGCATAATGAATGCCGGAATAGTTTATGAAGGAGATGAGATTTGTGCGGATGAAAGATACGCGGAAATTGATTATGCACAATCGCCTTCAGACCTTAAGGAGAATGATTTGGTGGATATTAGAATATTCTTCCCATCCGGAGAGGATTATGTGGTTGCCGCGCATAAACGCGTTGAGTCTGTAACGATTGATGAGAGCGGAACGGTAAGCTCATTTTGTGTGGTTGCAAATGAGAGCGAGCTGCTGCATCTCGCAGGTGCATATGTGGACTGCGCGTCTTATGAAGATGCAAAACTCTATGCAATAAAATATTTGGATGATATACAGACGGCGGCCGTTGTGGATTATCCGGTTAATCTTAGTGTATTTACTCTTTTGAGCTGGGACCCTAATGTACTTAAGCTTGTAAATACCGAAGATAATGTCAGGAAGAGAGAAGTGCTTGAAGGTCATCTTCTTGGCGAAGAAGAGGCATCGGCAGAAAATGCAATAACCGATGCCGAAAAGGAGCAGCTTTTATACCTTTTTGAATAGGAATTTTTATTTATCACGAGTGTCCCGTAAGCGATTCAGGCGACTAAAAAAACGAAAAGGTTAAGAGGGACAAAAGGTATGGCTGCGTTTTAGCAAAACAAAAAGACAATAAAAAGAAAGGAAACCAATATACGAACGGAAGGGACTTGCCGCAAAGCGGCAGGTCTCTTATTTTTATGAGGGTTTTGAGGAAAGCGAAATATTACCCCATACTCGCTTTTAAAGGAGCTTTGTGGTAATATATTAAAGAATTAATTCGGGAGGATTTATTAGGGAGATAATTATGGCTAATAAGAAAAGAAAGAAAAGACGCAGCAATTTTTTGCCGATAATAATTCTGCTTTTGGTTATCGCAATTGTGGCTGTGGCTCTGTTATATGTTAAATACAGTCCGTCAAAAAAGCAGATGGACTTAAATGAGTACTTCTCAATCACTGAAGAAGAGGCGGCAGCAGGATATGCTGCGGTTGTGGTAAACGGTGAGATTCTGGAAGAAAGAGCTTTTTTAAGTGACGGAGTGTTATACCTTAGAACAGATACTGTTTCCGAATATATAAACGGCAGGTTCTATTGGGATGAGAATGAGCAGGTATTAATATACACGACGGCAAGTGATACCTATAAGGCTTCGGTGGGAACCGCCGACTATTATATTTCAAATGCAATAAACACTTATACCAATGTAATAGTAATGGAAAGCGACGGAAACTATTACATAAATGCCGACTTTATCGGAGAAAATACAGCGGTTGACTGTATTTTATATGAGGATGAGGTGCCGAGAGCCGTCATTAACACAGAGTACGGCACTAAGCTTTATTCAAGTGTAAATAAGGGAAATACAGCGGTAAGATATCAGGGCGGAGTAAAGAGCGACATTATTACAAAGGTATCTAAAGATGCAAAGCTTGAGATAAAAGAAGAGTTTGATAACTGGTACGAGGTGCTTACAGAAGACGGTATTACAGGTTATGTGAGAAAAAATGCCGTGTCAACGCCGGAAGAGGAAAGTGTTGTTTCGGATTATACCGAGGAAGAGTATTCATCTGTCTCTCTCGATGAAAAGGTTAATCTTACTTGGAATCAGGTGACAAATCAGACCGCAAACAATTATATAACAAGTACCCTTGCGGAGGCGGTCGGAATAAACGTTATTTCACCGACGTGGTTTTATTTAAATGACAACGAAGGCAATATAAATTCAATAGCAAGCAGCAGCTATGTTACGGCCTGCCATAATAAAGGCATTCAGGTGTGGGCGCTTGTAAGTGATTTTGAGGATACATCAATTGATGTTTCAAAAGTGCTTAACACCACCACAAACAGAGAAAGACTTGAGAGCAAACTTATAAGTGCGGCTATTGAGTATAAACTTGACGGAATAAATGTGGATTTTGAATCCATAGATGCGGATACAGTGGCATCTTATACACAGTTTTTAAGAGAGATGTCTATTTTATGCAGGAAGAACAGCATTGTTCTTTCGGTGGATGTGGTTACGCCTGCCCAGTCGCCTATTACCTATGACTGGGAAGAGATGGGAGTTGTTTGCGACTATGTAATACTTATGGCATATGACGAACATTACAGCGGCAGCAGTGCCGGATCTGTCGCATCGCTCAGCTGGACAAGGGAAGGCGTTGAAGCGCTTACTTCGTATGTGGCGGCCGAAAAAACAATACTCGGGGTACCGTTCTACAGCAGGCTTTACAGAATATATTCTGACGGAAGCGTGGATTCGGAAACAAAGAGCATGTCGGAAGCAAATGACTTTATGATCAGAAACGAAGTGGAATCCGTATATGACGAGACCACGGAGCAAAACTATGTTGAACTTGTCTATAATGAGACAACTTATCAGCTTTGGCTTGAGGATGAGACATCTATGGAAAAGAGACTTACGATAATTACGGATAACAACCTTGCCGGAATAGCAAGCTGGAGAGTTGGATATGAGACCAATAATATTTGGACACTCATTAGCAATTATTTAAGTTAGGACAGGAAAAGGCAGGAAAAAAGGGAAGCATAACCTGCTTCCCTTTAAAATGTTATTTATGACGCGCTTTTTTGGTTTTCGCTAATAAACGCGTTGATTTTCTCCACGAGTAAATCTGGATCTATACCATGAACATATGCAGCTTCCTCAATTGATTCCATCTGTGATGATGGGCATCCGAGGCAGTGCATTCCGATCTCAAGAAGAATCGGAGCTACATCAGCATCAATCTGGAGAAGTTCACCGATAAGTGTTGATTTTGTAACCATTACTATTTACCTCCTCGTTTGGTTGTAATCCACATTATAAACTGAAAATTGGTTTTGTGCAACCCATTTTTGCGAAAGGACTAAAGGAAAAACCATTATGAAAAAATCAGGAAACAATACAATTAAAAACTGGGCACAGGTGATTTTGATGTCCGCGGCCACTTATGTGGCAATATATCTGGTGCTATCCGTACTTGCAAAATATTTTCCGAATGTAATGAGCGGTTATACTTCGCTCATGGATAATTACGGACTTGAAAACGGATGGAGAAACTGGCTTTATGTTATTTTGGTTGCGCCGGCCGGAGAGGAAGTTATATTCAGAGGCTTTATATTTAAGGTCTGCAGATCAAAGATGTCATTTCTTTGGGCAAACCTTATCCAGGCCGCACTTTTCGGAATGGTGCATGCGACGCTTACAACGACTTTTTCGGGATGGATTCAGGTAATATATACTTTTGTGCTCGGACTGATTTTGGGCTATGTACTTGAGAATTATAAAAAGCTTGAATATCCGATTGTTTTCCATGTACTTTTTAATTTCTGGAATATCCCGATGCAGTGGGCGGCAGGTGTTATATTGGCCTCGTTAGGTTGCGCGTTGGCGTTATAAAGGGTATAATATACGGATATGGAAACCAAACTTATAAAAATAAGTGAGGACAATTTCAGTGCGACAATTAAACAGGCCGGTCGGATTTTAAAAAACGGCGGACTTGTTGCTTTTCCGACAGAAACCGTATACGGACTCGGAGGAGACGCACTTGATAAGGAAGCCTCAAAAAAAATATATGCCGCAAAAGGCAGACCTTCGGATAATCCGCTAATAGTACATATCGCGGATTTTTCGGACATTTATGCTATTACGAAAGATATGGATGAGAGAGCCAAAAAGCTTTCGGACGCATTCTGGCCGGGACCTCTTACGATGATATTAAATAAATCGGAAAGAGTGCCTTATGAGACAACCGGCGGTCTTGATACGGTTGCGGTAAGAATGCCTGATAACGGCACCGCACTTGCTCTTATAAAAGCGGCAGGCGGATATATAGCAGCACCAAGTGCAAACACATCGGGAAGACCGAGCCCTACCAGAGCGGAGAGGGTTTATGAAGACTTAAACGGCAAGATACCGATGATACTTGACGGAGGTGCGGTGGGTATCGGAATAGAGTCTACGATTATAGATTTAAGCGGAGATGAGCCTCTTATTTTAAGGCCGGGTTATATTACTCCCGAGATGCTTAAAGAAGTAATCGGAGACGTAAAGTTCGATCCTGCACTTACAGAGGCAAAGGGGGATGCCGCGCCTAAGGCGCCCGGAATGAAGTATAGGCATTATGCTCCCAAAGCACAGCTTATTTTGGTCAGGGGAGATCAAAAGAAAGTAACGGAAAAGATTGTAAGCCTTATAGACGAAGCTCACGCAGACGGAAAGAAAGTGGGTATTCTTTGTGCTACGGAAAGTCAAAGCGATTATAAGGCAGAGATTGTGGAAAGTCTCGGCAAAAGAGGCGACGAGGAAGAGATAGCCAGAAACCTTTTTGAAAAATTGAGGGAGTTTGACGAAAAGGAAGTGGATATCATTTATTCGGAGTGTTTTGAAGAAACGGGCCTTGGTATTGCGGTAATGAACCGAATGATTAAGGCAGCGGGTCATCAGATTTTGGATATCTGATTGGAGGATTTGAATTGAAATACTATAGTAGGATTATCTTTGTCAGCAATACTGACACAAGTAAAGGACCTATGGCTGTGGGTGTGCTTAAGAACTGCGTTTTAAACAAACCTGTGGAAATCGAAAGCAGAGGACTTGTGGCACTTTTTCCGGAGCCGGTAAACGAAAAATCCGAAGCCGTTATGATTAGTAACGGAGTAAGACTTGAGGGCTACACCTCAAGGCAGCTTAATGAGGAGGATTTTGACGAGAACACTTTGGTTATAGCAATCGAAGAAGAGCAGTATATGTCCGTAAAAGAAAAATTCGGAGATGTGCAGATTTATCTTCTCGAGGGGCTTATCGGAGAAAGGGTCGAAATATGCGATCCTTACGGGAAGGCTTTAAGCGATTACGGCCAGTGCTTTGAAGAGATACAAAAATATATCGAAAAGCTGGCAAAAATCATAAATGAACAGATGGAAATGCCGCCGGAAGAAACTCCGGAAGTAGAAACGGAGGAAGAGTAAAGTGGCTGTCAAAAAGAGAAAAGACTATATTACCTGGGATGAATATTTTATGGGAGTAGCCCATCTTGCGGGAATGCGTTCCAAAGATCCGAATTCTCAGGTCGGATGCTGTATTGTAAGTGAAGACAATAAAATACTTTCAATCGGTTATAACGGATTTCCGAAGGGATGCTCGGATGATGAGTTTCCGTGGGCAAGAGAGGGAGACCCGCTTGAAAATAAATATCTTTATGTGACACACAGTGAGCTTAATGCCATACTTAATTACAAGGGCGGAAGCCTTGACGGAGCAAAGCTTTATGTGTCGCTTTTTCCGTGTAACGAATGTGCAAAAGCCATTATTCAAAGCGGAATAAAGACAATAATTTATGACAGTGACAAATATCATGATGAGCCGTCCACAATTGCTTCAAGAAGAATGCTTGATGCATCCGGAGTCAGATATTATAAGTATGAAAAGTCAAACAGAGAAATAAAAATATTGTTATAGATTGGAGCAAAGATGAAAGAACTTATGCGCCTTTACGGGCTGTTCTTTAAAATAGGATGCATAATGTTCGGCGGTGGATACGCGATGCTTGCGCTTTTGCAGAAGGAGATTGCGGAAGAAAGAAACCTTGTTTCGGAAGAGGAGCTTTTATCGTATTTTGCGGTTTCGCAGTGTACTCCCGGAGTAATTGCCGTAAATACGGCAACCTTTATAGGATATAAAAGAGCGGGAGTAATTGGCGGAATAGCGGCGACTTTAGGCGTTGTAAGCCCGTCGGTAATAATAATTTCCATAATATCAAAGGTGCTTACAAAATTTGCGGAATACGAGGTTGTTCAGCATGCTTTTGTGGGCATAAGAATAGCGGTGGTGGCGCTTGTCGCCCAGGCCGTGTATAAATTTATGAAAAGCGCGATAAAAGATAAGATTTCGGCGATAATATTTGCGGTCTCTTTAATCTCGGCGGCGTTTTTCGGAGTATCTTCGGTAATAATAGTTGTATGCGCGGTGGTAATCGGCATCTGCTACGGAGTTTATACCGATAAATACGCAAAAGTACGGGAGGATGAATAATGAAAGTATATTTAATCCTTCTGTATGAATTTTTTAAGACAGGACTTTTTTCGGTTGGCGGTGGCCTTGCCACTTTGCCGTTTCTTTATGAAATGGCCGGAAAGTATTCGTGGTTCAGTACCGATACTTTGGCGGATATGCTGGCAGTATCGGAGTCGACGCCGGGACCTATAGGAATAAATATGGCGACCTATGCCGGTATCAAAGCGGCAGGGATTGGCGGCGGAATAGTTGCAACACTTGCCCTTATATGTCCGTCAATTATTGTAATTTGCATTATAGCGAAAATGCTTGATAAGTTTAAAGACTCAAAGATGGTAAATGCCGTAATGGGAATTATTAGGCCCGCGGCAACGGGACTTATTGCCGCTGCCGGTATAAGGCTTTTTGAGATAGCGGTGGGCGGCAGCGAAAAGTATCTGGAGACGGGGCTTTGGTATGACTGGCTCGACATCAAATCGTTTGTGTTTTTATGTATAATTACGTTTGCGGTGATCAAATGGAAGAAACATCCGGCATTATATATTGCGGTTATGGCCGTTGTGGGTATTGTTTTTAAATTATAAGAGGTGTTATGGAACAGCAGGAAAAGATAGAAAACGCTTTAAGACAGATACATGTTCTTTTTGCGCGTTGCGAAACCGTCCCGGGCGACGAGGATAAAATAATAGTCGACAAAAAAGAGCTTTTCAAATTACTCGAGGATATCAACAGATGTATGTATGATATGATGGACCAGTATGAAGTGACGAGACAAAGCCATGAAAGAGCGGTAAGAAAGTCGAGAGAAGAAGGCGATAAGATAATAGAAGAGTCCGCAGTTGTGGCAGAGGATATCTATGCCGCAGCGATTCTTTATACCGATGAGGCGCTTGGAAATATTTTTGAATCCATAAAGAAGACAAAAGAAGAAATAAACAATCTTGCCCTGTCAATGTCCGAAGAGCTTGACAGAAGGCTTAAGAAAGTTACGGATAATCACAGCGAACTCAAGGCTCAGCTCATGGAGCTTACAGAGAGCGATAAATACATCAAGCTCATAGAAAACGAAAACAAAAAACGCAAGCCGGAAAGCACTTTAAGTGTCGAAGATGAGGTTATTGAAAGAAGATTCGGAGGCAATTACGGCTTTACGGACGATCTTATGTGGCAGCAGGAGCCTGTAAGAATAATGGCGCCGGCCCCGGATATAAAGGTGGATCCGGCTTATGCAGAAGATGCTATGCTTGATGATTTTGATGAAGGTGTTGTAAGTGTTAATACAGCTCCGGATATAAAGGTTAATTACGATTCGGCATATTTTAAGATGAAACAGGCCGAAGCGGGTATCACGGACGATGACTTTGTAGAGGGTGTAGTGGAAAAAGAAGATGAGTAGTGGCAAAAAAAAGGCTCACAGAGGTTATTGGATATTTATAAAAACGCAGATTGTTCTTATAGTTCTTATCCTGCTTGCTGTGGCCTATTATTTTATAGGCGGTTACGCCAAAACCATCAAAGAACTTCACAATGACGCGCTCGAAAAGGTTTACGGCACAACGAGCGATGTATTCAGAAACAATGAAACTTCGCTTTGCTATGATGCCGACGGGGAGCTTATTTCAGTGCTTAAAGGCGACAGGGATGTTTACTATCTTACTTATGAGAACATACCTTCTTATGTCTTGTCCGCATTTGTAAGTACTGAGGACAGAAAATTTTACAAGCACATAGGCGTTGACTTTCAGGCTATTGCAAGAGCTGCATGGGCTGCCGTAAGAAACGGAGAGATAACGCAGGGTGCAAGTACAATCACTCAGCAGCTGGCCAGAAACGTTTTTCTTAATTACGATAAAACCTGGCAGAGAAAGGTTGAGGAAATCTTTATTGCTCTCGAACTCGAGAGAGTATATTCCAAAAACGATATTTTGGAATTCTATGTTAATAATATATATTTTGCAAACGGTTACTACGGAATAGAAGCGGCGGCAAAGGGATATTTTAATACCGAAGCCAGCAAGCTTTCTCTTTCGCAGATTGCTTTTTTATGCTCAATTCCAAACAACCCTTCGCTTTACGATCCGCTGACCAATATGGAAAATACTCTCTCAAGAAGGGACAGAGTCCTTCAGGCGATGTATGACGAAGGCTATATTTCCATGGCGGATTTGAAAAATGCGACCGAAGAGGAGATAACTTTAAATCAGCCGGAAAGCGTTAAAAACGATTATCTTGAAACCTACACCTATTACTGCGCTGTAAGAGCGCTTATGGCAGATGCGGGATTTGAGTTTAAGACGGAATTTTCTTCAGAGGAAGAACAGGAAACCTATGAGGAGCTTTACGATATTTATTACAGCGAATACCAGATGAAGCTTTATACCGAAGGATACAGGATTTATACGTCGTTGGATGTCGATGTTCAAGAAGAACTCCAGAGCGCATTGGATGAGGAACTCGCAGATGTTGATGATGATGTTGATGATGACGGAATATATGAGCTTCAGGGATCGGCAACCTGCATAGACAATACAACGGGAAGAGTGGTTGCGATTGTCGGCGGAAGAGATCAGGGAATAGCCGGTTATACGCTTAACCGTGCTTATCAAAGCTTCAGACAGCCCGGAAGTGCTATAAAGCCTCTTATAGTCTATACTCCGGCACTTGAAAACGGTTATACGCCGGACTCGGTTGTTGTAGACGAAAAAATAGAAGACGGTCCGTCAAATGCAAACGGCACATATCTAGGTGAGATAACCTTAAGATATGCGGTGGCTCATTCCACAAATACGATAGCGTGGAAACTTTTTGATGAGCTTACACCTGAGGTCGGATTATCATATCTTTTAAAGATGAATTTTTCTCATATAGATGAAGAAGATTACAGACTGCCGTCTGCCCTCGGAGGATTTACAACAGGTGTAAGCTCGCTTGAGATGGCATCCGCATATGCGACTATTGAAAACGGCGGCATGTACAGAGAGCCTACCTGTATTGTTAAGATTACGGATTCCGACGGCAATACCGTACTTGAAACGACTCAGGACGAGACAGAAATTTACGGAGAAAATGCTGCTCGCATGATGACAAGTATGCTTCAGAGCGTTATCAAAACCGGCACAGGTAAAGGCCTTGGCATAGACGGAATCTCCTGTGCGGGAAAAACAGGAACTACTAATGATAATAAGGACGGCTGGTTTGTCGGATATTCTTATTATTATACTACCGCTGTTTGGGTAGGCTATGATACTCCGCAGAAGCTTCCGGGTCTGTCCGGAGCAACCTATCCCGGAAAGATATGGCATAATTTTATGGAAGTTATTCACGAGGGCCTTACCAATGTGAAGTTTAAAGATTATATAAGCTATGACATAGACAATGAGACCGTACCGGGCGTGGTAGAGGATGAGGAAGAAGATACTCAGGAAGAAACAACCACGTATAGTAATGAGACTTCTAATGAGACAACGCAAAATAATACGACAGATAATACAGAGACTGAGGAAGATACTTCAGAGGAAGAAGAGGAAGTTGTAGAAGACGAGGGAGAAGAGGATACAATTGATTCTGAAAGCGAAGAGGAATCAACAACTACGTAAATATAGCACATTTTTAAAAGTATGCTATAATGGTAGTTAAAAGGAGGGAGAGTTATTGAAATTAGCTAATGTCGACAGAAATAGTTTATTTAGGGCGCTTTCAGCCATTTTTGGTATAACTCTGAACTTCTTTATTGCGCTGATTGCCAATAAACTCGGGCTCCCACTCTATCTTGATTCAATAGGAACAGTCTGGGTAAGCTTTGTCGGCGGACTTTTCCCGGGCATTGCCACGGCTGTGGCAACCAGTGTATTATGCACTGTATTTAACCGGATGTCGGTTTATTATTCGATTATAGGAGTACTTATCGCGGTAAGCGCAGCTTATTTTGCAAGAAAAAGATGGTTTAAGGATATTAAAAAATGTCTGATGCTGGCCGGCATTATTGCTCTTATAAGCGGAGGACTCGGAGCGGCTATACAGTGGGTTCTTATCGGAGAGCCGCAGTTTACGGCAGTTTCGGATACTGTTGAAACTTTAATACACAATATAAATCTGCCTTATTTTTCCACATTTTTTGTTTTGAATATTTTCCTGAATTTATTTGATAAAGGGCTAAGCATAGCGATAGCTCTTTTTGGCGTAAGGTTAATGCCTGAAGAGCAGAGGCTGGCAATCTATTACAGCGGATGGCGTCAGAGACCGATTTCCGAAGAAGAATTTAAAAACATAAAGCTTCACAACGGAAACGTAAAACATCCTATTCAGCTAAGAGAATCTCTTATTTTGTTTATAATATCCATCTCGCTGGTTTTGGTCATGGGATATATCAGTATAAGTATATATATTGACATGGAGAAAGACAGAAGAACGGAGAGTGCGGAATATGCTGCGGAGTTTGCTGCGGATGTGGCAGACCCGGAGATGATTGACTCATATTTTAAAAACGGAAGAGAAGAGGAGGGTTATGAGAAACTCGAAAACATTCTCTGCGATATAAAAGATAACGCAAACGGAGTCGGCAGAATTTATGCGATAAAGGTGAAAACCGACGGATGCTACTACATATTCGATGTTAATACGGAAGAATCCATAGAATATGAGGCCGGGGAAAAGGCGGAGTTCGGAGACGAATTCTACGACTATTATTATGCAATGCTCAGGGGAGAAGAGCTCGAACCTCTTGAGACTGACAATATTAAAGGTTGGGGAATAACCGCTTATTATCCGCTTAAAGATGCAGAGGGGCAAACGGTCTGCTATTTTGCGGCTGAAGTTTCAATGATATATATGACGGGTTATATAAGAGAACTTGTAATACGAGTAAGCCTTATAATGTTCGGATTTTTATTTTTGGTAATGGCGTTCGGAATATGGACATCTTCGGTATTTTTGATTTATCCGATAAACTCAATTACCGCAGCTACAAACGATTTTATGGAAAAGATAAAAAACGGAGACGATGCTTCGGAGCTGAACGAGAGCGTTGCAAAGCTTAAAAGAATGGATATTCGTACCGGTGATGAAATCGAGAATCATTATAATGCGCTGTGCTTGCTTGCAGGAAACGTAACCGAGCAGCTTTGGGAAATCAGCAATTACTCCGAAGCCGTTGCCAAAATGCAGAACGGACTGATCATAACCATGGCGGATATGGTGGAAAACCGTGACTCGGATACCGGTGCTCATATTCAAAAGACAGCTGAATATGTAAGAATAATAGTGGAGGGCTTAAGAAAAAAGGGTTATTATTCGGCCAAAATTTCGCCGAAGTACATAGCCGATGTTGTTATGTCTGCGCCGCTTCATGATGTGGGTAAGATAAATATTCCGGATGCGATATTGAATAAGCCCGGAAAGTTAACAGATGAAGAATTCGAGATAATGAAGACGCATACAACGGCCGGAAGAATTATACTGGAAAAGGCAATAGCAACAGTTTCGGGCGAAAACTATCTTAAAGAAGCCAGAAACATGGCTGCATATCATCACGAAAAGTGGAACGGAAAAGGATATCCCGAAGGGCTTCATGGGGAGGTTATACCGCTTTCGGCCAGAATAATGGCTGTCGCGGATGTTTTTGATGCGCTGACTTCGAAGCGAGTGTATAAGCCGGCCATGCCTCTTGAAAAAGCTCTCGATATAATAACAGAAGGAGCAGGCGAGGATTTTGATCCTAAGTGTGTTGAGGTATTTATGGATTCTTTGGATGAGGTAAAGCTTGTTTTAAAGAAGTACCAAAATATGTAAGGGGGAGTCATATGAAAAAGAAGCGGATAAGCGCAATAATTATTGCTCTGATTTGCATAGCCTTCAATATCTTCGGCGGTATGAATATATCTGCTGCGGATGAAACGGAAGAGGGCTCTGAAACTACTGAGGTTCAGGCCGGAGGAGGCTATGCCGCAACCGGTCAGCTCGGAGAAGTGGGCTATACCGCGGCTTTATATGATGCTACATCCGGACTTCCGACATCGGATGCAAATTGTCTTTATTCGGCGGAAGACGGATATATGTGGATTGGCGGATACAGCGGAGTCATTCTTTATGACGGTTCGGATTTTAAGAGACTTGATACCTCCGACGGACTTACAAGCGGAAGAGGCCTTTATGAAGATACAAGCGGAAGAATGTGGGTCGCTACAAACGACAACGGAGTGGTTGTAATAGACGGCGATACAAATATTCATATTACATATAAAGAGGGGCTCCCATCATCTTCAACCCGTGTGTTTGCTGAAGATGATGAAGGGAATGTTTATGTGGGAACAACAGCCGGCCTTGTGTATATAGATAATTCGCTAAAGGTCCATGTTGTCAATGATGAGAGAATAAACAGTTCAAGTATTACCAAACTCACTGCGGATTTAAATGGGGAAACGATATACGGAAAAACAAAAGACGGAGATATCTTTAGCGTTTCGGGAGGAAAGCTTTACGGTTTTTACAGTGGAGATGAAACGGGAGGCGAAGCGGTTTCTGTTATTTATGCGGATCCGTTTAATGAGGGAATGGTTTATATAGGCACCGAAAGCGATAACATCTATTACGGGAAATTCAGTGATGAAATAGAGAATATGGAGAAGCTCTCCATTGCTCCCGCTTATGATGTACAGTGGATAGAATATTGCTGCGGACGAATATGGGTTGCAACTTCTGAGCAAATAGGTTATCTGGACGAAAACAACGAGATGCAACTGCTCGCCAATCTGCCGATAACAAGCGGAATTGAGATGTTTACGGCCGACTATCAGGGAAATATATGGGTGGCGTCATCTACACAGGGTGTGATGAAGATTGCGGCAAATAATTTTCAGGATGTATTTGATATAAACGGTATTTCGGAAACGGTTGTTAACGCGGTTATTAAGCAGGACGGAATGCTTTATATCGGTACGGATAACGGCCTTTTGATTTTGGACGAAAACGGAAAAGAAGTTGAAAATGAGATAACGGAATACATCGGGGATGCGAGAATAAGATGTATTACTTATGACAAAGACGGAAATATTTGGATTTGTACTTACAACTATAATCTCGGACTTGTCTGCTATACCAAGGACGGCGAAATAAAAAGCTATACCGAAGAAGACGGCCTTTTAAGTAATGAAATAAGAGGAGCAGTGCTCTCAAAATCGGGTGAACTCCTTGTTGCAACAAACGGCGGACTTGCAGTGCTTAAAGGCGGAGAAGTGGTAAAGACTGCCGGAGAAGAGGACGGGATACAAAACACTGTCTTTCTTACTGTGGCAGAAGGTGATGACGGAGAAATATATGCCGGAAGCGACGGAGACGGCATTTATGTAATAAAAGATGACGGTATAGAGGTTATAGGCCGCGAAGACGGACTGACAAGCGATGTTATTTTAAGAATTAAAAAGGATGAGGAAAGGGGTGTCTACTGGATTATAACCTCGAACTCAATACAGTATATGAAAGACGGCGTCATTAAAGAAGTTACGAGCTTCCCTTACAATAACAACTATGATGTTTATTACGATAAACACGATAATCTCTGGATTTTATCCTCTTACGGAGTATATACGGTAAATGCAGAGGATATGATTGCCGACATTGTCGGGGATTACGATCATTATACGATTGAAAACGGACTGACCGGCACACCGACCGGAAATTCCTACAGCTATGTTGATGAAAACGGAGTTCTTTATATAGCTTGCCGAACCGGAGTGGGGAGGGTTAATATCAACAACTTTTTTGAAGGATATTCATCTCTCAAACTCGGAGTAAGCGGTGTATTTAAGGATGATGAAGAAATAAAAGCCGATGAAAACGGAACATACACGATTCCGGCAGGAAGCGGCCGTATACAGATATACCCGGCTATACTTGACTATTCGATGATGAACCCCAGAGTTCATGTTTATTTGGAAAACAGCGGAGATGACGGAATAACGGGAGCAAAAAGCGTTATATCCGCACTTGAATATACAGGTCTTAAATACGGAACCTACAAGCTTCATATTCAGATTTTGGACAACAATACCGACGAAGTGCTTGAGGAAGAGATTTTTAAGATTGTAAAAAAGCCTAAATTATATGAGCTTTTGACAATCAGAATAATTCTGCTGGCTCTTATTGTTCTTCTTACGGGTTTTCTCGTATGGAAAATTATGACAGGTACAATTGTCCGCAGACAGTATGTTGAAATTCAGAAAGCAAAGGAAGAAGCCGATAGGGCAAACGGCGCAAAATCGAGGTTTTTGGCAAATGTATCTCATGAAATAAGAACGCCTATAAATACAATTATGGGTATGGATGAGATGATTCTGAGGGAAAATTCGGAAGGTGTGCCAAAGGCTTATTATTCCAGCGTTACAGGATGTGCGATGAATATAAAAATTGCTTCCGAGGCTTTGCTAAGACTCATAAACGAGATTTTGGATATTTCAAAGATGGAATCGGGAAAGATGACACTTTTGGAGCAGACGTATAACGTTGAACAAATGCTGCGATCTGTCATCGTAATGATTCGTGTACAGGCGGAGCTAAAAGGACTGTATTTTAACTGTGATATAGATCCGAACCTGCCGAAGGTACTTCACGGCGATTCGGAGAAAATAAAACAGATTATACTTAATCTTCTTGTAAACGCGGTCAAATACACGGAAAAAGGCGGCTTTACTTTAAGCGTTTCGGTGGATGAGAGAAATGAAGAAAGCGTAAAAATCAAAGCGTCTGTTAAAGACACCGGAGTGGGAATAAAAGATGAGGATAAAGAAAAGCTTTTCTATGCATACGAAAGGCTTGAGGAAAATAAAAATGCAGGTATCCAGGGAACGGGGCTCGGACTTGATATATCAAGGCAGCTTGCAGAGCTTATGGACGGAGAGCTTTGGGTGGAAAGTGAATACGGAAAGGGTTCGGAATTCGTTTTTTCCGTAAGACAAAACCTTGTGGATAAAGAAGTAATCGGAGAGTTTAAAGAAGAAGAGGAAATAAGCGGCGAAACTTATAAGCCTCAGTTTGTGGCTCCGGATGCGGAAATTCTGGTGGTTGACGACAACCCTATGAACCTTACGGTAATAAAGGGATTGCTTGCGCCTACAAAGATGTTTATTTCGACCGCATCAAGCGGAGAAGAATGCCTTGATAAGATAAGACTTAATAATTATAACGTAGTGCTTTTGGATCATATGATGTCGGGCATGGACGGAATAGAAACGATACACAGGATAAGGGAAAAGGACAAGGATATTCCTGTTTACGCACTTACCGCAAATACTGCGGAGGGAGAGGAGTTTTATCTGTCGCACGGGTTTAACGGATATCTGGCAAAGCCTGTAGACGGCAGTGTGCTCGAAAAAGCTATCCGTAAATATTTGCCGGATGAAATAGTGAAGGAGAATATAGAGACTTATGATTGAGGTAATTAAAACCTATCAACTTGATATTATGCTTGTGCTCGGATGCATGTGCGGAATGATTGCTGTTTTTTTACTTTTAAGCAGAGGTCTGCCTCTAAAAAGGAAAAGAATACTAATCATTATGGAGCTTTCGTCCATGATACTGCTTTTGTCGGACAGACTCGCATATATTTATAGGGGAAATACCGATGTAATCGGATACTGGATGGTGAGAGTAACCAATTTCCTTGTGTTTTTAATGATTGTTTATTTGCTGCACATTTTCAACCTCTATCTTGAAGATCTTATAGTAAATGAGTGCGGAAGCGAGGATGTACCTAAGATATTAAGAGCAGGAAATGTGCTTGCATCAATTGGTATGGCGCTTGTGGTTATATCTCAGTTCACCGGGTTTTATTATACCTTTGATGATTACAACAGATATCAGAGGGCCGCGGGTTTTCCCATATGTTACGCAATACCTATTATAATGATTGCAATACAGATACCGACAATCATAAAATACGGGAAAATGCTTAGCAAAAAGATATATATCTCTCTTTTGCTTTTCGTATTTATACCGATAGTAGCTTCTATCGGGCAGTTTTTCTTTTACGGAGTATCACTTACCAATATCGCGATGGTAGGAATGTCGATTCTGCTTTATCTTTTTGCCCTGGATGATATGAGTCTTACGGTGGAAAGGGCAAACAGACTTGAGATTGCGTATTTGCAGGAAGAACAGCAAAGTATGCAAAGGCTTTTTAAGCAGGTCTCGACAGCCTTTGTTAATGCGATTGACGGAAAAGATGAAAAGACCAGGGGGCATTCTTTAAGGGTTGCGGATTATTCGAAAAAAATTGCCGAAAAAAGCGGATTTGATGAAAAGGAATGTGAAGAGATATATTATGCGGCGTTGCTTCATGATGTGGGTAAACTCAGTATTTCGGACAGTATTTTAACTAAGCGCGGAGAACTCGATGAAAAAGAAAAAGAGATAATCAGACAGACACCTATTATGGGACAGCAGATCCTCTCGGGAATTACGGAATTCCCTTATATTTCGGAAGGTGCTCATTATCATAATGAAAGATATGACGGCAAGGGATATCCTGACAGGCTTAAAGGAGATGAAATACCGAGAGCCGCAAGAATTATAACGGTCGCCGATTCGTACGATACAATGATATCGGGTTCCAGTTACAGAAAGCCGATGCCTAAACAGCTCGTAAGAGAGGAGCTTGTTAAAGGGGTCGGTACGCAGTTTGATCCGAAGTTTGCGGAAATAATGCTCGCTATGATTGATACGGGAGACAGTGTTTTAAAGGATAGCCGCCTTGCAGACGCAAGAGCCTCGTGGAAAAATGAGGTTGAATGCGGAGAGTATCGTCGGGCGGTATCTGCGGGCGTGAACCTCTCACAGCATATATCCGAGGTGGTGTTTAAAAGCCTTCCCGACGGAACGGGAAGAGAGGATTATTCGGTTCCGTCGCTTATTCTATATGATTCTTTGGACGGCCAGGTGCATAACACAGAAGAAGGAATTATAAACAATAAGTATTTGGAATACGGAGAAATCTGGTTCGACGGAAGGTTTGTATGTACTTCGGCAAGAGATATGCAAAGTTTTGATATGGAAGATGTGGATTATGAGACAAGATCCATGGTTTTATCCGAAGAGGGTGTTTATAAGATAGAAGCCGTCAAGTACAATGACCATGTAAGAATCAGACTTTACAGCGGGGAAAAGTCAGTCGAAATAATTGCGGCTCTTCCGGACAGTTCGAGAGAAGCGTTTATAAGCCTTACAGGAGAACATTGTTTTATAAGCGGTATAACTATCACAAGAAGTGAAGAGGAAATAGGCGAGGGCGAGATAAAACGTATTGCCGAAGAAGTAAGCTATATAGATAAGCTTGTCGGAGATATGCCTAATATTCAGGTAAACGGAGCGCGCTCGGAATATTCTGAAGGCACGGAAATAGTTGACGGTATGAGAATATCTTTCCATTCCATGAGTCTTCCGACAGCAAACCTTGTATGGCACTGCCCTTATGTTCTGCTGTATTATTCGGACGACGGAAAAATCGGAGGGCATAATTATAAAGAATATGCTGTTATAAGATTAAACGGAGAGCTCCAAAAGGGCATAAAAAATGCAGTAAATAAAATAGAATTTGAAAAGACGGATAGTTTCGGAGACTGGAACGAGTGGAAGGAAAAGAATAAGAAAGGCTATAGCTGTGTTATTGGCTTTCATAAGCTTGGAAACAGGATTACGACAACCACTTCAAACTGCGGTCTTATCGTAACAAATGTCACTACGATAACCGACGGAAACAAGAAAATATATGCGGCGCTTACCGGAGACAGATGCGCGCTTACAAACATCAGAATAATATAACGATAAAATTGACGGAGGCATCGCAAATTATTGCGGTGCTTCTTGTACCTTGGGCACAATTTATGTATAATGTATAGTTAGAATGTAGAAAAGGCCAAGGAGGATAAAATGGTTAAGTTATATGATTCGGGAGCGTACCTTGTAAACGGTAATAAGCTTATAGCAGACGGCGCAGATGCCGCAAAAGAAGCAGCTGCGGCAGCAGGTGTATCTACAGTTGATAAAGAGACCGCAAAAGAGGGTACTATTGCTTATGGTATTTTGAAGAATCACAATACCTCGGGGAATATGGATAAGCTGAAAGTTAAGTTTGATATGCTTACATCTCACGATATTACTTTTGTGGGAATTATTCAGACTGCAAGAGCATCAGGGCTTGAAAAATTCCCTATACCTTACGTACTTACCAACTGCCATAATTCTCTTTGTGCCGTTGGCGGAACAATCAACGAGGATGACCACATGTTTGGTCTTTCATGTGCAAAGAAATACGGCGGAGTTTATGTTCCACCGCATCAGGCTGTAATTCACCAGTTCGCAAGAGAAATGCTTGCGGGCGGCGGAAGAATGATCCTCGGTTCGGATTCGCATACAAGATACGGAGCCCTCGGAACAATGGCTATGGGCGAAGGCGGTCCGGAGCTTGTAAAGCAGCTTTTAAATAAAACCTATGATATTAACAGACCTGATGTGGTCTGTATTTACCTTAAGGGTGAAGTAGTGCCGGGAGTCGGACCTCAGGATGTGGCTCTTGCCATTATCGGAGAAGTATTCGACAAAGGCTATGTAAATAATAAAGTAATGGAATTCGTGGGTCCGGGAGTTTCATCTTTAAGCGCAGATTTCCGTATCGGTGTGGATGTAATGACTACAGAGACCACATGTCTTTCATCTATCTGGAGAACAGATGATAAGATTAAAGAGTTTTATGAGATTCACGGAAGATCGGGAGACTATAAGGAACTTAATCCGGCAAGTGTTGCATATTATGACGGAGTTGTGGAAATTGACCTATCTGCAATTCGTCCTATGATTGCAATGCCGTTCCATCCGAGCAATACATATACAATAGAAGAAGTAAACAAAAACCTTAAAGATGTGATTCATGACTGTGAAGAGAGAGCAAAGATAAGTCTTGACGGCCAGGTTGAATATTCTCTTCAGGATAAGATTAAAGACGGAAAATTCCGTGTTGAACAGGGAATTATTGCGGGCTGCGCAGGCGGCGGATTTGAAAATATCTGTGCTGCGGCAGACATTCTTGACGGAGCAAGCATTGGATGTGACGAGTTTACATTGAGCGTATATCCTGCAAGTATGCCTGTATATATGGAGCTTGTTAAAAACGGAGCAGCAGCAAAACTTATGGCTACAGGCGCCGTAATGAAGACTGCGTTCTGCGGACCTTGCTTCGGTGCGGGAGATACACCGGCAAACAATGCATTCTCTATCAGACATTCAACAAGAAACTTCCCGAACAGAGAAGGATCAAAGCTTCAGAGCGGACAGATTGCTTCTGTTGCTCTTATGGATGCAAGATCTATTGCCGCAACTGCAGCAAATGGCGGCGTTCTTACTCCGGCTACGGAAGTAAACGCAAAATTTGAAGCACCTAAGTATTTCTTTGATAAGACTATATACGAAAAGAGAGTATTTGACTCTAAGGGAGTGGCAGATCCTTCGGTTGAAATAAAATTCGGTCCTAATATTAAGGACTGGCCGGCAATGCCGGCACTTACAGACAATATGATTTTAAAGGTTGTAAGCGAGATTCACGATCCGGTTACAACAACAGATGAGCTTATTCCTTCAGGAGAAACTTCGTCATACAGATCAAATCCGCTCGGACTTGCCGAGTTTACACTTTCGAGAAAAGATCCTGAGTATGTAGGAAAGGCTAAAGAGGTTCGCGCTGCAGAAGTGGCAAGAGAAGAAGGCAAGGATCCTAAGAGCGCACTTGCTGAGATAGAAGGAATCTGGAACAAAATTGTTTCTGAGTTTGACGGAGTAAACACAGAAAATACAGGTATAGGAAGTACGATATTTGCTGTTAAACCGGGTGACGGTTCAGCCAGAGAGCAGGCGGCGTCGTGCCAGAAGGTTCTCGGCGGATGGGCTAATATTGCAAACGAATATGCAACAAAGAGATATCGTTCAAACCTTATTAACTGGGGTATGCTTCCGTTACTTATCGAAAGAGGAGATCTTCCGTTTAAGAAGGAAGATTATATATTCATTCCTGATGTCAGAAAAGCCATCGAAAATAAGCAGACCGATATCAAGGCATATGTCGTAACAGATAAGGATGTCAGAGAAATCGGCCTTAAGATGGGTGATCTTACAGATGATGAAAGAACTATTATCTTAAAAGGATGTCTTATTAACTATTACAGGGGATAGGACATAAAACAAGGGGAAATGTATGAGTGATATGCCAACGGGAGAGAAAAAAAACAAAATAAATTTTCATCCGTATATCGAAATAGGCATAGTTATTTTTGCGGTTATAGCGCTGTCTATGGTGTTGTTCTTTGTTTTATTCAGGCTTGACGGTCTGTTTAAAGGAATAGACAATCTTGTAAAAACACTGCAGGCAGTTGTTATAGGCTGCATACTTGCTTACCTTATCAATCCGATTGTAAACTGGTTTGAAAAGCGCATTAAAAAAGCAGCTGAAAAAAAGGGTAAAGATCCGGCTGAAAAGTTTGGACTTATAAGAGGCCTAAGCATTCTTGCAACATATATTGTAATCGCAATCTTTTTGGGAATTCTGGTAAGAATCCTTATGCCGAGAGTGGTTGAGAGCTTAAATTCCATGTCGGACGCTTTGCCGATGAGGGTAAGAGAGCTTCTTGCCTGGCTTGCCGAGTACAGTGAGCATAATCCGACTCTCTCAAGAATACTCAGACTCGAAGCAGTAGATGCGAGTATGTCGATTCAGGAGCTTATTCAAAACGATATGCCGAGCTGGATGCAGAGCATGGTAGAATATCTGACAAGCGGGGTTTTCAACCTCTTAAAGCTTGTGCTCAATATCATAATCGGACTTATCGTTTCCATATATGTGCTTTTCAGTAAAGAAAAGTTTATAAGTCAGGGAAAGAAACTTACCTATGCAGTGCTTGCACCGCATAATGCAAACATTTTTGTAAAAACGGTGAGAGAGGCACATAAAATCTTTATAGGTTTTGTTGTCGGAAGAATAGAAGATTCGATTATTATCGGAATAATAACCGGAATCGTATGCCTGATAATGCAGATGCCTTATGTGATGATTATAGCCGTTATTGTCGGAACGCTGAATGTTATTCCTTTCTTCGGTCCGATTTTGGGAGCTATACCTTCGCTTTTTATTATACTTTTGAGTAATCCGGTGAAGGCAGTGTATTTTTTAATATACATTATTATTATTCAGGAGATCGACGGAAATATTTTGGGACCTAAGATTGTCGGTCATTCCATCGGCATTCCGCCGTTTTGGATTGTGGTTGGTGTCCTGCTGGGAACAGGTCTTTTCGGTGTTGTCGGAATGATAGCGGGTGTTCCATTATTTGCCATTTTACTGTATATTATAAATGAGACAACCAAGAGTATACTACGGAAGAGAAGTCTTCCGGAAAATTCCGAGGCATATCTGGATGTGGATTACATTAATCCGGAGACCAAAGAACTTATTTACAAAACAGGGAAAATACCGGAAGAAAAAGAGGATACAAAAGGTTAGGAAGATAGAATAGTTAGAGGTGTAAACAGTGGATAAAGCTGAATACAAAGAGAAACTGCAGGAAATAAAAAAGCTGGCCGAGAAGAAGAAATACGAAGAAGCTGCCAGAGTTATTTCGGGTATTAACTGGAAAAAGGTAAAAAGCGCTTCAACACTTTGTCAGGTGGGTACAATTCTCGGAAAGGCAGGTTATTATGAGCAGGCCAGGGAACTGCTCCTTTCGGCCTATGATAAGGCACCTGTCGGCAAGACTATATTGTATCAACTGGTTGAGCTGGCTATTAAAGAGGGAAACTTTGCAGAAGCGGAAAGCTATTTTGAGGAATATGTCGAAATAGATCCGGAAGATGTAAAAAGATACAAACTTCAATATAAACTTGAGCGTATTAAGGCAACAAATGCCGATGAGCAGATAAGACTTCTTGAGATCATTAAGGAAAAGGAATTTTCCGAGGAATGGTCTTATGAGCTTGCAAATTTATATCATAAAGTCGGTCGTATAGATGACTGCATCCGAACTTGTGATGATATTATTTTATGGTTTGGTGACGGAGTTTATGTGGAAAAAGCTATGGAGCTTAAGATGCTCTATACTCCGCTTACGGGTTATCAGGCCGAAAAATATGAAGAATTTAAATATGAGCATCAGGGACTTACCCATATTAAGCCTTCGGAAGTGAGCGGCTATGCGGAGATTCTGCACGAAGATGTGACAATTCCCGAGATTAAGGCAAATGTTACAAAGTATAATACAATAAATCTTCAGGCCGAGCTTGCAAAGGAAATGCAGCAGATTATGGAAGCTACGAAAAAGGAAACCGTAGATTCTGCGATGGGCAATATACAAAGACTTGTAGAAGACTCAAATCTTCCATTCCTTGAGCAGACTCAGGAAGAGGATGAGAAGATTTACGAAGATATAGAGACCGACGAAGAGGTTGATGTTTCTCTTAAAATTAACTTTAGGGAAATGCTTGCCGAAGAAGAGGACGGACAGATTTCGATGGTTCTTCCGGAAGACGAGATGGCAGATAAGCAGATCACCGGTCAGATGAGCATAGAGGATGTACTCGCGGAGTGGGAGCGCACCAAAAAGGCGGCTGAAACCGCAATGGAGGAAGCCAGAATCAAGAAGCTTGAAAACGCAAAGGCAAGAGCCATAGCAAAGACGGAAAATATTATGGGCAAGATAAATGAGGCCATGCCTGAGCTTGAGGCTGCCGAAGCCGCAATACTTAAAGCGGCAACAACACCGGCTTATGTGCCGGAAGCTAATACGGCAGCAGAAGAACTTCCGAAAGAAGAGTCTGAGATAGATTCAGAAGCATTGGACAATGCGGTAAAGGATATTTCCGCAAGTGCTGCATTTGCTGCGGCAGGAGTATCACTTGAAGAAGAATTTGAAGAGCAGGCGAAGCCTGATGCAGAAGAGGATGAGCCGGAGGAAGATGAAGAAGATACCGCTCAGGTTGCAATCGATGCTTTAGACAGAGTTCTTGAAAAAGAGGCAGAGGCTGAAATGAGAAAAGAAGCCATTGCCGATATAACGGAGAAAGAGGTTACTTTAGAAGAGGATGATAAGCCTGTTTCAAACCTTAACGAGGCTCAGAAAGATATATTTACATACTTTACTTCAATCAGCGGAATGGAAAGCCAGATTTGCAGCGTGCTTGAAGGAGTAAGGAGCCGTAAGAAGGACAGCACCTCAAAAACGGGAAATATTCTTATTGAGGGTGAGCCTCGCTGCGGAAAGACAATGATGGCTACAAACCTTACACGTGCTCTTCAGGAGATGTATCCGCATCAGTCAAATAAGGTAGGAAAGATTCAGGCGGAGGCACTTAACAACAAGCCTGTAAGACATATAATAGATAAGATAAGAGGCGGTTATCTCATCGTTGAAAATGCGGGACTTCTTACACCTAATAAGGCAAAAGAACTCGGAGAAGAGATGAATGATGATACCGGCGGAATGATCGTTATTCTTGAAGATACAAGAAAGGGACTTGTTAAAGCACTTTCGCTTTCACATGAGCTCGGAGGCAAATTTACCGAAAAGATTTCAATTCCGATCTTCACCAATGATGAGCTTGTAATATTTGCTAAGAATTACGCAATAGAGCAGGGCTATGTAATCGACGAAATGGGAGTTCTTGCACTCTACAACAGAATCGGAAACATAAGAGTCGCAAACAAAGTTACATCTTTGGAAGAAGTAAAAGATATTGTGGACGAGGCTATCAATAAAGCCGAAAGAAAGCCTATTTACAGTGCTTTCCGCTCAATCTTTTCGAATAAATACGATGATGATGAGAATTTAATATTAAGAGAAAAAGATTTTGACGCTTAAGTTTTTGGCAAAATAAGACGAAAATAACGGTGAGGCAACAGCTTTACCGTTATTTTTTATTTGGAGAAATATATGAGAGTAGAATCGGCAAATATTATAGACAACAGAATTAATACTTCAACGGACACTTCAGCAGAAACCGGAAAAAAAGCCGCTGAAGTAAGAAATATATATTCAAACAATCAAAGCAGCGGACGTTTGAGTGCGACAAATGTACTTAAAGGTCTGTTTTCTTCGTGTTCATCTTTGGAAGAGATAAACGAAACCTTAGACAATATGGATGCGGATACAATAAAAAAACAGATGGATATGCTTTCAAATTCACTTACCGCAGATGACTGCGAAATGATGAATGAAGAAGGCTATAGTCTGCTTGACATGGATACGGAAGCTGTTGTAACGGTTTACGACAGAATAAAGATAAAGCTCGCAAGCGCAGGAGTTGATGTAAGCGATATGGGCGGTATATCCGGTTCCGTACTTAAGGCAGCGGGCCTTGATGAGGCTCAGATTAACAGGATTTCGGAATACAATATTCCGCTTACCGAAGAAAATATCGCAGATACTAAAGAAGCTGTTTCAATGGCGCAGGATTTAGTGCCGTTAAGCGATGCGACTAAAAAATATATGATGGATAATTCCCTTGAGCCGACAATCGGTAATGTTTATAAGGCCGAATTTGCGTCGGGAACAGGGGCTATTCCTCAGGCAGGGGAAGATATTTTTTCTACTGTAAAAAATCAGGCTAATGCAATAATAAAAGAATCCGGATTTGATAAAGAATACGGAACAGAAATGGCAAAATGGCTTGTAAATAATGAGATTCCTCTTACGACGGAAAATCTTTCGGCACTTGACGGATTAAACAGTATAACTCTGCCGGCGGATATGACAGAGGTGGTAACTCAGATTGCGGATGCGGTCAGCATGGGCAAAAGACCACAGGATGCTCTTCTTTCGGAAAACAGAACAGCGTTTGAGAGAGCTAAAGAGGCTTTTGACGTAATAGGAGACGCCACGCAAGAGGATGCGGCAACAGTTGTAAACAGCGGCAAACAGCTTACAATACAAAACTTAAAAGAAGCTTTTGACCAAAGAGGCGGCGAAGGCTCAGCCGGTGAAGAAAAAAGCGGCGAAAACATAATAATAACGGCAGAAAGTGACAAAGGACTTGAGATAAAGGCAAAAAGAGTGCTTGAAGAGACAAGACTGGTTATGACGGTTTCGGCTAATTATTCGCTTTTAAAACAGGGGATTTCGATAGAGACAAAAGACCTTGAAAATCTTGTCGAAGATTTGAAAAAGGCTGAAAACGAATATTACAGCGCTCTTTTTAAATCGGAGAATGTTGAGGCAACGCCGGAAAATATATCTCTTTTTAAAGAAACGTCGGAGACTCTGGAAGAAGTAAAGCTGCTTCCGTCTTTTGCTCTCGGGGCAAGAAGCATTGAAAGCATAAACCTTTCTTCTTTAAGAGAAGACGGCTTAAAGCTTGCAGATGAGATTGACGCGCAGGCGACGGACATTATAACATCATCCGTTAACTTCAGCGACAAGATAAAGCAGATGAACGAAAGATATGAGACTGTTATGACGGTGCCGAGAGCAGATCTTGGGGACAGCATTAAAAAAGCTTTTCAAAATGTGGATACGATACTTGAAGATATGGATCTTGAGACAAGCGCCTCAAATGAAAGAGCGGTCAGAATACTTGGCTATAACTCAATAGAGATTACCGCTGAAAACATTAACACTATGAAAGAAGCGGATTCAAAGGTACAGGTTTTGCTTAGAGAAATGACTCCGTCTGTTACTCTGCATATGATAAGAGAGGGAATAAATCCGCTTGAGAGCGACATTGATACTCTTAACAGCACAATAAAAGATATAAAGGCCGAAAACGGCTATGACTCATCGGAAGACATGGCGGAGTTTTTGTGGCAGCTTGATAAGAGCGGCGAAATTACGGACGAAGAAAGAGCCGGATATGTCGGGGTATACAGGCTTTTAAATCAGGTGGCATCATCGGACGGAGCGGTAATAGGAGCCCTTGTTATGCAGGGCGCAGAGCTCAATATGAAAAATCTCCTTACGGCGGTTAAAAATAAAAAGGCGTCGGGAATGGACATAACAATTGATACTGATTTCGGAGAGCTTGAAAAGGTAGAAAATACGGGAGACTCAATCGCATCTCAGCTTGAAAAGGGATTTGTGACGGAAACCGAGGCAAGAACCTATGTCGAGGAAACAATAAATTACACTCAAGGCAAGGCCATGGAAGCGCTTTATATGATGGATGCCGAAAAGATTAAAACATTGTATCAAAGACCTGAGTTTATGGGCTTGAATATGGAGCAGGTTGCGGATGCAATGCTTGAAGGTGAAAGCACGGAGTATGAGGAAAGCTACAGCAGTGTAAGATTTTCTGAATATACGGATATGCTTTCTGCGGAAGAAGAAGTTATAAAGCTTTTAAGCGCAAATGAGATGAGCACAAATTATTATCATATGGCGGCGGTTTCAAATATGCTTTCAAACAGAAACAGCCTTTACGGAAAGCTACTTAAAAAGCAGGATGAGGATGATCCGGACTGGGATGCGGAGCTTGAAGCGGTCAAAGAAGAGATTTTAAAAGATCTCGGAGAAGCCGTAAAATCTCCGACGGATATGGCAAAGGCTCAGCAGGCGCTTGCGGAGGTGGCAGAGCATGCGATGGATAACTTTATTCCGGCAGACAATTCTGTAACCAGTCTCGATATAAGAGAAATGAAGCTTATGAGAGAAGAGCTTAAAACCTATTCGGAGCTTGCAAAAAATGAGCAGTATGCGATTCCGGTTTTGGTTGAAGATGAGATGGCGACCGTGCATCTGCAGATTGTAAGAACAGATGATGATAGAAAGGGCAGGGTAAACGTTCTTTTTGAAACTGAGGCTTTGGGAAAGGTGGCTGCAGAGATTGCAGACCTCGGAAGCGCGATAGAGGCTATGATTGTTTCACAAAATTCATCCACCACGGAAAGGTTTTCGGAGTTTAAAGAAGAGATGGAAGAGGAGTTTTCTTTGCAGGGCAGAGAGGTAAGAGTTCATCTCGTGTCGGAAGAAAATCTTAATCTTACAGCTTTTGAGATTAAGGATAAAACACCGGATATAATTAAGAATGCGGTTTCGCCGGAAGAGGAAAACGAAAATAACGCCCTTTTAACAACTCAGCTTTACTCACTTGCAAAAACATTTATGGGTATAGTTGTAAAATTGGGAAAAACAGGTTAAGTAATGGCCGCTAAAACCGATAAATTTAATAGCAGGAAAAAAGTATAACAGACTGTAGCAGAACAGGAGACAAATAATATGAGAGTAAATCACAATATATCGGCAGTAATAGCAAACAACAATCTTTTGGTAAATGAAGACAGACTTGCAAGCTCTTTGGAGAAACTGTCATCGGGACTCAGAATTAATTCGGCAAAAGACGATCCTACGGGTATTGCGATTTCAAGAACAATGAAGGCTCAGATAGACGGTCTTAATCAGGCTTCGGATAATGCGGCAGACGGCGATGCTGTTATAGATACGGCCGACAGTGTTTTGGGTGAGCTTACATCAATGCTCCAGAGAATGAGAGAGCTTGCCGTACAGGGCGCTAACGGAACAAACACAGAATCGGATCTTAAGGCTATTCAGGAAGAGATGGATTCTCTTACAGAAGAAATTGACAGAATTTCCAAAGATACCGAATACAATACAATAAATCTTTTTGATGGATCGCTCGCCAGAAGAGTATATTCTCAGAATGCAAACGGTCAGGCTAATGTAGTGCAGATGGTAAGCATTACAAGCCAGGTTCAGAGCGGCGCATACAGACTTTCGGATATTACAACCGCAACTCAGGCAACTTATACGGGAGGTACGGCAGAGACAATAGGTACAACTCACGGAGAAGGAAGCATTTCCATAAACGGAGTTACGGCGTATATCGATGCAGATGCAACAGCGGATGAGATTTGGCAGACACTTCAGGATCTCGGAGAAAGCGCAGGAGTTACAGTAACTTCTTCTTCTACCGGAACAGATTTAATCTCGGGAGCATCTCTTACATTTACATCTATTGAGTACGGTTCGGGAATTGAGCTTAACATTAGCTGTGATTCGGATATTTCAAGTCTTTTGGGAATAGATTCCGATGTAAATACAGCAGGTACTAATACAACAGGTTCAATCTATAAATATAATGAGAATACAGGCGCGTACGAGCTCATGGATGCATCGGTTACGGCAGCCGGAAATACAGTAAGCATAACAGCAAGAGACGGCGTTTCAATGTCATTTATAGTAGATCCGGATAAGGTTGATGCATCAGACAATTATATAGATCTCGATGTAACCGATATAGGAAGAATGAGACTTCAGATCGGAGCAAACGAGAATCAGATAATTAATATTGATATTCAGGAGCTTACAAGCGAGACTTTGGGAATCGATAACTTAAATGTAAGAAACCAGGACGGAGCGGCCAGAGCAATCGGCAATCTTGATTCGGCACTTACGGCAGTAAACTCACTTAGAGCAAGACTTGGAGCATACAGTAACAGACTCGAGCATACAGAAGCAAACCTTGATGCAACGGCAGAAAACATGACAAGTGCTCTTTCAAGAATCACAGACGTGGATATGGCGGAAGAGATGACAACCTATACAAATATGCAGGTTATCACACAGGCTGCGACATCGGTACTTGCACAGGCAAATGAAATTCCGGAGCAGGCTCTTCAGCTTCTTAAATAACAGGTGAAACAATGCAGAAAGAAATGATAAGAGACTTTACATTAAAAATAAGTCAGAGTAATAAATCGGAGCTTATAGTAGTAATGTTTGAGATAATGAATGTGTATTTCGAAGATGCGAAAAAAGCGGCCTCTTACGATGATTTTAAAGAGAATATAAGAAATGCGCAGGCGGTTATATACGACCTGCGCAAAAGTCTTGACAGAAAATATGAAATATCGGCCGGACTTTATTCATTGTATTCGTACTGGTATAAAGAGCTTGAGCTCATGGTCGTAAAAAACGATAAGAAAAATCTTGATGCAGTAGCAAAAATGTCTTTAAAGATAAAGGAAGCATTTAAAGAAGCCGCAAAGGCAGATATGTCGAAACCGGTGATGAGCAACACCGAAAAAGTGTACGCGGGACTTACCTACGGAAAGGGTGAGTTGGCGGAAACAACCGATATAACAAATTCGGGAAGAGGATTTTTCGCTTGATTTTTAAATTAATAGTGTTATAATAGCGGACAGTATGAGGTGACAAAAATGGATTTAGGAGCTACGCTTCCGCTTTGGAGCTGCATTCCCTTTGTGGGAATGCTTTTATGTATAGCGGTTTGTCCTCTTATAGCAGAGGACTGGTGGGAAAAGAATAAGCAGTTTGCCGTAATATTTTGGTGTTTGCTTTTCATTATCCCTTTCAGTATTAAATATGGAGTTTTCTTGGGGGCCGAGGAAGTGGCAGAAAGCATTGTAGGAGATTATCTTACATTCATCGTGTTGCTTTTCGGGCTTTTTTGTGTTGCCGGAAATATTTGCCTCGAAGGAGATCTTGTAGGTTCTCCTAAGGTAAACGTTGTAATGCTTCTCATAGGAACGCTTCTTTCAAGCTGGGTTGGTACAACAGGAGCCAGCATGGTTATGATAAGACCTATAATAAGAGCAAACAGCTGGAGGAGCAGAAGAACACAGATTGTTGTATTCTTTATTTTCCTGGTATCAAATATAGGAGGATGCTTAACTCCCGTAGGAGATCCACCGCTTTTAATGGGATTTATGAGAGGGGTTCCGTTCTTTTGGAGCCTTAAGCTCTTACCTGTATTTGCGCTTAATGTAATTTTGTTGCTTGGTATTTTTTATCTTATAGATACAAGAGCTTACAGAAAAGATCTTGCAGACGGTAACAGACCGCATATAGATCCGGACAAATCCCAGCTTAAACTTACGGGCGCACACAATATTATCTTTTTGGTAATGATAGTAGGTGCGGTTATTTTAAGCGGTGTTTTACCGACTCTTCCAATGTTCCAAAATGCAGCAGGCAAGATAATGGGAATTCATATTATAGGAGAGGTTACTCTTACTTTGCCTGCAATAATAGAGATAGTGATTATTCTTTTGGCAGCTTATCTTTCGTTTAAGACAACACCTGAGCAGATAAGACTTAACAACCACTTTAACTGGGGCGCGATTAAGGAAGTTGCAATACTTTTCATCGGTATATTTATTACTATGATTCCGGCTCTTCTTATATTAAAGAGCAACGGATCGGAGCTTGGTCTTTCGGAGCCTTGGCAGCTGTTTTGGATAACGGGAGCTTTGTCGAGTTTTTTGGATAATACTCCGACCTACCTTGTTTTCCTTACTACGGCAGGTACACTTAATGCCACAAGCGGAGTGCTTACAACTGTCGGTATAATAGCGCCTAAGATGCTTATGGCGGTTTCTTGCGGAGCCGTATTTATGGGAGCAAACACCTATATCGGAAATGCGCCTAACTTTATGGTAAGAAGTATAGCAGAAGAAAACGGTGTAAAAATGCCATCATTTTTCGGATATATTTTATGGTCACTGGCATTTTTGATTCCTGTATTTTTAGTGGATATGCTGATTTTCTTTTTATAAAATCTTGAAGTAAATAAAGTAAAAAACTTAAGTCCCGGGTATCGGAAAAGCGTTTTTGAGAAATTTTGTTAGATTTTCACAAAAATGCTGAGACCGATTCCCGGGATTTTTTGTGCAGTTTATATAAAAAAACGGTTTGTATATTTTGCCATATTGCAAGAAAAAAATTGGAGTGATAAAGTTGTGCATACAAAGGGAGGAGGACTTGGAGAGGATTAAAATTATTCTTTTGCTTACGGTTCTTTTGTTTGCTGCAGCTGATGATTGCAGAAGAGCCAAGATAAGCAACAGCATAATACTTTTAGGTATTATGTCATCGGGATATTTAAGATGTTTTTTGTTAAACGAGAGTATCCCGTCTTTCCTGGCAGACCTTATTTTGCCGACTGTGATATTGTTTGGGTTTTATATCGCAGGGGGGCTGGGAGCCGGGGATCTGAAATTGATTTCGGTTGTGGGTTCGTTTGTGGGATTTGAAATAACATTATATGTCATTTTTTTTGCCGGTATTTTTGCGCTTTTATTATCGGGCGTATTTAAGATAACCGGCAGAAAATACAGTAGAATCCGTTTGGCGCTTCCCATAATGATAGGAACCTTTATCGGGGCGGTGTTTATGTGACAGATGCGGAAAGGAGATAAGTGAAAAGGGTTGAAATAGCAATATATGATTCCGAAGCGGATTTTGTAATGGGACTTATGCTTTATATGAGCAGGTACAAAGGAGATTCGGTGAGGACATCGGGCTTTTGGGAGAAGGAGAAGTTTGAAGAACATCTAAAAGACAACAGGGCGGATATTATTCTGGTGCCTTTGGGCTTTGATCTAAAAGAAACAAGCGCACAGATAATGCATGTAACCGACAAAGACGGAGGTGAGGGAATATATAAGTACATGCCGGCCGATGAAATTATTAGGGAGATATTTTTACAGTATGACATACAGGCTCATTCGGATCGTATTGGAAAAAAGGTTTCTTTAAGGGCCGTTTATTCGCCGTCTAAAAGTATTTATCAGACGCCTTTTGCCGTAACCTACGCTATGACACTGGCTGCAAAAGAAAAAGTATTGTATGTAAATCTATGTGAGAATGCGGGTTTTGAAAGCATTATGCAGATGAGCTACGAAAGGGATTTATCGGATCTTATCTACAGCAGCGGACATTACTCGGGCGATATGGATAGGCTGGTGCTGTCCATGGGATATGAGACAAACGGTTTTACCTATATTCCGCCGATGAAAAATCCTGCAGACATATATCTCTTAAAAGGCGAGGAGTGGATAGATTTTATAAATAAGCTCTCCTCTTTAAGCGGATTTGATGTGGTGATTTTGGATATCGGTGGCATGATTCCGGGATTTTATAAAATACTTGAAGAATGCGACTCTGTGTATATGCCGTATTCGGGCAATCCGTATGAGAGGGCAAGACTTGCGCAGTTTGAGGAGATTATTAAAAAGGGAAAGCGCAGCGAAATAACCGAAATTATAAAGAGAATTAAAATGCCGGGCATGGACAACATTTTCTTCGACGGCGACATGGTAATGTGTTGGCAGTGGGGAGAAATGGGCGATTATGTCAGGGGAGTCGTTAAGAGGGAAGAGATGTCATGACAGACGAAATTGTTAGAAACATACGCAGTCAGGTTTATGAGAGAATGGACCTGGGGCAGGAGCTAAGCGACAGTAAGGTATGGGAACTTGTTGACGAGCAGGTAATGGCAGCCGAAGGGATATTTGACATCTCGGAAAAAAAGAGAATCGGACTTGAGGTGTTCAACTCTCTTAGAAGGTTGGATGTTTTGCAGGAGCTTGTGGATGATTCGGGAGTCTCGGAGATTATGATAAACGGCCCCAACGATATTTTTATCGAAAGAAAAGGAGAGGTTTATCGCTGGGACAAGTGTTTTTCATCAAGGGAAAAACTAGAAGACATTATCCAGCTCATTGTAGGCAGGACAAACAGGATGGTTAACGAGATGAATCCCATAGTAGATACGCGTCTTGAAAACGGATCGAGAGTAAATATTGTGCTCAGTCCTGTGGCTATTAACGGTCCGATTGTGACAATAAGAAGATTCCCCGACAATCCCTTTACAATGGATGATCTGCTTGCAGGCGGAAGTCTTAGCGGTGAAGTGGCATTGTTTTTAAAGGAGATGGTAGAAAACGGAATGAATATTTTTGTAAGCGGAGGAACAAGCTCCGGTAAGACAACATTTTTAAATGTGCTTGCAAATTACATTCCGGAAAATGAAAGAGTGATTACAATAGAAGATTCCGCAGAGCTGTGTCTGAAGAATATAAAAAACCTTGTACGACTTGAGACCAGGAATAAAAATTCCGAAGGAAACGCGGCAATAACCATTAGGGATCTTATAAAAAGTGCTTTGAGGATGCGACC
>JAILQM010000096.1 GCA_024698965.1 Eubacterium sp. | reverse complement strand
TATCACCTTTTCAGTATTTTTTATAAGCTCTTCTATTATATCTTCTATCCTGCCTTCAGCTGTTGCTCCGGCCGCACGCATATGTCCGCCGCCGCCGTAGTTTTCAGCTATAGCGGCAACATTTGCGCCGTTACTTCTAAGTGAGATTTTAAAGCTTCCGTCATCATTTTCGCTGAGAAATGCCGCAACCTTTACGCCTGCAGTATTTCTGAGCTGGCTTGATATTCCCTCAAAATCCTGATGATTTACGCCGTATTCTTTCATCTCATCTTTAGTTATATAGCTTATAATAAGAGCTCCGTCAAGATAAAGCCTGCTGTCGTTTAAACATTTTCCCAAAACTCTGTTTTGTGCATAAGTCTTAAGATTCCATACCTTATCTACAATATCGTTAAAATCAATTCCGGTATCCATAAGCTTTCCGGCAATATTCATAGTCTCCGATGTCGTAGAGCTGTACTGGAAAATGCCGCTGTCGGTAACCATTCCGGTATAAAGGCATTCGGCAATCTCCTTTGTCACCTTTGTTTCATCCAAAAGCTTATAAACAAGCTGGCACGCAGAACTTGCATCAGGGAAAATATAATTAACATCAGCAAAGCTCTTGTTGCTCATATGATGGTCTACGCAAAGCGTTTTATCCGCCGACTCAAAATACTTTGCAGAATCTCCCAGTCTGCCTAAATCTCCGCAATCAAGCGCTATGAAAAGATCGTATTTTACACCATCCGGTCGAACGGTTTTTATCTCATCCGTTCCCGGTAAAAACGCATATACATCCGGCACCTCATCAAGATAGATATCAGCCTTAATATCCGGATAATTATCCTTTATATAATTGTATACAGCAAGGGAAGATCCGATCGCATCTCCGTCAGGTCTGATATGGCCTGACATGGCAACGGATTTTATTCCCTTTAAAATATCATCAATCTTCTCCATCTTCGTTACCTGTTTTAAGTGAATCAATCATACTTGACATCTTAATGCCGTATTCTATGGATTTATCCGGTACAAACGTAATCTCCGGAGTGTATCTTAAATTCATTTTATGTGCAAGCTCTTTTCTTATATAGCCTGCAGCTTTTTTAAGTCCTGTAATTGTGTTTTCAAGTTCCTCGTCACTTCCGAGTACACTTATAAAAACCTTTGCCGTCTTAAGATCCGGAGCAACCTCAACATCTGTAATCGAAGTCATCATATGAATCCTCGGATCTTTTATGTCATTTCTGATAATGTCGCTGAGTTCTCTTTGAACTTCACCGTTAAGACGATTGTTTTTAATACTGTTCTTACGCATAATACGCTCCTATCTAGGTACTTCTTCCATGATATATGCTTCAATAGTATCTCCGACCTGGATACCGTCGAACTCTTCGATTACGATACCGCACTCAGAACCGGATTTAACTTCCTTAACATCATCTTTGAATCTCTTAAGTGATGCAAGCTGTCCTTCAAAAATCTGGTCTCCGTCTCTAAAGACTCTGACCTTGGAATCTTTAACAACATTTCCGTCGGTTACGATTGAACCACCGATATTTCCGACACCCGATGCCTTAAAGATCTGTAAGATTTCAAGATGACCTGTAACCTTCTCTTCGTATACAGGATCGAGCATACCCTTCATAGCTGCTTCAACGTCTTCAATAGCGTTATAAATAACCTTATAAAGCTTAATGTCCACTCCTTCGCTGTCAGCTGTATTTTTAGCGGCAGCATCCGGTCTTACATTAAATCCTATGATAATAGCGTTTGATGCTGTAGCAAGAATAACGTCCGATTCCGTAATCGCACCAACACCGCTGTGAATTACCTTTACAACAACTTCTTCATTTGAAAGTTTCTCAAGTGATGTCTTAAGAGCTTCAACCGAGCCCTGTACATCAGCCTTGATAATAAGTTCAAGCTCTTTAAGATTTCCGGCCTGAATCTGCGAGAAGAGGTCATCGAGTGACATTCTTCCCTTAGTATCGTTAAGAAGCTGCTTTTTATTCTCTGCCTGGAATGTCTCTGCAAAGTTTCTTGCTTCCTTATCCGATTCCGGTGAAATAAATATTTCTCCGGCTCTCGGCACGCTGCTTAATCCCTGGATTTCCACAGGAACAGACGGTCCTGCTTCTTTAAGTCTTCTTCCGAGCTCATCAGTCATGGCTCTTACCTTACCGTAAGCTTCACCGGCTGCGATAGGCTGTCCAACCTTTAATGTACCTTTTTGTACAAGCACTGTAGCACAAACACCCTTACCTTTATCAAGCTTAGCCTCGATTACAAGACCTCTTGCGCTTCTCTTTGGATTAGCCTTAAGTTCAAGTACATCTGCTGTAAGAAGGATCATATCCAAAAGTTCGTCGATACCTTCTTTTGTATGAGCAGATACAGGTACAAATACTGTAGATCCGCCCCAGTCTTCAGGAATAAGTTCGTATTCCGAAAGTTCCTGCTTAACTCTTTCTACATTTGCAGACGGCTTATCAATCTTGTTTATAGCAACAATGATTTCGATTCCTGCTGCTTTTGCATGGTTAATAGCTTCTACTGTCTGTGGCATAACACCGTCATCGGCTGCAACAACAAGTACGGCAATATCCGTAGAATTAGCACCACGCATACGCATAGCTGTAAATGCCTCATGACCGGGTGTATCAAGGAAAGTAATCTTTCTGTCGCCTACCTCAACCATATAAGCACCGATGGCCTGTGTAATACCGCCGGCCTCTTTATCTGTAACTTTAACTTTAGAGTCTCTTATTGCATCAAGAAGTGAAGTTTTACCGTGGTCAACGTGTCCCATAACGCAGACTACAGGCGGACGTGAAGTCATATCAGCCTCGTCCTCTTCTTCCTCTTTGAGAAGTTCCGCAATTACATCAACCTTCTCTTCAGGTTCTGCGATACAGTTATACTCTAATGCAATCTCTTCAGCCTTTTCATAGTCAACTTCAGAGTTAATTGTATAAATCTGTCCCTCAAGGAAAAGCTTCTTTACAAGAGCAGATGAAGGAACCTTTAAAATATCTGCAAGTTCACTGATCATCATCTTCTCAGGAAGCTGAATTGTTCTGATTTCATCAGAGATAGGCTCTGCCTTCTGAGGAGTCTTGTGAGCCTTTTTATGTCCGGAAGTCTTCTCAAGGCTGAATGTTCTCTCAGACTTATCAAGTCTTCCCGGCTTTTTCTTATTCTTATAGTTGTTATTGTTGTTATTATTATTGTTTCCGTTTGAAGAAGGATTGTTTCTGCGTCTTTCCTTTCCTTCAAACATAGGTGCATCCGCACTTGCCTCTACAGCAGGTTTTGAATGTCTGCCCTGATTGTTCTGCTGACGCTGTCCGTCAGAACGTCTGTCATTGTCTCTTCTTGGTCTGTCTCCGCCTGAATTTTTGTTTGCAGGAGCCTGCTTCTTAGGAGCGTTATCATAGATATTTCCGCGAACTATCTTAGAAGCTGTCTCTTTTGCTTCTGCGGAAATCTTCTTCTCCATAGACATTGACTTTTTAACTTCTTCAACAGGCTCTTTAGCCTTTGGCTCTGCCTGTGGCTTTGGCTGAGTACTTTCTTCTGTCTTTGCACGATCTGCTGCCTGAGCCTCCATGAGTCTGCGGCTTACCTTTTTAGGACGTGGTCCGTCAGGCTGCTGTCTTTCGCCCGGCTTTGGTCCCTTACCCTGCATAGGTCTTCCGTTTCTCGGCTTCTGACCTCTGCCTTTTCCGGCAGAAGAATTAAATACAACCGAAATATTTTTCTTCTTCGGTGCATCCTGCTTTGCTTCAACTTTATTTTCGCCCTGAGCCGGCTTTGCCTCTTCCTTGTTTGGCTTTGCAGCTTCCGACGCATTTTCCTTAGGCTTTGCAGCTTTTGAAAAATGCTCTCTTATTGTCTTTGCGTGCTCCTCTTCAACACCGCTCTGTGCCTTGAGTTCAACACCCTTTTCCTTCATAAACTCTATAATTTCTTTACTTTTTTCAAACCCGAGTTCTCGGGCAAGATCTATAACTTTGATTTTTGCCATTTACCTGTTACCTCCTTCGTCAGATTTGTAACTGCTGTTCATACTTTTCATACACGGCCTTTGCGAGTCCCTCGTCGGTTATCGCAATCATCGCCCGCATCTCTTTTCCAATTGACCTCCCGAGCGTATCTTTGTCCGAGTACTCAATAACCGGAACCTCGTAAAAGTCACACATATTCTTAAACTTTTTCTTCGTTCCCGAAGATGCATCGCTCGCCAGTATTACAAGATATGCTTTAAACGATTTTACGGCCTTTTCTACTGTGAATTCGCCTCCGAGAGCTTTGCCGGCTCTGGCACTCATTCCAATCATCGAAAGAACCTTATCCATCTTCACCGCATCCTTTCATAAGCTCCTCATATATCTCATCCGATATACTTGTCTTTAAAGCTCCTTCAAGCTTTGCAGACTTTTTGGCCTTCAAAATGCATTCTGCATTTTTACAGATATACGCGCCTCTTCCGTTAAGTTTTCCGGTTTCATCTATAACCGCGGTATTATCAGAAGTTCTCACTACTCTGATAAGCTGCGATTTATCCCTCATCTGTCTGCAACAAACGCACATCCTCTGAGGTGTTTTTTTTACAGCCATTTAACCCATCCTATTCTTCAGTGGTTTTTTCTTCTTCTGCGCCTTCTTCATCAGATTCGGTCGGAACCAAATATCCGTCCTCGTCGTACTCAGCGTCTTCATAATATTCTTCATCGGAATACTCTTCATCATACTCATAGTAGTCTTCTTCGTCATATCCGATAAAGTCGCCTGCTTCCTTAGCCTGTGACTCACTCTTGATGTCAATCTTATAACCTGTAAGTCTTGCTGCAAGACGGGCATTCTGACCTTCCTTACCTATGGCAAGTGAAAGCTGATAATCAGGTACAACAACATTTGCTGTCTTCTCATCCGCATCTGCAATAACATAAATAACTTTTGCAGGGCTTAAAGCGTTCTCTATAAGCATAGCCGGATTCTCGTTCCAGCTGATAATGTCGATTTTCTCGCCATGAAGCTCATTAACGATTGCGTTAACTCTCGAACCGTTAAGACCGACGCATGCTCCTACAGGATCTACATCAGGATCGTTTGAATAAACAGCGATCTTTGTTCTGGATCCGGCTTCTCTTGCTATTCCTTTAATTTCAACTGTTCCGTCCTTAACCTCAGTAACTTCCGACTCAAAAAGTCTCTTTACAAGTTCAGGATGTGTTCTTGAAACAAAAATCTTAGGTCCTCTTGAAGTATCTTTAACCTCAAGCACATAAACCTTGATTCTTTCTGTAGGTGTATAATGCTCACCCTTAACCTGCTCGTTCTCTGAAAGAATGGCATCTGTCTTACCAAGGTTAATACTGATGTTTTTACCCATAAAACGCTGAACAACGCCGGTAACTACATCTTTTTCTTTTCCGTAGAACTGATCGAATAATACTTTACGCTCCTCTTCTCTGATCTTTTGGAGAATAACGTTTTTAGCGTTTGTAGTAGCGATACGTCCGAATTCTTTGGACTCTACATTAACGTTTACAACATCGCCGATTTCATATTTATTGGAAATGAGCTTTGCATCCGCAAGTGAAATCTCCATAACAGGATCTTCAACCACATCAACAACAGTCTTAGCGGCTGTAACCTTAAAATCTCCTGTCTCACGGTTAACTTCTACAGTCATATTGTCTGACTTTCCAAAATGATTCTTACATGCTGTAAGAAGGGAATTTTCAATAGCTTCAAAAATCGCCTCTTTGCTGATATTTTTTTCCTTCTCAAGAATATCAAGGGATTCGAGTAATTCAGTGTTCATTTCATAACCTCCTAAAAAAACATTGAACTTTTATTTTTCGTTATCAAAATCAAATGCAAGTCGGATAAGAGAAATATCCTTTCTCGCAAAACTTTTGTCTTCATTAGTGTTCTCATCGGTAAAACCAATTGTATCAGCGTCAAATGAAACAAGCTTTCCGTAGAATTCTTTCTTATCTTCTATCTTATTATAGGTCTTAATAAGAATTCTTTTTCCTATGCTTCTGTTTAGATCCTTGTCTTTTTTCAGAACTCTGTCCACGCCCGGAGAAGATACCTCAAATGTATATACATCGTTTATATAATCTTCGCGGTCCAAGATTTCATTGAACTGTCTGCTAACCAAAACGCAGTCATCAATCGTTATACCGCCTTCCTTATCGATGTAGACTCTTAAGAAATAATCACTTCCTTCTTTTACATATTCCACATCCACAAGCTCAAAGCCGTGCTCTTCAACGATCGGAGCAATAAGAGTTTCTGTTTTTTCTTCGTATGATTTTGCTTTAGACATTAATCCTCCAAATTCGCTTTCTTTTCAGTTTCACAAAAATGTAAGAGCAAGCCTTTCGGCTCGCTCTTACTAAACTACCAATATCTACGCTAACTATTGTACTACTATAATACCTGTTTTGCAAGGTTAAATTTTAAAGATTGCCAACTCTTTGTCCATATTTTCGGCAATCTGCGATACATTTGTTGCAGCATCGGAAATATCTGACATAAGGTTATTAACGATTGTAACAGATGCAGATGTCTCCTGAGTGCTTGCCGCATTCTCTTCTGCAATGGCAGATAAGCTCTCTACAACGTCTACCACGTTCTGTCTTGCCTCATCCATTTCATTGGTTCTTCTTGAAATCTCACCAATGCCCAAAATAGTCTGATCTATGCCCTGACGCACATTCTCAAAGATAGTACCCGTATCTTTTACGTATTCAGACTGCTGAACCATAACTTCCTTAACCTCAGCCATTGTCTGAACCGCTTCGTCAGAATCTGCGATAAGAGTTGCAATAATGTTTTCAATCTGCTGAGCTGACTGTGATGACTGCTCTGCAAGTTTCTGAATCTGAGCAGCAACTACAGCAAAGCCCTTGCCCTGCTCTCCTGCTCTTGCAGCCTCAATAGAAGCATTAAGAGAAAGAAGGTTTGTTTCTTCGGCAATTGAAGTAATAAGCTCTGTAGCACCTTTAATCTTTGCAGCAGAAGCATTTGTTGTGTTTGTCTGCTCGTAAATCTTATCAATAGCCTCTGATGTCTGTGCACCGATGCGTGTAAGCTTCTCGATAACCTCGGTAACATCTTTGCTGGCTTTTTGCATGTCCTCTGATGCAGCAATAATATCTTTCGCTGCGTGAGTTGCATCCTGAATCTGTCCGCCGATTTCAACAACAGAAGTTGTAGCACGGCTTGTTTCTCCGGCTTGTGATGTTGCACCTTCCGCAATATCATGTACAGCTGTTTCAACCTGCTCTACATTTGATAATGTCTGTCCTGAAATATCCGCAAGATTTTCAGATGTTGTGGAAAGCTCATGTCCATGCTCCTGAAGAGCTTTAACAGTAGTTCTTATTGCCGTTGTAAGCGCTAAGGTGGACTTCGCTATTCCTCCGACCTCATCTTTTCTGGTGCTGTATTTTTCAAGTTCATCGCCCTTTGTCATATCAAGGCTGTCTGCGATATTTTCAACAATTCCGCCAACCTTATTGATATCACCCGCAACTCTTCTTGAAATAAAGATTGTTACAAGAACAAGTACAAGAAGGATTGCTATAATAAGGACAACAAGTTTTGCCGTCATTGAATTAATTGAATGATAAACCTCTGTCTGAGGATTTGATACCACAAATAAGAAGTTGTAAGACTCAAGCTTTTTAAATGCCATGAAATATGAAGTTCCGTCTTCACCTTTGGCATTCTTAACCGTACCGGATTCAGCAGCCGCTGCAGCATTAACAGCTTCAAGATGAGCGCTGTCTGTAACCTCTGTACCAAGGAGTTCCTCATCTTCGCACATTACATATGTATTTGAATTAAGATCGATAACATATGTCTCTGTGCCTTCAAGGCCTTCAACCATCATGCCGTCAATTATTTCCTTAAGATTTGCCACATAAAATCCTCCTGTAGCATATCCAATAAGATTTCCGGCGTCATTGAAAATACCTGTGTAGGCATTAAATACAAGATCACCTGTTGAAGAAGAATTGATAATACCTCTTACATATGTATTATTGTCATTCGCAAGTACATTCTCTTCAATAGTCTCAAGTACCGAAATTCTGTCATCTGTATATATTGTTGAACCAATTGCAGCAGTATTTGAGTGACAAATGATTGTAGAAGCGGTATCAGTTACCAAAAAACCTTCCAATGCATCAAATTGTTCCTTCATTAAGCTAACATCACTCTGAGCCTGTGCAAGACTTTCGGCATCGCTCGGATCTGTTAAAGCATCCTTAACGCTCTGAAGCGCAGCCAATGCGTGCTCATATCTGATAAAGCTGTCGCAGTAGTCATTAAATACGGTAGCCTTGGAATCAGCCATTTCAGTAAGTCTGTCTTCCATTAATTCTGTTGTGTTACTTCTTGTGTCTTTGATTGTGATTGCTAAGATTATTGCCATTCCGACAATAAGTAAGATAGAAATCGTCAGGCTGATTTTCAGCCATAGTTTCATGTTTTTGAACATTAACCCATACCTCCCATAAAAATGTTGTAAAAATAAAACAATTTAATATAATTTTACATCCGCTTGCTAATTATTTCAATAATTGCAAACAATTTTTTTAAATTTTTGCTAAAAAATCAGACCGGCAAATAAACCGGTCTGATAAATAATCTTATTATTATTTTTTAATAATAGCATCGAAACGACAGTTATCCATACAAACGCCGCACTTGATACATTTCTCTGTATCGATTGTGTGTGGCTCTCTGACTGTTCCTTCGATAGCATCAGCAGGACAGTTACGTGCACAGATTGTACATCCCTTACACTTGTCAGCAACAATCTCATAATGAATAAGGTTCTTACAAACTCCTGCAGGACATCTCTTCTCTACAACGTGTGCTTCATACTCTTTTCTGAAGAACTTAAGAGTAGAAAGTACAGGGTTTGGAGCTGTCTGTCCAAGTCCGCAAAGAGCTGCTGTCTTAATCTGAGTAGCTAAATTCTCAAGCTTGTCGAGGTCTTCGAGAGTACCGTTTCCTGAAGTAATCTTCTCAAGGATTTCATACATTCTCTTAGTACCGATACGACATGGTGTACACTTACCGCAAGACTCATCTACGGTAAAGTCTAAGAAGAACTTAGCAATATCAACCATACATGTATCTTCATCCATAACGATCATACCGCCGGATCCGACGATAGAACCGATACTTGCAAGGTTCTCATAGTCAATGGCTATATCAAAGTGCTCTGCCGGAATACATCCGCCGGAAGGACCACCTGTCTGTACAGCCTTAAACTTCTTTCCGTTAGGAATACCGCCACCGATATCTTCGATAACCGTACGAAGCGGTGTACCCATAGGAATCTCGACAAGACCTGTGTTGTTAATCTTTCCACCGAGAGCGAATACCTTAGTACCCTTTGATTTCTCTGAACCTATGTTAGAGAACCATTCTGCACCGTTAACGATGATTCTTGGAACGTTAGCCCATGTCTCAACGTTGTTAAGAATTGTAGGGCTTTCGAAAAGACCTTTAACTGCCGGGAATGGCGGACGAGGTCTCGGCTCTCCACGGTTACCTTCGATTGATGTCATAAGAGCTGTCTCTTCACCGCAAACGAATGCGCCCGCACCGAGACGAAGCTCAATATCGAATGAAAAGTCAGTGCCGAAAATATTCTTACCTAAAAGTCCGTATTCTCTTGCCTGACCGATAGCTATCTTAAGTCTTTCTACAGCGATAGGATACTCTGCTCTTACATAGATATATCCCTGATCTGCTCCGATTGCATAACCGGCAATTGCCATAGCCTCAAGTACTACATGTGGGTCACCCTCAAGAACCGAACGGTCCATGAAAGCTCCCGGGTCGCCCTCATCGGCGTTACAACAGACATATTTCTGAACGTTTCCTCTGTTGCCTGATGCAAATTTCCACTTCATACCTGTAGGGAAACCTGCGCCTCCACGACCTCTTAAACCTGAATCCAATACTTCCTGAATAACTTCATCAGGAGTCATTTCCGTAAGCACCTTGCCTAAGGCTTCATATCCGCCTGTTCCGATGTATTCATCTATATTCTCAGGATCAATAACACCGCAGTTACGAAGTGCAATACGGTACTGATACTTATAAATATTAGTATCTTTAAGTGCTTTTACTTCACTTGCTTCTACCTGCATTTTATATCCTCCTAAACGTTTTCTGTAGCGAGCGTAAACTCTGGAATCGGCTTACCACCTGCGATATGCTCCTCTACAACGCGTTTAGCTTTGTCCGGAGTCATCTTAATGTAAGTAACCTTCTCTTTACCCGGCTCTACGATTTCAACGATAGGCTCATACTGGCAAAGTCCGATACATCCTGTCTGGAGTACGGATACATTATCAAGGTTTTTAGCCTTAACTTCATCGGCAATTGCCTGAAGTACCGGCTTAGCGCCACTGGCGATACCGCATGTAGCCATTCCGACTACAACTCTCATTCCGCCGCTATTGTCAAGTCCGAGAGGACCCTGCATCTTTTCTTTAATCTGTTTTAATTCTTCTAATGTCATATTCAGCTACCTCCTATTATGCAAACTTGGCAATAATGTCGTCTACATCATCAACCGTGAGGCGTCCGAACACTTCATCATTAACTGTAACAATAGGTGCCATACCGCATGCTCCTACGCATCTGCAGGCATCAAGAGAATACTTTCCGTCTTCTGTACATTCCCCGCCATCAATTCCAAGTTTCTCTTTGAATTTTTCAAAAATTCCGCCGGAGCCTTTTACATAACAAGCTGTACCGAGACAGACTGAAATTCTGTATTCTCCCTTCGGATAAAGATTAAACATAGAATAAAAAGTAACAATGCCATAAATCTGTCCAAGCGGAACTCCGGTTTCATTGGAAATTATCTGCTGGACCTCAATTGGCAGATAACCGTAAATATCCTGCGACTGCTGCAAGATAGGCATAATCGGAGCTTTTGTATCTTTAAGACGATTAATTACATCATAAAGCTGTGCTTCCTGCTCTTTTGTTCCCTTGAACGGAACTGTCTTTTTTGCTTCCACAAAAATACCTCCTATTTCTTTTTAATTCAAAAATAGCATAGCACTAATGCAAGAAATTTTCAATATTTTAAATCGTTACAAAAATAACAGTTTGTCTAGTGTTTATGCGGACTGCCGCACTCTGCATCGTTGCCTGTGAGTATGTCGAGACCGTGTCCGAGACTGCCGATTACATACTCAAGATTCTCTCTTACGCTCTTAACGCTACCCGGAAGATTTAAGATAAGAGTCTTCTTTCTGATAACACATGTCCCCCTCGAAAGCATACCTCTCGGAGTCACTGTCATAGAATACGCTCTCATTGCTTCGGGAATTCCCGGAACAAGCTTTTCTCCAACCTCTGCCGTAGCTTCGGGAGTAACGTCTCTTTCGGCAAATCCCGTACCTCCTGTAGTAAGGAAAAGGTCGCATAAATTCTTGTCGCAGGCCTCTATCATTTCACGCATTATCTCTTCTTTTTCGTCCGGAACTATGTGCATAAACGCCGTTTCATAGCCGTTTTCCTCTATAATTCTTTTAATTTCAGGCCCCGAAAGATCCTCTCTTTCGCCTCTTGATCCTTTATCACTGATTGTAAGTATTCCGACTCTGTACATATTTTTCTCCTTTATTTAAATGTTTCAACTCCGCGTTTTAGGCGCGTTAAGCCCTCTTCAACTCTGGCTCTTTGCGTTGCAAGGTTAATTCTTATAAATCCCTCTCCGCCACTGCCGTATTCATCTCCGGCTGCAAACCAAACCTTCTGCTCTTTTTTAAGTCTCTCGCAAAACTCTTTTGAAGAAAGCCCAAAAGCGCTTATATCCGCCCACATAAGATAGGTCGCCTCGCCCTTTGTAACCTTAATTTCGGGAATGTTTTTTGCAAGAAAATCTTCTGCCCATCTTCTGTTTTCGTCTATGTAAACATTTACATCATCAAGCCATTTTCCGCTGTCTTTAAAAGCCGCAACCGCCGCAACTCCGGCAAAAGCATTACCCATCGCAGTTTCACCTGCCTCAAGAGCCTTTATCATCTTTTTTCTTAAATCTTTATTCGGCACATACACTGCCGCCGAATCAAGCCCCGCAATATTAAAGGCTTTTGTCGGAGCAATAAAGGTTATGCTGTTTTCTCTGCAATTTTCGGAAACGCTTGCAAAAGGAACATAGCTTTTCCCCGGTTTTGTGATATCGCAGTGTATCTCGTCCGACAAAACCAGCACCCCATGTTTTTTACATAAATCACCTATTTTTTCGAGCTCATTTTTACTCCAAATTTTGCCTGTCGGATTGTGCGGATTGCACAAAATCATGGCCGAAACTGTTGCATCGGAGAGTTTATTTTCAAGATCGTCATAACTAATTGTATAGTCATTATCTTTGTAAACCAGCTTACTTTCTAACACCTCGCTATTATTGTTTCTAATGTTCAAATAAAAGTGATTATATATAGGCGAAAGTAGTACGATTCGACCCCCATTTTTCGTCAAATGTTTAACAGCGCATGAAATTCCGGCCAAAACGCTCTTTGAAAACAGCAATTCTTCCTCTTTCATCTTAAGACCATGGCGCTTATCCCACCAATTTATATAAGCCTCTTTAAAGCCCTCCGGAAGAAATGTATATCCGTAAATTCCCTCAAGAGCTTTTTTTAAAACCGCAGTCTTTATAGCCGGCGCAGCCTCAAAATCCATATCCGCAACCCACATAGGCAAAACATCTTTATTTTCGTCCCATTTAACAGAGTCGGTATTTTGTCTTTGAGTCAGCTTATCAAGGTCATATTTTGCCGCAACTACAGGTTCCGGCTTTTTATCCGCCTCGCAGGCATGGTGACAATTAAGAGTATTTGCCGAAGTATCCTCATCTACAGATATAGGCAGGCTGCTCTCTCCTACATTTTCAATAACGCAGTCGCAGAGCGCAGATATATCTTTCATCGCGCTAATTGCCTTAAGTCCCAATACCTCATCTTTATTATCCGCAATTTTTCCGGAAACAAGAAAAGTCTTTTCGGTAATTCTCGGGCTTACATCGTCTTCTTTATGCCCGCAGACTATCCTCGGCACGCCCGTTGATAAGTCTCCCTCCAATATGAGATAATCTATGTCCTCATTTTTTATTCTGTCAATAATTTCGTTTTGCCCCATAGAACGCGGATAAGAGATATCGGTTTCTCCTTTACCCCTAGCTACCGCAAAATCGGCTCCGGCCTTTTTATGCCTTGCCGTATTTGAAGAAGGATCGTCCATGGAAAACACCGGACAGTTAATTGTCTTAATTGTTCCTACTTTATATCCTCTTTTCTTAAGTTCTTCTATGAGCATCGTAATCGTCGTCGTCTTACCGCTGCGTCTTGTTCCTACTATTCCCAGTATTTTCATATAGTCCGCTCTTGCCTCCGTCTTTCTTTACAAGATAAATATCACCTATCTCCATACCTCTGTCCATTGCCTTACACATATCGTAAATAGTAAGAAGTGCAACGCTTGCCCCCGTAAGAGCCTCCATTTCAACTCCCGTTCTGCCCTTAAGCTTAGCCGTACAAATCGCATCAACTCTTAAAGCTTCTTCATGCATCTCAAAGTCCACAGATGCTTTTGTAAGCATGAGAGGATGACACATCGGGATAAACTCAGATGTTCTTTTAGTCGCCATTATTCCGGCAACTCTTGCCACTCCCAAAACATCGCCCTTTTTGGCTGTGCCGTTTTTAATCGCCTCAAAAACTTCCCTGCTTACAAAAATGCTTCCTCTTGCAACGGCAACTCTTTCGGTCACATCCTTATCTGTCACATCCACCATTACGGCGTTTCCGTTTTCATCAAAATGATTGAGCTTTTTTTCTTCAAACGCGCCGAAATACTTTTCGTATTCTTCGGGAGTATTTATGTTTCTTACAATGCTTTCATCAAACCCAAGCTCTTTTACATCTATGTATCTTGTATTAACCTTATCGAAAAGCGCCCTGATTTTCCCGATGCCTTCAGCCCTCATCTCGCTCAAAGGCCCAAGACAGTTCCTTGAATAAATCGAGCAAAGCGGCTGAAGATTGCCTTCTCCCGTAGTTAAAACAAGAGCATCCTCATCTCCTTTAAGAGCCCCCGCAAAAGCCTCCAAAAACTCCGGAGTTACAAAAGGCATATCCGTTGCAACCGTAAGAAGATATGGATGCTCACACGAAGTAAGCAGCTGAAAAATGCCTTCCACCGGCCCAAATTCTTCCCTCTTATCTATAACTATAGGACACATAATCCTGCATCCCTCATAGCTTTTGATGTCGTTATTAATAGAAAAAAGTTTTTGCGGAAACGCTTTTCCAACGCTAAGCATGTGCTCCGCAAAATTTTCCTCTTCGCTGTACTTTAAAAGTGCCTTGCTTTTTCCCATTCGGCTGCTCTTGCCACCCGCAAGTACGCCGTAACAAATATTTTCCGCCATAGTTCACCTCTGCATATATTTTATCTGTGTATAATACTACCACAAATCAGCCATTTATTCTTCTAAAAACAAAAGACTATTCTCCGGAAATACAAGATAATCCGGCATACCCTCATTTTTAATCTTTTCGGTAAGCTCTCTTTGGATAAACCAGTTTATCTTACTTT
>JAILQM010000106.1 GCA_024698965.1 Eubacterium sp. | reverse complement strand
CACAAGTAAATCTATAGCTTCTTCATATGTCATTTCTACATCTTCTCCTGCCTAAACCGGCTGCGCCATTACTGTAAATGCCATACATAAACTCAGCATTCCCGCCATTATTCTTTTCTTCATTTTCGTTTTCCTTTATTCCATCAAAATCCATTCCGTAACATATTTCTGTGCATATAGACTCCTTAAGCCAGTATAACTGCATTATGCCTCTAAGCTAGATTTTTCACACTTTTGCTTTTATTCATTGATTGTTTTTACCAACTTTTTATAAACCTCATCTGCATCCACTATGTTTGAAATCCTAGTGCCGTGAGCATTTCTTCCAACATACCAGAACTGTTTGGCTTTTACAAAGACAATGTGTACCGGTCCGTTACTATCTATGCAGTTAATTTCAAGAGTGTTTTCATCCAAAGCCCAATCCCTCTCATAAGGAAATATTTGTCTTTTGCACTCCATTTGCTTCAAGATTTCCAGCATTACCTCTTTATCAACCTTATCTGTCACATCCTCCATCCCCAATTCTACTGTATTAATCATTATCTCGTAACCGTCTCTGTCTCTGAATGGGCATGTTCTTCTGTTATATACCATGCCGCCAATGACAAGGCATATGAGTATTATTAATATCGCAATTACAGCGGTTTTCCGTTTTATCATGTTCTTTCCCTTAATTATCTGTAAATAAATTTCTTTAGTCCATTTGATAGACACCTGCTATCCTCTTTTTAGCAAATATCTCCCACAACTCTGTTGCCAGCATATTGCCTCTTCTCCTTCCATAATATATCTTATGAGAAGTTGCGCAAGCAGCTTCTCATAAAAGGCGCAATTTTTGCGCCGCATTCGATTATCGGGTTCGCGAAGCGGTTCCGATAATATATAAGCATAGCTTTCCATGTGCTTATATATTACGTACAGCTTATTTAACATTTCAACTACTTTCCGACGAACGGTCACTTTTTTCGATTAACGGTCCCTCGTGGAAATAACCTTTTTTCATATTCTCCCTTTTAAAACCACTTCCCAATTTATTTCTTTCTAGTCAAACTCACAGCTAATAATATAACAAAACGGAAATCTGTTTAATACTCCGTCATTGTTGTTATATATATCCGCGATTGTATAAGTCTCTGTTTCTACCGTATCAGTATATATTTCTGCATATAATGGGATACTTTCACCTTTATCTATCTTAACATTGTTGCTTTCAGTTGAAGCATAACAATATTTATATTTATCCTCCCCATATTTCTCTACAGGAGATGAGCTTTTCGTAATCATAGATGTTCCTTCTACCGCACAATATGATATTTTAAACAAAGCCTCTTCGATGTCATTTAGCTCTATCCAGATTTTTCCCTTTTCATCTACAAGCTCATAATTTTCTTCAAATGTGTAATCTTCTATTTCCTCTCCATAAGAGAAAAATGACGCTTTTATCGTTAATTTTTCTGCTCCTGTATTTTCGGTTTCAAATGTGTATCTGCATAGTTCTGCATCCTTATACTCATACAGATTAATGCACCCTTCTATGTATTTTTCCTGTTCGATATTGTAATCTGAGTTTGCGCTATTTGAACATCCAGATAACACAACACACATCAATAACAATATTATTCCGATTTTTTTCATCCACGATACTCCTATAATAAGTTCTGTGTACTCACAGTTGTTACATAACTACCGCTTTTTAATGTTATATAATAATTTACTCCCACACAAAACCATGATGTTACAAAAAATACTATTCCGCTTAGATAAAAAAACAATCCTATAGACTCCTTAAGCCAGTATAATAACATATTTATACCCGTAAATATATTCATTCAAAACTCTCCTCTTTGTTGGCCGGTTCAAGCAAGCCCTCATTTTCGAGTAGCTTAATTACTCCTCTATCTCTTCCTGCCACTCTCTATATTCCAATAACACTTTTTGAACCAGTTCCATCATTCTTTCATTACCGTTTTCCTCATCTTCTAATATATCAGATATTTCATCTGCTATACTTTGCCTGTACTCTTTAGTGCAGTAGTTGAAATACTCCTCATCAAAAAAAACTTTATATATTTTTATCTGTCCATAATCATTATCAATTGAATCTACTAAATAATCACTCACAGCCATATATCTGCCCAGATTTAACGCATAATCGCCATAATAATCTGACGGCATTAGAACAATTACTCCGTTTTCTTCTTTATCATAATAATATTCCGCTTGAGCCTTATGCTCGATTGACATTCTATAGATAATAAACACAGCTAAAAGCATTCCAACAAATAAAGCTGCAATTGTAAAATATACTTTTTTCTTCATTGGCAATCTCCCAAACCACTTATTCAATATTGTTCATACTTTTTACTCTCCTGTTGAAATTTTTCTTTTACCACCTAGCGGCACATCAGGCGGCTAACCGTCTGACATAACACTACACTACATTGTTTCAAAGGCCATATAATAACATCAATTATTCTCTAATATTTGTAATAATTCTTCGTACCATTTGGCACCCGTCTTATAATGTCTACTATTATCATCTGTGGTGACATTAATCCACTTATTTCCACATGTCGTTATGCTTACATAATACTCTCCATCACCTTTATATCCGTTGATGTAAACGATATATTGATCATTATTTTCTCTTTGATAATACAGGATATCTCCTATATACCCAATGTAACAATGATTCTGAATGAAACCAATAAGCTCATCTCTCTTTTTTGGAGTTAATTCCCAAGAGTCAACTAATTCATGATTCTCATTAAACTTATTTACAGTTATGCTGTATACGGATTTATAATCTTTAATTCTAAATAAATCCTCTCCCCATGTATAAAAAGCTATAATCCAACACGCAACTACTACTGCACAAATTCCAATAAGTATAAATATTTTTTTATCTATTCTTTTGTTCATTTTTTTGTTCCTTTTTAAAGAATTTGTTTTTCGCCACATTGTGGCATGTCAGGCGGCTAACCGCCTGACATAATATCCAAACTAATCCTTTTCCGTACTTTCTTCATCTTTAGGATTGTCTGGGGACTTACCGGCATTATTTAATAGTCTGTCTATTTTTTCCTCTATAAACTGTAACTCCTCATATAACACCATGCTCGGCACCACCAATAAAGCAATTAACACTATAATTCCTAATATTATTAACCACATAATTTTTCCTCAACTTACCCGTTTTTTACCTGCAGATTTATGGTTGCTTCACATTTTGTTGTGCTGCTGTATCCTACAATACAAGCACTAACGGCTGCAACATCTCCGCTTATAGACAAATCACAGTTGTAATTCTTGATGTTTACCATTTGCACCGATATCTGTCCATCATCATATGCGTCTAAAGATGCTGCAGATACATTAACCGGCATTGCAATCAGGCAACCTATAAGCATTAACGCCATCAGGCATTTCCCGTTTTTTATCATGGCTGTCCCCCTCCTTTCTTTCGTTCTATATATAGTAACGAACAAGAAGGACAAAAGCGGACACCTAATATAAAATTTTTTTTAAATTTTTTTCTATATCCAATAATTCTTCCTCAGAAATATTTCCCCACAGATCATAAACAACATTATCTTCCGTCCAAATCAAATCGGTTTCTCCATTTTTTGAATTGATAATCATTTCTTTTCCATCTATAAATATTTCTTCATAATCAGATTCCTCCGTATCAAGTCCCATAACTTTTGAGCCATTTGATGTTACTCCCGAAACTATTAAACTTACAGAATTACCCTCTTTATCGTTATATTCAATCCACATCATTGTATCGTAAGTCTCATTCTTTACAAGTTCCATACCTTCCGGCAAATATCCGAACTCTATCTCCGGAATATAAAGCTCAGTTTCCTCGGTGCTAAAGTAATACTCTGTACGGTTAGAAAATACTTTTGTAACTATTTCTATAACCTTTTCCCTGAACGCATCAACTGTTATAGCAAAGGATGTTGTTAAAACAAACATTATGAGAATTGCCGCAGCGCTCCACTTGAATACCTGTACCATATTATTTATAAACGGCGAACGCCTTTGTTTCCTGATAAGCGCGTTCATCCTTCTCTCAAATCCGTGCGAAAACCTATGCTCAGGTATATCTCTCCCCTTAGGTAAGCTACCAAGCCATATGTCCCTTGCCTTTCCGGCGTTTTCATATAACATTTCATCACTTATCTTCATCTAATCGTCCTCCTCAAGCAACGCCGCCAGTTTTTTCTTGGCGCGCTGCAGGGTCTTTTGCACATTAGCAGGCGTCATATCCACAATGTCTGCAATCTCGCCCTCACTAAATCCATTATCGTATCTGAGAAGAATAAGCTCCCTGTAATTGTCCGGAAGTAAAGCGATGGCTGTAGCAATCCTGTCGCTTTCATTCACTGCCTCAGTCTCCGCCTCTTTTGATTTGTCCAAAAAAGCCTCTTCAAAAGATACATTTGACCTCCTTTGCCTCTGTCTGTATAGGTCTATAGCTTTCCTCTCTACTATAGTAACGACAAAGGACCTCGTTTTCGGACACTTTGGATCAGAAATTTTTTCAATATGTTCTATTATTTTCAAAAAAGCGTCATGAACCACATCCTCGGAGTCCTTTGTATCTCCGAGAATCTGGTCTGCCACATAGTACATAAGCTGTCTGTACTCTCTATATATAATTTCAAATTTGGATTTGTCCCCCTCATCATCTATAAGTGATAGATATAAAAACATAGATTTTCCGTCATCCTCCCAGCTGTACTTTAAGTCCTCTCTCCTCAAACATTTTAACCAGAGTGTCCTGTGCTTCTTTAGTAAGAGTATCCTCATATATCTCATAGACTCTTCCGAGCTGACTATACTTTCCTCCCCCGAATTTATGAAATGGGATAATATCCACCCGATGAACGCATTTCAGCCCTGACAAAAGTTTTGCAATATCAGGAGCCTCATCCATATTGTGATTAGGTATTACC
>JAILQM010000079.1 GCA_024698965.1 Eubacterium sp. | reverse complement strand
ATCTCTTGCAGCGGAAGACAATCAGACGGTTGTATATGAGATGCTTCCTTTGTGGCTGTTTAAAAAGCTTGCATACAGCTTGCCGATTAATAATTATGTTGGGCTTTTCCCGGACTACCAGGATGCAAACAGAGATTATTTCCGCATTACCGATCTGAAGGGTGAAAATGCTGTTGACGAACTTACAAAAATCGGAGAAAGCAGTATGGAAAACAGAGTTACATCATTTGTTTCGGGAGAGAGAATTCATATGACTATGAAGGTGTTTGCACGAAGAAGAAGTGATGTTGAAAAAATGATAGCTGATTTGTTTGGATTAAAAGGAGGAAAGAAATGGGAAAGTGGATTGCGCATGGAAGAGAATCCGAAAACGCTTCTTACAGAGTAATCTGTTTCCCGTTTGCCGGCGGAACAGCAAGTAATTACTCGCCGTGGAAAGCTTTTCTTTCCGAAGAATATTCTATATGTCCCGTACTTTATCCCGGAAGGGAGAGAAGAATGAGGGACAAAATGCCTGAAAGTCTTGAAGAGCTTGCAAAAAACTTTGCTGAGGAAAATGAAGAGCTTTTTTCAGAGCCGTTTATTATCATGGGCCAGTGCACCGGAGCAACTGTGGCCTATGAGGTTGTAAGAGAGATAGAAAAAATGTATGGGAAAAGCCCTGTACTTTTTGTGGCTTCGGGGGCTGTTTCGCCAAGTACGCCGGCCATATCCGGGACCTCTCATATGAGTGATGAGGAGCTGCTTGATTTTTTGCTTAAGACAGAAAGGGTGTCGGAGGAAGCAACGAAGATTCCTATGTTTATGGATTATTATTTCCCTATTATGAAAGCAGACTTTCATGTTTTGGAAGTGTATAAATATCCCGGAGATTACAAGCTCCCTTGCCCGCTGCTTACAGTTGAGGGAAGTCGCGATGACCTTGCAACGGGTGAAGAGTTTGAAAAATGGAAAAGCTTCGCACCAAAGGGAAACAAGCATATTGTAGTCGAGGGAGGACATTTTTTCCTTGAAACCCAAGGCGAAATAATCTGTAAAGCAATAGATGAATATGTAAAGGAGATTTAAAAGTGCTTATTAACATAGAACATATAAAAAAGGGATACGGTGACAAGAGTAACAGAAATGAGGTCTTAAAAGATGTATCGCTTCAGATTGAGGAAGGAGAAATCTGTGTAATATTCGGGCCTTCAGGCTCGGGAAAATCCACACTTCTTAATATTCTGGGTGCGTTAGATCAGCCTGATGAAGGAAGAGTTACGGTTTGCGGAAAAGAGCTTCATAAGATGAAGATGAATGAACTTGCCAAATACAGAAGGGATGATTTGGGATTCGTTTTCCAGTTTTACAATCTTATTCCGGATCTTACCGTTATAGAAAATATTCAGGTTTGCGAGAATCTCTCGCCAAACCCGCTTGATATAAACGAACTTATTAAGACACTTGGATTAGAGGAACATAAATATAAATTCCCGTATCAGCTCTCGGGAGGTCAGCAGCAGAGATGTGCGATAGCAAGAGCGCTTGTTAAAAATCCTCAGCTTCTTCTTTGCGACGAACCTACAGGAGCCCTTGATTATTCCATTTCAAAAGAAATGCTCGGCCTTTTAAAAAAGGTTAATGAAGAATACGGCACAACAATAGTCATTGTTACTCATAACAATGCAATCGGAGATATGGCAAATCACATCATTGCCATTCGTGACGGAAAAATATCAAAAGAGTCTCATAACGACGAGCCGTGTGATGTGGAAAAACTTAGCTGGTAACAGAGGGAATAAGAATGCTTAGGAAAAGAGTTTTAAGACAATTAAAAAATAATATAATGGCGTATTTTGCGCTGTTTTTGCTTATCGCATTGGGAATGTTTTTTGTGGTTTCCACCATTGCTTCGGCAGATACAATATATGCCGGAATGGAAGAATATATAGAAGACAACAATGTTGAAGACGGAGAATTTACATCTTTTATGGAAATAGAGGATGATACGATTGACCTCATAAAAGATGAAGGCATTGAAATAGAGAAACAAAATTATACTGATTATGACGCCGGTGAAAGTACGGTTAGGGTTTTTGAGAACAGGGAAAAGCTTAATCTTGTAGAGGTTATTGAAGGGGATATCGCTAAAGAAAAAGATGAAGTGGCACTTGAGCAGCATTATGCTGAGGCTAATGATATTGAAATCGGTTCGACTGTTGAAATTGGCGGAGTAGAGCTTAAAGTCACCGGATTTGTCTGCAGCCCGGATTATGAGACCTGCCTTAAGGAACTTTCCGATCCGAGTGTGGACAGCGAGTCATTCGGCACGGCTTTTATGACACAAGAAGGCTATGAGTGTCTTTCCGAAGAAGGCGAGGCCCAGGTGGCAGAGACTATAAGATATGCATATGCTCTCGGAGATGACATGACTGACAGTGAATTAAAGGATTTGCTTGAGGATGAAGACGTTGTCGTATTGTCTATGTATCCGGCAGATCAAAACGGCAGAATAGGTGAGGCGGAAGATGATGTATCCATGAACCGCGTAACGGGCATTGTCGGAGGAATAATTATCTTTATCCTCATCGGATTTGTGATATCTATATTCCAGACGAGTAAAATCGATAAAGAGAGCACAATAATCGGAACAATGTATGCGCTCGGACTTACCAAAGGACAGATGATTCGTCATTATCTTGCGACGATTTTTATTGTGACGTTTTTGGGAGGAATTGTCGGAGTGGCAGTAGGATTTACGGAGTTTGGATTTTCGCTTCAGCTGGATTCGGTAGTGAATTATTATTCGATACCGACGCTTACGCCTGTTTATCCGATGTATCTTATTGCATACGGAATACTTGTGCCGGCCGGAATGGTTGTACTTGTTAATTTCTTTGTGCTTAATAAAAAGCTGGGGCAGCAGCCTCTTGTACTTTTGAGACATCAGAAGAATCACGGAAAAACCGCAAAGCTTCAGTTTAAAAGCTTTAAGTTTAAGACCGGATTTATGCTTCGTCAGCTTATAAGAGAATACAGATGCAGAATTGCGATGATTGTCGGAGTATTTTTGTCGGTACTTCTTATAATGATGGCAATGAATATTCATGTGTGCATCAGTAATTTAATTGAGCAAAATGAAGAAGACTGTAACTTCGAATACATGTATTTTTTAAAGGGAATGCCTGAGGAAATTCCTGAAAATGCATATGCCGCATATGTGAAGAAATATACCTGTGATGCGGCAGACGGTTCAAATATTACGGTATCAATTATCGGCATTGATGAGGATAACCCGTATTTCGAAGGCATTGAGCCTGAGGGAAGAAAGCTTATTCTTTCAAGCTCTGTGGCCATAAAGATGGATATGGACGGAGAGGGAGAAATTACGCTGGAAGATATTGTTGAAGACGAAGAGGAGACATTTGATGTTTCGGGCGTTACGCAGTATTCTTTCGGAACTTATGCATTTATGGATATTGACGAGATGAGAGAATATTTTGACGTAGACGAGGATTACTACAATATTCTTTTTTCTGATGAAGAGCTTGATATTGATTCTGAACTTATTTACTCGGAAACATCTAAGGATGATATACGAAAGTTTGCTGAGGTGCTTAGCGACAATATGGCGGCGCTGACTTATATGACTGCGGTAATTGCGCTTCTTATTTTCGTTGTCGTTATCTACCTTATGATGAAGTTTATAATGGACAGTTCGGAGTTTGCTATTTCTCTAATGAGAATATTCGGATATGCCCATGGTGAACTATACAGGCTTTACATGGCGGCGGACATAATCATTTTTGCCATAATACTCGTGATATCGGTGTTTAGCGGCAAGGCGATAATGGATGCTATCTGGCCGAATTTTGTGGCACATGTTTCGGTGGGGCTCGACCTTACTTACACATGGAAACATTATGCGGCGGTATTTGTATTTGCGGCAGTTACTTATGCGATTATTTCGGCCTTTCTTTCGGCTCATTTAAAAACAATGGAAAAGAAAGCGGTTGAAGTGCTTAAGGAGAGAGAGTAATGGATTATATGATCTGCTTTCCGCATGCGGGCGGAAGCGCCAATGCATATAACTGGGTAAAGAGTGAGTTTGATAATGCCGGGGCAGATATTGACGTTTTGGCTTATGAGTATGCGGGGCATGGCAGAAAGCATTCTGAAAACTATTATAAGGATTATAAAGAGGCGGTGAATCTCATCGCCTCTGATGCAGCCGGCAGAATTGATGAGGGAGAATATGAGAATATCTATATCATGGGGCACAGCATGGGAGCATATATTGCGCTTGGCGTGGGCGAGATTCTTGCGGATAAATACGGGAAAAATCCCAAGGCAATATTTGTTTCCGGTCAAAGCTCGCCTGTTAGTCATCCCAAAGGATACGGAAAAGCCGGCAAAGAAGAGCTTATAGAGTATTTAAAAACATTGGGCGGTATGGAAGAAGAGATACTTTGCAATCCCAAATATGTAGATTTTTTCTTAGAGCCTGTGAGGGCTGATATGAATATCATAGATACTTATGTCTTTTCAGGTAGAAAGCTCGGCTGCAGATTGTTTGCGGCATACAGCAAAAACGACCCGGAGATTGAGGAAGAAAGGCTTGAAGAATGGGAGCTTGCCACTGAAGATTTGCAGATAAATGCTTTTGAGGGCGGGCATTTTTTCCTTTTCGACAAACCCAAAGAATATGCCGAATACATGCTTAAAAGGATGAAAGAAAATGATTGATGTAAAATATTTTTGGAATAAGAATCATAAATATAAAGTTGAGGAAAACGAAGTTACCATAGGAAACACAGAGTTTCCGGCGGCTTATGCGGCGATATTTCCGGCATTTTTTGACTTTACGCAAAACGGAGCCACGGAAGATGAATTGATCGAAAGGTTTAATGAGATTTCAAAGCTTAAGATGAAGCGCTTTATTGCAAAGCTTGAGCAGACGGGAGTGCTGCTTACCCATATTCAGGAGCCGGATGAAATTTTTAAAGGGCAGTTTAAGCTGCTTGGGAAAAGCTATCCGGAGGACTATTTTTTAAAAAACGAAAATGTAAGTAACTACAGAAAAAACGTGCTTGAAGGCGAAAAAGACATAGGGGAAAACGCGTATGATATTCCGGCTCTTAGCGATGGAATCTGGACTAAGAGAAAAAGCTGCAGGAATTTTACGAACGAGAAAGTATCCAAAGAAGCGTTTTTGGCGCTCATGGGAGTTTTAATCCGATATGACGGAGAGGAATTTTTGCATGGGACTTATCCGAGCGCAGGAGGACTATATCCGGTAAGGGCATACATTCTTGTAAAAGAAGACAGGGTAGAAGGCGTGGCAGGCGGCCTGTATTATCTAAACGCAGCAAAGAAAAAGCTTCAGAAGTTAAATGCGGGCAATGAGATGGGGAAAGATATGCATTTCTTTTTAAACAAAGAAATTTTTGATACATCGGCGTTTTCTATCTATCTTGTGTTTGACGCGGAGGTGTCGATGACAAAATACAGGGATCGCGGGTATTTTTACGGAATACTCGATACCGGAATAGTTATGGGATACCTGAATTTAAAGGCAACGGAGCTTGGAATAGGGTGTTGCTGCATAGGGGAACTCAAGGATAAAGCAATAAATGAATGCTTAAATTTGGGCAAAAATGAGGTTTACATGCAGTGCATAGAATTCGGCGGAGTTTAGGGAGCAAAAAATGCATGCAAAGGCTATTCTAAATGGGGATAAACATTGACATTGGCGTAAGAATGCTATATAATATCGAAGATTGTCGGGAACTGACTTGTCTCCGGCAATCTTCATTAATTTTAAGGACTTAATTTTGGGCGGAGAAATTCGCCGTGCTTAATAAACAAAACCATATAAATGGAGGAAACGGGAAATGGCTGAAAAGAGACTTATGACGACAGAAGGTCTTGAAGCACTTCAGAATGAGCTCACTGATCTTAAGGTTGTAAGAAGAAAAGAAATCGCACAGAAGATTAAGGAAGCAAGAGAGCAGGGTGACTTATCCGAGAATGCAGAGTATGATGCTGCCAAAGATGAGCAGAGAGACATCGAGGCTCGTATTGAGGAAATCGAGGCTATCCTTAAGAATTCTGAAGTTATTCTTGAGGAAGAAATCGACAAGGATAAGATCAATCTCGGATCTACTGTAAAATTGTTTGATGTTGAGTTTGACGAAGAAGTTACTTACAAGATTGTAGGTTCTACAGAGGCTAACTCACTTAAGGGTAAGATTTCCAATGAATCACCAATCGGTAAAGCGCTCATCGGCAAAAAAGCCGGAGACGCCATTAAGGTAGAAACACCGGGTGGTGAAGCAGAGTATAAGATATTAGAAGTAAGCAGATAAATAAGGAGGCACATAGTGGCAGAGCAGGACTTAAATCAGCTGCTTAAGGTTCGTCGTGAGAAGCTCGCGAATCTTCAGGAAGCAGGTAAGGACCCATTTCAGATAACAAAATACGATCAGACACATCATTCTCTTGAAGCGAAGGGATTGTATGAGGAGCATGAGGCCAAACTTCTTGCGGGCCGTGCGCCGGTAAACACCGACGGAATGGACGAGCAGGCAGCAAAAGAGGCAGTAAATGCGGATTATAATGAGAGACGCGAGATTATGGACGCATCTCCTATTAAGGTATCCATTGCCGGACGTATGATGTTTAAACGAGTTATGGGTAAGGCGTCGTTCTGCAATGTTCGTGACCTTGAGGGAGATATCCAGGTATATGTTGCCAGAGATTCAATCGGAGAAGAGTCCTATGCTGACTTTAAGAAATCCGATATCGGCGATATTTACGGTGTAAAGGGATATCTTTTCAGAACAAAGACAGGAGAGATTTCAATCCATGCGGATGAGATGATTCTCCTTACGAAGAGTCTCCAGATTCTTCCTGAAAAATTCCACGGACTTACAGATACAGATCAGAGATATCGTCAGAGATACGTTGACCTTGTAATGAATCCGGAAGTAAAGAGCACTTTTATAAAGCGTTCTCAGATTATAAAAGAAATCAGAAAGTTCCTTGACGGAAGGGACTTTATGGAAGTTGAAACACCGACTCTTGTATCAAATGCGGGTGGTGCTGCGGCAAGACCTTTTGAAACACACTACAATGCACTTGATGAGGATGTTAAGCTCAGAATATCATTGGAGCTTTACCTTAAGAGACTTATTGTCGGTGGACTTGAGAGAGTATACGAAATCGGCCGAGTTTACAGAAACGAGGGTGTTGATACAAGACACAATCCTGAGTTTACTCTTATGGAGCTTTATCAGGCATACACAGATTACGAAGGAATGATGGAACTTACAGAGTCTATGTTCCGTTATCTTGCAGAGACTGTATGCGGCTCTACAACAATACATTACGGTGAGCATGAGATCGACCTTGGCAAGCCTTTCCGTCGTCTTACAATGAACGACGCAATTAAGGAATATGCCGGAATCGACTTTGATGAGGTTGACGGAGATGAGGCAGCTAAAAAGCTTGCGGATGAGCACCATATCGAATATGAAGCTCATCACAGAAAGGGAGATATTATCAATCTCTTCTTCGAAGAATACTGTGAGAAAAACCTCATCCAGCCTACATTTATTATGGATCATCCGCTTGACATTTCTCCGCTTACGAAGAAAAAGCCATCAGACCCTTCAAAGGTAGAGAGATTCGAACTTTTTATAAATACATGGGAGATGTGCAACGCTTACTCAGAGCTTAACGATCCTATCGATCAGAGAGAACGTTTCGCTCAGCAGGATGCAAACGCAGAGGCCGGTGACGAGGAAGCTCAGCACACAGACGAGGACTTCCTTAACGCTCTTGAAATCGGTATGCCACCTACAGGCGGTATCGGATACGGTATCGACAGACTTGTAATGCTGCTTACTGACAGTGCGGCGATAAGGGACGTGTTGTTGTTCCCTACTATGAAGAGCCAGAAGGATTAAGCCGAAATAATTTGAGCCACTTTCTAAAGAAATTTAGAAGGTGG
>JAILQM010000051.1 GCA_024698965.1 Eubacterium sp. | reverse complement strand
ATAAAAACCATGAGGCAGTTATGCAGCAGTATGCAGAGTTGGTCGAAAAACTAAAGCCCATAGGAGAGATGACTGCAGTAAAACCTGCAGATGAAATCTCAGGTGAAGAAGCCAAAAAGGTTGCAGACGATTTGCTTGAGGCACTGGATGATTTTGATGATGAACTGTCATCGGAGTTGGTAAGAAAGCTTTCCGGTTATCCGTTTCGACCTACTCAAAGAGAGCGATTAAGGGAAGCATCTGATCTTGTGAGAAATTTCCTGTATGACGAAGCGGCTGAAATCATTAAAGAGATTATGCCTGCAGTAGAAGAATGAGAAGGTTCTGTAAAGAGATTATGCCTGCAGTAGACGATTGATTGTTGTATGACCGGGGTATTTGAGTAGCTATGAAAACCATCAGAATTACAATTTCAGTAATAATCTTAATAGTTGTCTGTTACATCGTAATCGGCCAGTTTTCATTTCCTGCAAACGTGCCGTCAGTAGGCGGTTATTGCGAAGAACTTGACGGAAGTGCGTGGTTTATCATAAACGAAGATGGCTCAAAGGAGCAGTTTTTACTCCCGGGACGGGCGGACTCTGACATAATACTTGAAACGACACTACCGGATGATGTGGGCAGAGAAAAAAGCAACCTGTGTTTTCGAGGTATGGGTATAAAGGTTTATATCGATGGAGAACTTCGAAAAGACTATTCGGTGGAAGACTATGCACTTTTGGGAGACCGTTCCGCAGAGTGTTTTGTCATGATGCCGGTTTACCCTGAGGATTCGGGAAAAACCATGCGCGTGGAATATGCCTACAACTCAGGTTTTGTATATCAGGTATACATAGGCAACAGCTTTGGCATTCTACAATACCTTTTCGGAAAATACGGAGCTGAGCTTTTTGTAGGACTTGCGGTTCTTCTACTTGGTAGTATTTGTTATATAGCTTCCATTAGCTATCAGCTTGTTTACAAACAATATCTTGAACTGAGGGACCTTTCTCTCGGAGTTATCTTTGGTGGAGTCTGGGTTATGTCAAACTCCATTTTCAGGTAGCTTTATACGCTCAATGTGTCGGTTATGTCCGACACACCGTTTTTGATGGTTATAATTATGCCGCTGCCGTTTTTGATCTTTATAAATTCACTTCAGAAAAACCGTCACGAGAAAGTCATAAGATTTGCGGCAATTTTGGAAATTCTAAATTTTGTTCTTGTAGGAACTCTGTTTGTATCGGGTAAAATGACCCTGCTTCAGAGTTTCCCTATCGCTGCGGTATGCGCGCTTGTAAGTATCATAGTCATCGCCTACACCATAGTTTACGACATCATAATAAGAAAAATTTCATTTTATTGTTATGTTGCAATAGGTTTCGCGTTTTTGGGTGTGGCTGCGGCATGTCAGATTTTGATGTTCCTGTTCCAGCACAACGGCGTTTTCTCGGGACTTTTTATGGCTATCGGACTCCTGGCATTTATCAGTTGTGCCATGATCCACACCATAAAACAGCTTATAAGCATAAGGGTTGAGGCCAACGATGCAAAGGTTGCAGGCAAGATAAAAGATAAGTTTTTGGCAAATATGTCCCATGAAATCAGAACTCCTCTAAACGGTATTCTGGGAATGAATGAGATGATTTTAAGAGATACCAAAGAGGAGGGAACAAAAGAGTATGCCGTAAACATAAAGGGAGCCGGTCATACTTTGCTCTCTCTCATAAACGATATTCTTGACCTTTCAAAGATTGAGGCAGGTTCAATGGAACTTGTCCAGACGGAATATGAGGTGGCATCTGTATTAAACGACGTTATAAACATGACACGCGGAAGGGCTGTTGAAAAAGCTCTTGATTACAGATCTGATGTCTCGGATAAACTTCCGGCAAAACTGTATGGCGATGAAATACGCGTGCGACAGGTTATGCTCAACATCATAAACAACGCCATCAAGTACACTAAAGAAGGCTTTGTCCATGTCAGTGTTTCAGCAGAGAATGAGGGTGAAAATGGGGAAGTATCTCTTTGCCTAAAAGTTTCGGATAGCGGAATAGGAATAAAAGAAGAAGACAGAGATAAACTTTTCAAGAGCTTTGAACGTCTGGATCAAAAGAAAAATCAGAAGATAGAGGGAACAGGGCTTGGACTGCATATTACAGATTCTCTTGTAAGGATGATGGGCGGCTATATTGATGTTGAAAGTGAATATGGCAAGGGAAGTGTTTTCACTGTATACATGACTCAGATTTCTACCGGAAAAGAGCTGATAGGAGACTTTTCTAAGGCTGTTTCTGATTTTATTGACAAGGTTGCGCTGGATGAGACTACCTTGTTTGCTCCTGAGGCTCATATTTTGATTGTCGATGACAACGAGATGAATCTTGATGTTATGACAGGCCTTTTGCGTGACACAAAGATAAAAATGGACCTTGCCACATCGGGTTTCGAATGTATAGAAAAGGCTAAAGAGAAGAAGTATGACTGTATTCTGCTTGATCAGATGATGCCAAAGATGAGCGGTGAAGAGACCCTCGCGGAATTAAAGGAAAAAGATCTTTTGCAGAACACCCCGATCATAGCCTTTACCGCGGACGCAATCGTTGGCGCAAAAGAGCATTATATGGCCATGGGATTTAACGATTATCTCGCAAAGCCGGTTCGCTACGAAAAACTTGAAAATCTGTTAAAGACCTATATCCCAAAGGAAAAGCAGATTGAAAAAACCGAAGATAAAAAAGAACTCCCCATACTTTTAATATGGGGAGATGATTCAAATCGATTACGAACTGAGAAAGAAAAACTGGATAAGACATACAAATGCGTCTGTGCAATAGGAGAGAGTAACAAAGATAAGTATCTCTCAAAACACGAGGTGCAC
>JAILQM010000042.1 GCA_024698965.1 Eubacterium sp. | reverse complement strand
CTTGTTGTTAACAAGGATTTCTTTATCCATATCAAGCTCGACATCCATAAACTCCATGAGCTGCTGAATTGTGTAATAGTTTCTGAGCTCGATTCTGTCTCCGTCCTGAATATCGTAAAACTGCGATACAAGCTCTCCGTTTACCTCTGCAAACTTAGGGCAGATAACCATATGCCCGTTTACCATAAACGAAAGGTTGTCGGTGTTGTATTCTTCAAGCTGTTCTATCGAATAGCTTGCCGGTGTGCCTTCTGTAGAGCCTATAATCTCAATATCACAGTTTGCCTCAATCGGATCTCCGATAGCAGCCGGCTCGCCGTTTATTGTAATTACGGCCGCCTCGCCTCTGCTGCCTCTTATAAGTCTTTGCTTTCCGTTTATCGTAAACTTAAGCTCTTTTCCGCTCTTCGGGAAAAGATCCTCGTTTGCAAATCCCGCCTGAACTGCGGCATCTACAACAGTAAGCTTGTCATTGTCATATAATTTAAGTCTCTCTCCGTTAAAATGAACGAAGATGAAGTTGTTTTTCTGTTCATAAGCGCTGAGACAAATTCCGACGGGTGTTACGATAAGAGAATCCTTTCTCAAATCCTCATTGTCAAAAATAACGTCTCCTAAAACCTCTTCTCCTCTAAGAGCCACTCTCTCAGACGGTATATCAAGGTTAGCCGCAATAGCGTCTGTAAATCCCTTTACTCTTCCGCCGCCGCCTACTACGAATACCGCGCTTACAGGCGAACCGCCGTTAAGCTCTTTTATTCTGTCAGCGATACTTTTTGTCATATCATCAATAACAGGCTGCATTGTCTCTATTATTTCGTCGCTCTTAAGTCTGTGAGGAAGTTTGAGAATATCTTCAAAGTCCACAGTATCTGCATTAGAGCAGCTGAGCTTCATTGTCTCTGCGGTTTCAAAGTCCACAAGGTACTTCTGCACAAGCGCATCGGTAAGCTCATCTCCCGCCTTTGGTATCATACCGTAGGCAATAATTGTACCTTCGTTTGTAATAGAAATATCGCTTGTTCCGGCTCCGACATCAACAAGAGCGATGTTAAGCATTCTGTATGATTTAGGTATCGCAATATTAATAGCCGCAATAGGCTCTAATGTCATGTTATATACAGAAAGTCCCGCAAGACCGACTGCCGTATAAAGACCGTCAACTACGTCTTCCGGAAGGAAGGTAACTATAATAGACTCAGATATTTTTGTAACCTTGTGTCCTATAAGATTGCTCATCGGATCGCCGTTTACATAGTAGTGAATCGTGCTGTATCCAACCGAATAAAATTTAAACTTTGTATCGTTATTTTCATTTAAAATCTCCGAAGCCTTTTCCACTCCTAGAAGATCAAGAGTATGAATGTGGTCCGCAACAACAACCGTCTCCTCGTCAAACTCAAGTTCAACTTCTGTTGTAACCGTTTTAAGAACACGACCCGCTGCCGCAATACATACATCCTGAAGAGTCTTTCCTGTTTTCTCCTCAAGAGCTTCCTTTACTTTAAGACAGGTTTTTCCAACCGCTGTAATATCGTGAATCTGACCGTCAAGCATTGCTCTTGAAGTATGTGCTATAGCGTGCTGTGCAAGTACATGAAATTTTTCATCCTCATCTTTATATCCAACAGTTCCGACTACGTTTCTGGTACCGATATCGAGTCCAAAAACAATCTTTGCGTCTCCGATTTCAGCTATCATATTTCCTCCCTACACCTCAAAGGGCCGCAAGTGCTTCATCCACCTCTTTATAAGTTACTTGTGGCTCTCCGTTATTATCTATCTGTACTTTAAGAGTCTTCCTCATTTCATCGTAACGGGCCTGGCTCTTAAATATGCTCAAAACCTTTTCCTCCGAATAACCTCTGCTCTCCATAAGCCTTGCTTTTCGGTTATCTTCGGTGACATCTATATTCCACACTTCGTCGCATAAAAGCGCAAATCCCGTGCCGTCATAAAGCGCCGACTCTATTATAACATATCTTCTCTCTTTTTTCTGTCTTTCTTTTTCGAGATTTTCTTCCAAATATCCGCCAACTGCGGGATGCACAAGATTGTTGATTTTCTGCGTAAGTTCCCTGTCTGCGTACATCAGCGATGCAAGGGTGTTTCTGTCAAGTGAACCGTCTGATAAAAACGCTTTTTCGGGCAGGATTTTCTTTAAATCCTCATAACATCTTCCGCCCGGCTCCATTACATCATGAGCAATTTCATCCGTCACAAATATGAGGGCGTTGTATTTTTCTTTAAGATAATTAAGTACAGTGCTTTTCCCCGCTCCTATACCGCCCGTTATGCCTATTACCTTCATTAATGAGCCTCCTGCCAGTTTTTACCTTCGTTTACATCTATCTCAAGTTTAACGGAAAGCTCTGCTGCGCCCTCCATTTCCTCTTCGAGGATTTTTCTTACCTCATCCGTTTCATCTTCCGCTGTTTCGATAAGGAGCTCGTCGTGTACCTGTAAAAGCAGCCTTGACTTAAGGTTTTCTTTTTTCAGCCTGTTATAGACATTAATCATCGCTATTTTGATAATGTCTGCCGCAGTGCCTTGTATCGGCGCATTCATAGCAACCCTTTCTCCAAAACTTCTCTGCATAAAGTTGCTTGATTTAATCTCCGGAAGAGGCCTTATTCTTCCAAACATTGTCTTTGCGTATCCTGTCTCTTTTGCGCTTTCCACAAGTGAGTCCAAATATCCCTTTATCGCAGGATAGGTCTCAAAATACTGCTCCATGTATTTTGCGGCTTCTTTTCTTGTAATACCAAGGTCTTCGGAAAGTCCGAATGAGCTCATGCCGTAGATTATGCCGAAGTTTACGGCCTTTGCGTTTCTTCTCTGCAAATCCGTCACCTCATCAAAAGGCACTCCGAATACCCAAGAAGCGGTAAGGCGGTGAATATCCTGTGCCGATTTATAAGCCTCAATAAGCTTCTCATCTCCCGATAAATGTGCCAAAACCCTAAGCTCTATCTGGGAATAGTCCGCATCCAAAAAGCAATATCCCTCTTTCGGCACAAACACCTTCCTTATCTCCCTGCCAAGCTCCATCCTGATAGGAATGTTCTGAAGGTTGGGATCCGACGAAGAAAGTCTTCCCGTTGCGGTTACCGTCTGATTAAACACCGTGTGAATTCTGCTGCCCTCATCCGCATAGCCCAAAAGAGCGTCGGCGTATGTGGACTTTAATTTGGTCAGCTGACGGTATTCCAATATCTTATTAACTATAGGATAATCCCCTGCCAGCTTTTCCAAAACATCTGCCGCTGTAGAATATCCGGTCTTTGTCTTTTTGCCGCCCTTTATTCCCATCTTTTCAAAAAGTACGGTTCCGAGCTGTTTAGGCGATAATATATTAAACTCTTCTCCGGCCTTTTCATGGATTTCTTTCTCAAGGACATCGATTCTTTCGGAGAGTTTTTGCCCGTATGCCAAAAGCTCATCCTTTTTAATCATTATTCCTTCTTTTTCCATATCGCAAAGCACGAAAACAAGAGGCATCTCCATCTTTTGGTAAAGCTCTTTCATTCCCTTTTCTTCGAGCTCTTTTAGCGTATCACCAAAGCCGAGATATGCCTCAAAAGCCTCTTCGGCCGATTCATATACGTACTTTCCTTTAAGCGGATTTATAAGGTAAGATGCCAGCGCCACATCACCATATTTTTCTTCAAAAGGCGGCAGCTCTTCGCCGTCGAAAGCAAAATGAAGAACGCTCTTTAAGTCGCAGCTTATAAACCTCTCTGCTTTTAAAATAATAGTTTTAAGCGCCTTTTTCACCTCATCTTCGCCCACATCTTCAAAAAGCACAGAAAGGGCTTCTTTATCTCCCTTTGATGCCACAATTCCCGTAATCTCATTTTTATTTTTTATAAGATTTACAAAAACTTCGCCGGAAAATGCCGATATTTCGGCCATTTGTTTTACATTCCTTACCTTATCCTCTATAGGATTTGTCACATTTCCCGAAAAACGCTCAAGGAGCTTTTTAAACTCCAGGCGCTTTATTATTTCAAAGGCCTCAGGAGTATAAAAATCCCCTATAAGAGATTCTTTTTCATTAAACTCCACAGGAGAAGTCCTGTTAATCGCTGCAAGCTTTTTACACAAAAGCCCCATCTCATAGTTTTCCCTTAAAGCTTCTCTTGTTCTTTTCTGCTTGATTTCCTCTAAATGCTCATAGGCATTTTCTATGGAGTGATACTCACTTATAAGAGTCTGCGCACCCTTTTCGCCTATTCCGGCCACACCCGGGAAGTTGTCGGAGGAGTCTCCCTGAAGCGCCTTTACATCAATGAATTCCGTAGGCGTTACATGATATTTTTCAATAACGTCTTTCTCAAAATACTCCTCAATCTCCGTACCGCTTCTTTTAGTCTTAGGGATAATAAGCTTTGTTGTATTTGATGTAAGCTGCAAAAGATCTCTGTCGCCGGATACGATAGATACGCTAAAGCCCTTATCCTCAGCTTGTTTTGAAAGAGTTCCTATAATATCATCTGCCTCGTAACCCTCAAGAGTCTTTACATCCACCGTCATCGCGCGCAAAAGTTCCTGAATAACAGGCACCTGCTCCCTAAGCTCTTCATCCATGCCCTTTCTGTTGCCCTTATAATCCGGGAACATCTCATGTCTGAATGTTGGAGCGTGCACATCAAAACAAACCGTCAAATACTCCGGCTTTTCCTCGTCCAAAATCTTAAACAAAATATTCAAAAAACCGTATACGGCATTGGTATGAAGTCCGTCTTTATTGGTAAGAGTCGGGATTCCGTAATATGCTCTGTTTAAAATGCTGTGTCCATCTATAAGTAAATATTTTTCCATTATTATTCTCCTCTTTTTATCCAAGAATATTATATTGCAATACTACCGTTTTAGCAATTCATACAGATGTTTTTACGTGCAAAAAAGCTGCCCACCGTTTAAGGTGAGCAGCTCTGTTATAATCTGCTATGCGTGTCTTTTTACTTTAACACTTGCATTGATATGTGATTTTTCAATCAGGTCATATGTCCTGCTGTACTGACTCTTTGTTCCCGTTACTTTAATAACGGCTGATTTACTAATGCCTCCGAAAGCATATGAGCCAATCTTTTCAAGAGCTGCTGAGTTTATATATACTCTTGTAAGATTAGAGTCTCCTCTAAATGCATCTTTTAATATGCTTGTAACATCATCTCCGATGGCCACTTTTGTAAGTGAATCGCAATTTTTAAAAGCGCCCTTTCCTATTGCCGTAATTCCGTCTCCTACTACAACTGTTGTAATACTTGACTCTCCCGCTACCGCTCCTTTTGTGATAGAAGTGACTTCGTATGTGTTTCCGTCCGCACCTGTAACCGTACCT